>CADCPA010000061.1 GCA_902803135.1 uncultured bacterium
ATCCGGCTTCTTGTCTGAAAGGCGTCTGCGCGGCGCTGGCCGGTCTGGCGGCGCTGGATGGCGCTGCGGCGAAAATCGCCTACGACTTCGAAACGGGCGATCTCCAGGGCTGGCAGATCACGCGCGGTGCGTTCGAGATGGCCGTCTCCGACCGGGCGCGCGAGTTCAACAGCGGCAAGCCCTATACGAAGGGCGGCAAATTCTTCCTGACGACGCTCGAGAACGCGCGCCATGAATCCGCCGACAGGCAGACCGGGTGGGTGGAAAGTCCGCTCATCAAACTGTCCTCGCCCACGATCACGTTCAAGATCGGCGGCGGCAGCCATGACAACGAGTTTCAATTGATCGACCGCCAGACGGGCGAGACCTATGCGCGGGCGAAGGGACGCGACATCGAGACGATGTACCCGACCACCTGGAACGTGCCGAAGGCCGTCGGACGCGAGGTCTTCTTCCGCGTGGCGGACGACGGCACGGGCGGCTGGAGCCACCTGACGCTGGACGATGTCGTGTGCGAAGGAGAGGTGCTGAAGGACGATTTCGACCAGCGGCGCCGCGAACTGGGACCGAAGGCGCCGCCCGAACGCATCGCGAACGCCCTGGCGGCCGTCAAGGAGCTCGGCGAGAAGTTTCCGGACTATCCGGCTGCCGCTTTTACGGCGGAACTCGAGAAGATGCGTTCGGGCGGCGTCGACGCCGAGACGTTCGACGCCCGGCTCGTCGAGATGCTCGTCAAGCAGAATCCGATCGTCAATGCGCACGAAATCCTCTATACGACGCACGAAATGTGGCGAGCCGACCACCACAACACGGCGACGATCTTCCAGTGCGGCGAAATCAACGAGCACAGCTACGCGACGCAAGGCGCACTGGAGGCGCTCGACGTGAAGACGGGCCAGACGCGCGACATCGTGCCGATGGCGCCGGGGCGCACCGTGCGCGACCCCGAGGTGGACTACGACGGCAAGCGCATCGTCTTCTCGATGCGCGCGGGGCGTGCGGACGACTACCATATCTACGCGATCGAGGCGGACGGCTCGCGGCTCCGCCAGCTGACGGCCGCGAAGGGCGTGAGCGACATCGACCCGGTGTGGCTGCCCGACGGCCGCATCGTCTTCAGCTCGACGCGCGAACCGAAGTACTGCATGTGCAACCGCCATATCATGGCGAATCTCTTCCGGATGGAAGCCGACGGCGCGAATATCCACCAGATCGGCAAGTCGACCCTCTTCGAAGGCCATGCCTCCGTCCTCTCCGACGGCCGCATCGTGTACGACCGCTGGGAATATGTGGACCGCAACTTCGGCGACGCGCAAGGGCTCTGGGTGTGCAACCCCGACGGTACGCGCCATGCGATCTACTGGGGCAACAACACGACGAGCCCGGGCGGCGTGATCAACGCGCGCGGCCTGTCGCGGGCCTCGCAGGTCATCGCCCAGCTCGGCAGCTGCCACGACCGTCCCTGGGGCGCGCTCGGCCTGATCGACCGTGCGAAGGGCGTGGACGGACGCGAACCCGTGCTGCGCACCTGGCCGGCGGACTACATCAACCGCATCCATACGGACGGCGAGGATTTCGACTCGACGAGGGGCCTGAAGTGCAAATATGCCGACCCGTACCCCCTCGACGACGAACACTTCCTCTGCACCCGCCAGACGGGCCGGGGCGAGGAAACGGGTCTCGTCTACCTCGACCTTCACGGCAATGAGGTGATGTTCCACTGCGAAGCGCCGGGCTGCCACACCCCGATGCCGCTCCGCGCGCGGAAAAAGCCGGTCGTTCAGAGCGAACAGCGCAATTTCGAGGCGCCGAACGCCACGGGCTACTTCTACGTTCAGAATGTCTACGTCGGCACGCACATGGACGGCGTCAAGCCGGGCGCCATCAAGGCGCTCCGCATCGTGGAGAGTCCGGAGAAGCGCAGCTGGATCGGCACAAGCGGCTGGTTCGGCCACGGCGAAGAGGCCTGCGCGATGAACTGGCACTCCTTCGAGAACAAGCGCATCCTCGGCACGGTGCCCGTGGAGGCGGATGGCAGCGCGTATTTCGAAGTGCCCGGCAACACGTACGTCTACTTCCAGGCGCTCGACGCGGAAGGCAAGATGGTGCAGTCCATGCGCTCGGGCGCCTACGTGCAGCCCGGCGAAACCTATGGCTGCGTCGGTTGTCATGAAAACCGCGTGGGCGATGTGCCGAAAATGGAAGGAAAACCGCTCGCGATGGGGCGTGCGCCGTCCAAGCTCGATGGTTCCTACACGCTGGCCGGCCTCGAGAAGGGCACGCCTGCGCACCTCTATTCCTTCCAGAAGGAGGTCCAGCCCGTGTTGACGAAGCATTGCGCGACGTGCCACGACTACGGCAAGAAGGCGGGCAGAAAGCTCAACCTCAGCGGCGACCGCGGCGCGTTCTTCTGCACGAGCTATGTGGACCTCTGGGCGCGCGGCTACGTGACGTGCGCGGGCGGCGGACGCGCCGAAATCTATCCCGCCTATTCCTGGGGCTCGCATGCGTCCCGGCTCACGAAGACGCTCTACGGCCACGGCCGGGTTGCGCTCACGGACGAGGAACGCGCGCGCGTGCTGACCTGGATCGACCTCAACGCCCCCTATTGGCCGTGCTACGAGTGCGCCTGGCCGGACAACTATGGTGGCCGCATGCCCATTTCGCGCGATGAATGCGAACGCCTCCAGAAGCTGGCGGGCGTGCGCATCGCGAATTCGCACGGCGCGCGGCAGCGCGAACAGCTCGACTTCGACCGCCCGGAATGCTCGCGCATCCTCGACCCGATCCGCGGCAAGCCGGCCTACGACGAGGCGCTCGCCATCATCAAGACCGGCCAGGAACGATTGAAGACGACGCCGCGCGCCGACATGGACGGTTTCGTGCCGTGCGCCGCCGACCGGGCGCGCGAGGCGCGCTACCAGCGCCGTCTCGCGGAAGAGAAGGCCGTCTACGAGGCGATTCGCACGGGCAAGAAGCGCTACGACGTACGGGAGGACAAGCAAGAATGAGGAAATTTGACACGAACAAGCTCGTGCGGACGGGTGCCGTCGTCGCCGGAGCCGTGCTCCTCGGCTGGGCCGCGTTCGGCATCTACCGTTGGCAGGTCCGCCGCACGCAGGTTGCCGCCAACCGGACGGAACTGGCCCGCCTCGGCCTGCCGGGCGACGGCACGAAGGATTTCATGCCGCTGCCCGCGATTCTGCCGCATTCGGCCGGGGCGGCGCGCCTCGGCGAAGACCTCTTCGCCGACAAGCGCCTGGCGCGGACCTCGCGCCGGACCTGCACGTCCTGCCACTGGCTGAACATGGGCGGGTCGGACGGCAAGATCCACGGCCGTTTCATGACGCGTCCCATCGTCAACGCGGCGGCGACGACGCGCTTCCTGCACGACGGCTCGTTCACGAATTTCACCGACGCGGCCAAGCTGATGCTGACGGACGGCACCTACGCCGGCGGCGGGTCGCTTGACGAGATCGTCGCGCGCCTGGCGGCCGATTCGCAGCTCGTCGCCGGCTTCGCGCGCGTCTATCCGACGGGCCTGACAGGGGAGAATCTGCTGGACGCGCTGGAGCAGTACGGGCGCACGCTGCTGTCGGCGGGGCGTCCGTTCGACCGGTTCCAGGGCGGCGACGACCATGCCCTCGACGAACAGGCGAAGGCCGGCTTTGCGCTTTTCCGCCGCAAGAACTGTCTCGCCTGCCATCAGGGGCCCGTGCTCGGCGGACACAAGGTCTACGAAGACCGCAAGGTCACGCCGCTGCGCGGCATCGGCCTCCGCCGCGTCTTTTTGTCCGACGCTTCGTCCACCGACATCGCAACGGCGCTGTCGCGCATGCCTTCCGGCGACCGCGAATGGACCGCCGAAGAGCGCGCCGCGTTGACGGCGTTTCTGAAGACGCTGTAAAAGGTCTTCGCGCGCGGAAATCGGGGTGCGGGCGACCGAAAATTTTAGATTAAAAGGGCACTTGCCAAGAGGGAACCGTTTTGGTATAATAAACGCTTGTTTTGGAAAAACAAGGAAATCAACATTCATGCCGACCATCAATCAGCTGATTCGCAAGGGCCGTCATCCCCTTGCTACGCATTCGAAGTCGCCCGCGCTGAAGGCGTGTCCGCAGCGTCGCGGCGTGTGTCTCGTCGTTAAGACGATGACCCCGAAGAAACCGAACTCCGCTCTCCGCAAGGTTGCCCGTGTGCGCCTCACGACGGGTGTCGAAGTGACGGCCTATATCCCTGGTGAAGGCCACAACCTGCAGGAGCACAGCGTGGTGCTCGTTCGCGGTGGCCGTGTGAAGGACCTTCCGGGCGTCCGCTATCACATCGTGCGCGGCGTTCTTGACTCCCTCGGCGTTGCCGGCCGCAACCGCAGCCGCTCCAAGTACGGCGTCAAGCATCAGAAGGACGAGAAGAAGTAAGGGATAAGCCATGTCTAGACGCTCTAAGAAGATCGAAAAGCGGGTCTCCGTCGACCCGAAGTTCAATTCCGAACTGGTCGCCCACATCATCCGCGTCATCATGAAGGATGGCAAGAAGACGACCGCCGAGAAGATTGTCTACGGTGCCGTCGAGAAGATCAAGGAAGCCGTCGCGAAGGATCCTGCCAAGTTCACGAAGGGTGAAGGCGATCAGAAGACGCCGGTCACCGAGCCGATCGAGATCATCTCCCAGGCGATTGAGAACATGAAGCCGAAAGTGGAAGTCAAGACCCGCCGCGTTGGCGGTACGACGTATCCGGTTCCGGTCGAAATCAATCCCGTCCGTCAGCTCTCGCTGGCGCTCCGCTGGATGACCACGTACGCCTCCGCGCGCCACGGCATGGGCATGCCTGCCGCCGTCGCGGCTGAAATCACGGATGCGTTCCTCGGCCAGGGCAACGTCATCAAGAAGCGTGACGACGTGCACAAGATGGCTGCGGCCAACAAGGCGTTCGCGCACTACGCGTGGTAACTCCAAATTGTTTTTCCAAAACGAAGAAAACGGATCGGCCAGGCGGCTGATCCGTTTTTCGTTTTGAAGGAGGTGGAAAGCCGTCCGGGATTCCGGCTCGGGCGGACTCACTCGACGGTGACGGGCCAGACGTAGGTGCGCTTGCCGATTTTGCACGAAGCCTTGCCGTAGCCGGTTGCGTCGATCATGATGCCCTTGACGTCGGCCCTGTATTTCTTGACGACGGGCTTCCTGTCGGTGCAGCACGCGTTTGAAGCGTAAAGGTAGAAGGATCCCTTGAAGAGTCCGGTGCGGGGGAAGTAGGCGAGCTTGAGGGCCGAGCGGTTGGGACGTTTGGGGTCGTCGAGGCCGACCAGTTCGTAGGCGGGACCGTCGGAGGCGCGGCTCCTGCGATATTTGAGGGTCGGTGCCTTGTCGCAGGTCCAGGTGCGGCGGTTTTTGATGTGGATCGGCTCTTCGGCGGGGAGGATGTCGAGCATCTCGACGTCGTGCACGAAGACGGGCGGCTCGGCGATGTCGACCGAGAAGGAGAGGTCGTGGTCGAACGTCTTGAGGGCGGATCGGTTCGTCGTGAGAATGGTGTAGGCGGCGTTATGGGCTTTCAAGGCGAGGCCCAGGTCGCGGTCGTAGGCGAATTCGAAGGGCATTTTGCCGAACGGCTGCTTGAAGAGGAGCGTGTCTTCGGCGACGAACGACTCGTCGGAATCCTTGTCCGTCGAGAAGCTGACTTGCTCCGCCGCCTTGTACTTCTCGCCCGTGAAGAGTTCGACGGAGACCTTCAGCTTGAATTTCGCCTTCTTTTCGACGACGGACTTGCTGGCGCGGCTGGTCGTGATCTCGGCGATGCCGACGACTTCGTCGGCGGCGTCGAAGACGACGGCCGTGGCCGTTTGCGCCTTCATGTAGACGATGTCGGCCGGCGTGGCGACATGGGAATGATGATGGAACGTGTCGTCGAACCAGTCTTTGAGATGGCTGGCATGCGATATCGCCGGCACGGACAAGGCCAGTGCGCAGCAGAGCAGGATGTGCGGAGTCGTGAAAAAGCGGCGTGCGTCGTTCATCATGTTTCCCTCCTCGGCGGGCAGATTTCCTTCTGGCGTTAGTATAGCATAAACTTGTCGAGGGAACGGGATTAATGTTTGATTGTTTGAATTGTTTGATTGCGTGATTGTTTGATTGTTTGATTGTTTGATTGCGTGAATGTTTGGATTGATTGGTTCAATTCCGGTTGCGTGCAGGATGCGAGCGGTATGGGCGGGTTTCATCGGTCGGAGATTGACGCGTCAACTTGGGTGTGCTACACTTCGGGAAACATGAGAGGAAGTTGCGAATGAGGTCGAGCATGAGACGAATCGGATTTGCCATGGCGATGCTGGCGGCACTGGCGGAGACGGCGCCGGGGGCGGAGGTGGTGCAGTCCGCCCGCAAGATTCCGCTCGTACAGTCGACGGACGTGCTGGTGGTCGGCGGCACGTCGGCGGGCGTGACGGCGGCGGTCGCCGCGAAGCAGGCGGGGGCGGACGTCTTTCTCGTGGCGCCGCGGCCCTATCTGGGCGAGGACATCGCGGGCACGCTGCGTCTCGCGCTGGAGGAAGGCGAGCGGCCGGAGACCGAACTTGCCCGGAACCTTTGGCTGGACCGCACGACGAGTCTGCCGTTCACCTACACGGCGGATGCGCCGAGCGTGGCGCCGCATCGCGATACGGGCACGATGATGTGCGACGGTCGGGCAGCCGATGTCGTGCACGAGAGCGTGCAGTTCGACGTGCCGAAGGTGAAGTTCGAGCTCGACCTTGGAAAGACGCAGTTCGTCAAGTCCGTCGAATTTACGAGTTTTGCGCGCGGCACGGACTTCGACGTATCCATTGCGCGCCTTGTCGTACGCGTCGGCGAAGGAAAATGGTCCGCGCCGTATGTGCTGAAGCGCAAGGACGATGCGGGCGGGAAGGGCGTCGTCCACTGGCGCGTGGAGCTGAACTGCGACGTGCGGCAGATCGGTTTCGCCGCACTGCGCAAGGAGGGCTGCGCACGCATGCTGCTCGGCGAGATCCGCGTGAAGGGCGAGGCGGAGGAGGGCGGACGCCTCCGCGTGCCGACGCCGCTGCAGGTGAAGCAGGCGTTCGACCGCGCCCTGCTGACGAACGACATCGGCTTTCTGACGGGGTCCTATGTGACGGACGTGCTGCGCGATGCGCAGGGCGCGGTCGCCGGCGTGGTCATTGCAAACCGGAGCGGACGCCAGGCCATTCGCGCGAAGACGGTCGTCGACGCGACGGAACGCGCAACGGTCGCGCGTCTGGCGGGCGTATCGTTCACACCCTATCCGAAAGGGCCGGCGACTTTCACGCGCATCGTCATCGGCGGCCAGGAGCCGAAGGCGGAGGGTCTGCGGGTACGTCCGCTGCCGGGCGACTATTCAACGGCCGTCCAGTGGGCGGGCAAGCGGATTCCGGGGCGCGCCTGGGCCTGCACGCTCGAAATTCCGATGAAGGATGGTTCCTATGCGTCTTTTGCCGAAGCCGAGCAGATCGCCCGCGACCGCACTTGGACGAAGCAGCAGCTCGAGGGGGCGGATACGCTGTTTCAGGTGCCGCCGGACCATGCCACGGGCTCGGTCCCGCACGTGTTCGTGCTCGGCGGCTGTGCAGGGTTGACGGCGGAACAGCTGCGTCCGCTCGCGTTCATGAAGCTCGGCGATGCGCTGGGACGCCGCGCGGCGGCGGATGCGAAAGCGCGCGGGGCCGTTGCGCAGGTACGGGTGGGGGGACAGTCCCCGCGCACCACGGGAATGAAGGGCGACGTGCGCGAGGCGCTGAACGGGCTGCGTCCGTTTGAAACGGGGCGGGCCGCCGTGCCGTCCGCACCCCAGGCGCTGCCGGTGCTCGGCGATTTCGATGTCGTCGTGGTCGGCGGCGGCACGGGCGGCGCGCCGGCGGGCATCGGCGCGGCACGCCGCGGGGCGAAGACGCTCGTGGTCGAATATCTCTACGGTCTGGGCGGCGTGGGGACGCTTGGCATGATCGGCAAGTACTGGTACGGCAATCAGGTCGGTTTTACGGCCGAGCACGACCGCGCGCTCAAGGCGCTCGGCGCGGCGGTTCATGTCTGCGGCAAGCGCGAACTGTGGCGCGCGGAGAACCGGCGCGCGGGCACGACGCTCTGGTTCGGCGCAATGGCCTGCGGCGCGTATGTCGAGAACGGACGCGTCTGTGGTGTGGTTGTGGCGACACCGCAGGGACGCGGCGTCGTACGGGCGAAGAACGTAGTCGATGCGACGGGCAATGCGGATGTCGCGGCGGCGGCCGGTGCGCGGTGCGAGTATCTCGGTGCAGGCGAAATCGCCCTCCAGAGCGCGGGGCTTTCCGAACGACAGCTGGGCGCGAGCTACATCAATAGCGACTGGGGTTATGTGAACGATTCGGACGCCGTCGACCTCTGGCTGTTCGCCCTCCGCCGTCGCCTCGGCGGCGGCAACGCCTGGGACATCTCCCAGGTGACCGAGACGCGCGAGCGGAGGCACATCGTTGGCGTCGGCACGGTGACACCGCTCGACCTCCTCAACCAACGTACGTTCCCCGATACGATCGTGCAGGGGCGAAGCGACTTCGACAGCCACGGACCTTCCGTGGACGACGTCTGCTACGTGAGCGAGACCGTGTCCAACAAGGTCTTCTGGGCGAATCTGCCGTACCGCTCGCTCATTCCCGAAAAGGTGGACGGCGTCGTCGTGGCCGGCATCGGCATCGGCGTCCATCGCGATGCGCTGCCGTTGCTGCGCATGCAGCCCGAGGTGCAGAACGCGGGCTATGCGGCCGGCGTGGCCGCGGCGATGGCGGCGAAGGCCGGCGTCGAACTGCGGAACCTCGACGTGAAGAAGCTCCAGCGCCATCTCGTGGACATCGGGATGATCCCCGAGGACGTTCTCTCCTGGAAGGACAACGCGAAGGTTGACGACGAGACCTGGCTCGCGGCCGTGAAGCATCTCGGCGAAGGCTACAAGGACGTGGCGGTCGTTCTGTCGGATCGTGCGCGCGCCCTGCCGGCGTTGCGCGACGCCTACGCGAAGGCGTCCGTGCCGAGCGCCAAGCTCGTCTACGCGCATGTGCTCGGCATCCTCGGCGACGCCACGGGAGCCGAGACGCTCGCGCGCCAGGTCGACGGACGCGATCCCGCGCTGCGGCTGAATCCGGAAGGCAAGCCGGCGTTCGGGCGGCGGATGTCCGAACGCGACAGCTTCATCGTGGCGCTGGGGCGGACGCGGAGTCTGCTCGCCGTGCCGGTGCTGCTCGCGGAGGTCGAGAAACTCGATGCGAAGTCGAGCGCCGCCCACCTGCGTGCCGTGACGCTCGCCTGCGAAAGCCTCGCCTCGCCGGCCCTCGCGCCGGCGCTGGCGGCCGTGCTTGCCAAGGACGGCGTCGCAGGCTGGTCGCGCCAGGGCGGTGCGGCCGTGGTGCCCGGCGGCGGCTACGGAACGAATCCCGAGTTTGCGCGTTGCCTGCGCGAGCTCAATCTGACGCGGGCGCTGTATGCCTGCGGGGATGCGGACGGTCTGGCGCGCCGGACGCTCGAGGCCTATGCCAAGGATGCGCGCGGCGTGCTGGCGCTTCACGCCCGCGCGCTGCTGGAAAAGAAGAAGTAGAAAAGGAGGGAACATGTTGAATCGACGGGAGTTTCTGATCGGCACGGCGGCGTTTGCCGGATGGACCGGTTTCGGTACGGATGGGCAACCGGCGGCGCGTACGGACTATTCGGTCGTGCTGCTGGGCGATACGCATTTCGATACGGAGCCGGCAACGGTCTACCACGCGGCGTATCTGCAGAAGACCGATGGCGGCAAGCCGACGCAGCAGAAGGAATTCGCGCGCAACGGCAAGATGTGGCGGACGCAGTGTCCCAAGCTTCTGAAACGCGCCGCGGCGAACATTTCGCCGGACACGGCCTTTGCGCTTCAGCTCGGCGACCTCGTGCAGGGCGACTGCGGCGACCCGGCGGTCCACCGCAAGTTTCTCGCCGATGCGCTGGCGCGGCTCAAAGCCGACTTGGGCGCCGTGCCGCTGGCGACGGTCGTGGGCAATCACGACATCCGCGGCACGGGCGCTGCGACGGCCTATCGGGAATTCATGCCCGGACGGATGTCGAAGGAACTGGGAAAGCCGATTCAGAAGACGACGTTCGGCTTCCGCCAGGGGCCCGACGCCTGGATCTTCGTCGACTTCAACCGGCCGGACGACCCGGAACTTGATCGTCTGCTCGCCGAGGCGAAGGATGCGCGCTATACGTTCGTCGTCTCGCATGGTCCGATCTTCCCGTCAGACGGGGTTCGCTGCCGATGGATCCTCCATGGCGGCGAGTCGGCGGAGGAGACGGAGAAGCGCCGCCATTTCCGCACGCTCTTCGCCGCGCGGCGGGCGATTGTCCTCTGCGGTCATACGCATCGGCTGGCGCTGGCGGATTGGACGGGCGACGGGGGGCGTATCACGCAGTTCACGTGCAACAGCGTGTGGTCGGCAGCCGGACTCGCCGTGCCCACGGTTGAGGCCGATCGGCCCGACCAGTACGGAACGCGGCGCACGAAGATGTCCAATCCCGACGGTTCGCCCGTGAAAGACGAAGAAGCGCTGTTCGCCGAATACCGTCCGGGCCTCACGCGCTACTATCAGGCCAGGGCCGCCGGCAGTTGCAAATTGCGGATATCGGACGAACGGGTCGTCGTCGACTTCTTTGGCGGCGACGCGGAGAAGCCGGTCGTCTCGTGGACCCTGCGCGAACGGGAACGGACCTTCGCGCGCAAAGACGTGCATGTGCGCGATCCGTTCGTGCTCGTCGAGAACGGCGTCTACCATTTGTACCATTCCCATCGCGGTCCGGATGGGCGGGCGGGCGTCGCGGTGCGCACGTCGACGGATCTCGAACGCTGGACCGAGGCTCGGATGGTGGCGACACTGCCGGCCGAGGTGAATCACACGGCCGTCTGGGCGCCCGAAGTCCACAAGTACCAGGATGCCTACTGGCTCTTCACGACGTTGACCTTTGCCGCCGTCAAGGAAGGGGGCGACGTGCCGGACTATCTTGTGCAGCCGCAGGCGATGCGACAAGACGGGTTCAAGGGCGGCACCTTGCAGCCGCGCGGCGTGTGGGTGTTTCGGAGCGACCGTCCGGAAGGGCCGTTCAAGCCGGTGAAGCTCGGGCCGGTCACGCCGAAGGAGTGGATGTGCCTCGACGGCACGCTCTGGGTCGAGGACGGTGTGCCGTGGATGGTGTTCTGCCACGAGTGGTGCCAGACGGGCAACGGCCGCATGATGGCCGCTCCGATGAGTGCGGACCTGACGCGGTTCACGGCGGAGCCGACGGAACTCTTCCGTGCGGCGTTCAAGCCCGGCGCGAAGTGCGTGACCGACGGGCCGTTCCTCATCCGGACGCCCGAGACGGGCTTGCGGATGATCTGGAGCAATTTCCTCGAAGGGAGCGGCTACTGCGTGCTGCAATGCAGGTCCGCAAGCGGGAAGGTGGCGGGTCCGTGGTCTGACCACACGCCCCTCTACACGCAGGACGGCGGGCATGGCATGCTCTTCCGCAAACTTGACGGACAGCTCGTGCTGTCGCTCCACCAGCCGAACGGCGGCGGAAAGGAGCGCATGCATCTGTATCCGATCCGGGCGGCCGAGGGCGGGCTCGTCCGCACAAACGACTGACTTTATGCTATACTATCATGAGTTCGGCGGCAATACGAAGATACGAAGCATTTTTCATTCAGAAAGGTCTAAGGAGATGAAGATTCTCGACATGCCCTGCACGAAGGGCTTCATGCAGATCGCCCAGGACGGCGTGGACAAGGGCTGGCATGAAATGAACGGCGGCAACCTCAGCTATCGTCTCACGAAGGACGAGGCGGCGAACGTCAAGAAGGTTCAGAAGAAGGCTTCCGGCGATTGGCAGGAAATCTTCGAGAGCGTGCCGAAACTGGCGGGCGAGTTCTTCATGGTTACGCGTACCACGGGTTACATGCGCAACGTGATGCGCAATCCCGAGAATGCGTTCGGCATCGTCGAGATCGACACGACGGGCACGAAGTACCGCATCTGGTGGGGCCTGAACAACGGCGGCCGTCCGACGAGCGAATTTCCGAGCCACCTCAAGAACCACGAAGTGAAGCTCGTCCGGACGGGCGGCGAACATCGCGTCATCTACCATGCGCACCCGGTGAACCTCATCGCGCTCACGTTCGTGCTGCCGCCGACGGACAAGGCCTACACGCGTGCGCTGTGGGAAATCATGACGGAATGCCCGGTGATCTTCCCCGAAGGCGTCGGCGTGGTGCCGTGGATGGTGCCGGGCAAGGGTCCGATTGCCGCCGCGACCTCGAAGCTGATGGAGGAGTACAACATCGTCGTGTGGGTGCACCACGGCCTGTTCGTCTCCGGCAAGGACTTCGATCGCTGCTTCGGTCTCATGGACACGGTTGAGAAGGCCGCCGAGATCCGCATCCGCGCGCAGTCCACGGGCGCGATGAAGAAGAGCGCGATCCAGGTCAGGCAGCTCAAGCAGATCGCGAAGGACTTCGGTTTCGAGCTGAACAAGAAGTTCCTCTGATCGGAGGACGAAGGGAGATGGCATGATGGGTGACGTTCGACATGTGAAGGAGGGCTCGGCCACGGCGGCCGTGGTCATCGCGCTTGTCGTGGTGGGGCTGGCGGCGACGCTCTACTTCGCCCATCAGCACCAGCAGAAGCAACGGGCGCTCGCCTACCAGCGTTCGCTCGTGGCGCAGCGGCAGGCCGAGGAGAAGCGGGCGGCCGAGGCCGCCGCCGCGGCCGCCGCGAAGGCGGAAGAGGAAGCCGAGCGGATGAAGGCCTATGAGGAGGCCGAAGCGCGGAAAAAGGCGCAGGCCGACGCGAAGAAGGCCGTCGCCGCGCGCAAGGTCGCCGAGAAGAAGGAAAAGGCCTTGCGGTTCGAAGATGCGGAACAGGCGTTCATCGAGTCGAAGGTCGACATGTGGACCAAGGGTCCGAAGACCGGCGAGCCGGTGTGGTGCCTTGTTCCGCAGGAGGGCGGCGAAGGACGCATCTTCGAGATCGTGCCCGGGGCCGGCGAGGCGCCGGCGACGGTGAGAATGCTTGGAGACGACGGGACCGTCGAGACGATGACGGACGAGCTCTTCCAGATGCGCTTTCTCAACAGCGAAATCAGCTGGTTCGTGCTGCGCGACGGAAAGTCGCTGCTGCGGGCGTCGCAGCGCGCCGAGAACGCGCTGAAGGCCCAGGACAAGTTTTCCGTGCCGGAAGAAGGTCGCGGCTACGACATCGCCGAGGAAATCTACGGCAATGCCGCCAAGGCCGTCAAGGTCTACAAGATGACGCCCCCCGACATCAAATGGGACGTCGCATTCGTGACGGGCAAGGGCGTGACCGTGCCGGTGGGACAGGTCGGATTCGGCGAACTGGTCACGCGCGAGATGTTCCGTCCCGCTGCCCAAAAGCTTTTGACGGCGGCGGCGGCGAAGCTCCAGCGCGAACGCGTGGCCGCGGAAAAGAAGAAGGTCGGCGTCGCGTCGACGTTCCAGCCGTCGAAGAAGCGGACCCATTTCCTCTACGACAAAAGTTCGATCAAGCGCTCGGTCGACGGGCTGGTCTACGTGCCGCGCCAGTTCAAGGAGGCGCACAGGGCTTCGATGCGCGGAGCCCGCCAGGCGCAGCAGGATGCGGAACGGAATGCCGCGCATAAGGCCGAGTGGCAGGCGCTGTACGACGAGGCCATCCGCCAGGAGAAGGCCGAAGCTGCCGAACGCACGGCTTGGGAGAAGGCGCGTTTGAGGGCCGCGACGGCCAAGAAGACGTCGGATATCCCTGCAATCGTCGTCGAACCCGCAGATGTCGACCGCGCCCTCGACGCCGGCTACTTTATCTACGCGCCCGTGGGCGCGGCGGCGGGCACGGCCGACACGGCGGAACCCGCAGCGCCCGCCGAGACCGGTCTTTAAGCGGGGGACGAGCTCATGATGGGTCCTGTGATCAAGGTTCTGGTCTTTCTCGCGCTGCTGGTCATCTTCTTTCCGCAGCTGGCCCGGCTCGTGCGGACGTTGATGGGCGGCGGCAAAAATGCCGGCCCGCCCCGTTCCGCGCCGCCCCCGTCCGCAAAGACAATCGCCGCACGGTGCTACAAGTGCGGGGCGCCCCTGCCGGCCGATGCGCGGTTCTGTCCAAAATGCGGCCGTCCCCAGGATGTCATCGACATCTGACAACGAATGAAACGCCCGGCAGTTTCCGTGTAAGAACCTCCCCCCCGCGTCCGAGTAGAGGGCGAAAGGGGAAGTCGGGGAGTCGATTTCCGTCAATGCGAAGGTGAAGACGGCGAAGATTTTGAGAAAATGCGTTCAGGTGGCCGGCTGGGGGGTGGTCGCATGCCTGTTGGCGGGGCTCCTGGCGTTTGCGGCGGCCTGGGGATGGATCGACTGGACGCCCGCGGGGGCCGAGGTCTATCCGGGCGGCATCGTGCTCCGCGATGCGGCGGGCGAGGTCCTGCGCGTGGCGCTGGGGCCGGGCGACGTGGATTGCCGTCCGTACTATGTAGCGGCCCCCGAGGACTGGATTGTGAAAGCACTCGTCGCGTCCGAGGACAAGTCCTTCTGGACACACCGCGGGGTGCGTCCGCTGAGCGCGCTGCGCGCCGCCTGCCAGAACGTGCTGACGGGACGGCGCGTTTCGGGTGCCTCGACGATTACGATGCAGGCCGTGCGCCTCATCGCACCTCATCCGAAGAGCCTGAAATGGAAGTTCGTCGAGGCGGTCAAGGCGCTGAAGATGGAGCGGCAGAAGAGCAAGACCTGGATTCTGTCGCAGTATCTGAACCGGGCGCCGTTCGGATCGAACTTCATCGGCGTCGAGGCGGCGGCCAGCGGCTGGTTCGGCAAGCATGCGAAGGAGTTGGGGCCGGGCGAGGCGGCGATGCTGGCCGGGATGGTCCAGGCGCCGAGCCGGTTCCGTCCGGACCGCTGGCTCGACCGCGCGCTGAAGCGGCGGACCTATGTGCTCGACCGCATGGAAAAGTTGGGCGTGCTGACGTCGGAACAGGCCCGGGCGGCTGCGGCGGTACGCCCCGTCATCTGCCGTGCGCCGCGTCCGTTTCGCGCGCCGTATTTCTGCGACTGGGCGATGCGGCATGTCGTCGCCGCGCAGACGGCGCTTCCCGCGGCCGGCACGAATGAAGAGGTACAAGCCGGCTGGTCCGTGCAGACGACGCTCGACGCCGACGTGCAGGCGCTGGCGGAACACGCGGTGGCGGAGTCGTCCGCCCGCGGCGGCTGGTCGACCGCCGTCGTCGTGATGAGCGTCGACACGGGCGCGGTACTGGCGTTGGCGTGCAGCGGCAACTATTTCGACCAGGTCAACGGACAGGTCAACACGGCCTTGGCGCCGCGTCCGGCCGGCTCGACGCTCAAGCCGTTTCTCACGGCGCTGGCGTTGGACCGCGGCCTCGTGACGCCCGAGGAGCGGCTGGCCGATCTGCCGCAGACGTTCCAAGGGTACGCGCCGGCCAACTTCGACGGCACGCACCGCGGTCTTGTCACGGCGCGCGACGCGCTGGTCCTGTCGCTCAACATTCCGTTTGTCCAGCTGCTGCGCCGCGTCGAAGTGCCGCAGTTCGGCACGCTGCTGCGTACGCTCGGACTCTCCCACATGACGGCGTCGGACAACTCGTTCGGCCTCGGCATGGCCATCGGCAACGTCGAGACGACGCTCGTCGAGCTTGTCGGCGCGTATGGCACGATCGCCCGCGGCGGCGAATACCGCGCCCCCTGTGCGTTGCGGCGTGAGACGGAGGGGGCCGACTGCCGTCCCGGCGTGCGGGTCTTCTCGCGTGGCGCCTGCCATCTCGTGTCGGACATGCTGGCGGGGGACGAGCGGAGCGCGACGGCGCTGGGGCATGTGGCGGATGTGGCGGTGCCGAAGTTCGCCTGGAAGACGGGGACGAGTGCGGCCTACCGCGATGCCTGGACCGTGGCGTGGAATCCCGAGTATGTCGTCGGCGTGTGGTGCGGACACAAGTCCGGCGGCTTCGGCGACACGACGCTGGTGGGCGCCAAGGCGGCCGCGCCGGTCGCGTGGAAGATCGCACGCGGGCTCTATCCGCGCAATGCAGGCCCCTGGTTCGTCGAACCGGGCGACGTCGCACGCCGCTCCGTGTGCGCGCGGAGCGGACTTCCCGCGAATCCGGATTGTCCGCAGGTCGAGGAAGGGCGCTATCTGACGGGACGGAGCGCGACGGCGCTCTGCCCGATCCACTCCCGCGACGCCGAGGGCAAGTTGGTCACGCGGGACGACGCCTATCTCGCCGCCTTTTCGGGATTGCTCGGCAAGACGGAGAAACTCACCATCTCCAAGCCCGAGAACGAGGCGACGTTCTGCTTCGTGCCGGGGCTGCCGCAGCAGAAGGTCGTCTGCCAGGTCGTCGGCAATGTCGCCGACGGCAAGCTGTGGTGGTTTGTCGACGGCCAGCCCGCCGGCGAGACGGTCGGATTGGCCCCGTTCGCCTGCACGCCGGCGGAAGGCTCGCACGTCATCTCCTGTGCAACCGCAGAAGGCGTCAGCTCGTCCGTCCGCATCCACGTGAAGCAGTCGGAAACTTGACTGCCCCCTTCCTCCGGGGGGCACACGATGCGAACGAATCGCAATCGATTTCCGCAACGTCGTCGAATCGTGACGAGGTACCGACATTTGTGGTATAATAGTTGAAATGAAAAAGGCGGAAAGGACTGAGTGCCATCAGGATGTGCGTGGCGGAACGCCGCGCGCCGACGGCGGTCTGAACGCGACAAAGACGGAGGGAGTGATGATGAAGTCAGGAATCGTAGTGTTTGCGACGGCGGCCGTGCTGCTCGCCGGTTGCGAAAACCTGAAGCCCGGGACGGCGGCGACGCCGCGCAAGCCCAAGGTTCTGCTCGTCATGTTCGACGGCCTGCGGGCGGATGCGCTGGAGACGGCGCATGTGCCGGCGATCGATTCGCTGCGAACCGGTTCCTGGGCGCCCGGCTATGCGGGCGCCTGGTCGCTCACGGGGCTCGCGGTGCCGGATGCGCGTCCGTCGAGCGCCGCGAACCATACGGCGATCTCGACGGCCGTCAACGCGAAAAAGACGCGCGTGTTCCAGAACGGCGAGACGAAGAAGGGCGATTACGCCACATGGCCGACCTGGCTGACGCGTGTCACGGCTGCGCGGCCGGAGACGACGGCGCTCTTCATGTTTTCCTGGAAGGAGAACGCGGACTATCCCCCCACGGACCGGGTGCGTTTCATCCACGATACGGACGAACATAACGGGGCGGCGTTGCCGAAGATCCTCGCCGCGGCGAACGCCCCCGACGCAATCCAGTATTTCATCGATTTGCCCGACCATGGCGGACACCGCTACGGCTTCTATCCGTTCTCGCGGACCTACCTCGCGGCTGTCCATCAGGCCGACGCCTATCTCGGCGCGGCGCTTGAGGCGATTCGCAGCCGTCCGACCTTCGACCAGGAGGATTGGCTCGTCCTCGCGACGGCCGACCATGGCGGCTATCTCCGGTCGCACGGCCTATGGGGCGGCCACTCCTCGACGGTGCCGATCGTCCTTTCCGGGCGGAACATCCCCTCGGGGCGGCTCGCCGGTGCGCCGCATCACTACGATCTGACGGCGACGGCGCTTGTCCATTTCGGGCTCGATCCCGCGGCGCTCGGCCTTGACGGACGGCCGCTGGTGACCTCCGCGGCGCCCGCGCCCGCGCGTCCGCTCGGCGACGGGCTCGTGGCGGCG
This sequence comes from uncultured bacterium, assembly GCA_902803135.1. GTDB lineage: Bacteria > Verrucomicrobiota > Kiritimatiellia > RFP12 > UBA1067 > RUG572. The sequence continues at coordinate 17,740 of CADCPA010000061.1, forward strand.
TTTGATTTTCAGACGGCGACGCCCGAAAACGCCGTGAAGGACGGTCCGAAGGCGAAGCTGGTCGGCACGCGTGCCGTCTCGGGCGTCGAGGACGGAATCCTGCGTTTCCACGGCACGAACGCGATGGAACGGGGCGGCGTCGTGCTGGAGGGCAGCGACAAGCTGTCCTTCGAACACGGGGGCGATTTCACGGCGGTCGTCTGGGCGCGTCTGCCGGCGGCGCAGAGCGGAGACCCCGTGCTGTTCTCGAACAAGGATTGGGATAAGGGCGTCAATCCCGGATTGGCGCTCGTCGCCGCGAAGAAGATGGAAGGTGCGCGTGCACCGGGCGTCGTTTTGAATGCGGGTCGTCCAAACGCCGGACGGATCGACGTGGGACAGTTCGACGTGGAGCCGGGGGTATGGACCTTCTATGCCGTCGTCCGCACGGCCGAGGGGGTGTTGGTCGCCTATCAGGGCCGGTCCGACGGCCGATTGAATTGGTGCTGCTGGCCGGCGGACGACATCGTGGTTTCCACGGGCCTTCCGTTTGCGCTCGGCCAGGACGGAACCGGTGCCTATCCGCATGCGCTGACGGGCGATCTTGACGATTTCGCGCTGTGGACGCGTGCGCTCGGCCATGACGAGATCAAGGCGCTTTTCCGCGCCGGCCGCCAGGGACTCGCGCTGAGGGATCTCCTCTGAGTTTTCGGCTTGTTTCCCTCTTGCCTTTCAAGGCGGTTTTTGGTTGAATGGACGGACTTTGGCAGAGCAGGCAGTACAATCGGAAAAAGTCGATCCGGCGTTCTTCATGGACGATCCGAACTGGTGGCTTTTTCTGCCCGACGTGCCCCAAGGCGGACCCAAGTGCCGCATGCCGGCGCATGAAGACTGCACGCCCCTCGACGCCGATTCGGTCGCCGGCCATCTTGCCGCCGGCGGCACGCTGGGATCGATGCCGGGGTATGAGGCGCGTCCGGGACAGCTCGACATGACGCGCGCCGTGACGCGCGCGTTCAACGCCCGCGAGCATCTGATGGTGGAGGCAGGGACCGGCGTCGGCAAATCGCTGGCCTATCTCGTGCCGGCCGTGCAGTGGAGTTTCGTCAACGATACGCCCGTCGTGCTGTCGACCGCCACGCGCAATCTCCAGAGCCAGCTCATTTCCACCGATCTTCCCCGTGCGGCGCAGACGCTGGGGACGGATGCGGCGAAGTTTCGCGCGACGCTGCTCAAGGGCCGGTCGAACTATCTGTGCCTGCGGATGCTCGGCGAGTACATGCAGAGCGGCTACTGGACGCTGTCCGAAGACGAGAAGGCGGCCTTTGGCAACCTGGTCGAATGGCTCCATCAGACGCAGGACGGCGATCTTGACGACTTCGGCGACGAACAGCTGCGCGGCAAGCTGGCGTGTCCGCCCGAAGACTGCGCGGGGCGGGCGTGTCCGTTCCGGAACAAATGTTTCGTCGCCCGCGCCCGCGCCCGGGCGCTGCAGTCGCATGTCATCGTGGTGAACCATGCGCTGGTTCTGGCCGAGGCGACGAGCGCGGCGGGCGGCATTCTGCCGGCCTATGGACGACTCGTCTTCGACGAAGCGCACAATCTCGAAGACATCGCCACGGACTTCTTTTCCTACGAGCTGTCGCGTCCGGTCCTGTCGCATCTGCTCGGCAAGCTCGCACGCACGTCGCGGTCGCGGCGCGGACCCTCGCGCACGCGCGGTCTGCTCGGCTCGGTCGAACGTCTGCTGCAGCGCGGTGTCTTCCGCAACCCGTCCATTGCCGAGGAGGTCCGCGAACTGGTGACGCGTGCGCATGTGCAGGTCCGTTTCGCGCAGCAGGAGGGCGAGACGCTGCTGTCCGTTTCGGAACGGCTCTTCGCCCCGGCGATGGACAGTTCCGTCATCCGCTACCGGTGCCAGCCGCAGCGCCAGTATTCGCGCCTTGGGCTTTTCACCGACTATTCCGGCAACGAGTGGAACGAGGACGATCTCGTCGCCGCGCAGGTGAAATTCGAAGATGCGTTGGCGAAGCTCCAGGCGATTCTCGTCGGACTCGTGCAACTGCTGCGCAAGGCCGAGTCGGATACGGCTTCCTTTGAAGACCTCGCTGTCCAGGCGGAGATGCTGGCGGCGAGCTTTACGGGCTTCATTCTCGAGTCGAAATTCATCCTCAAGGCGAACGACCCCGCGCGCGTCTACTGGGCCGAGCGGTGTCCGGGCAATCCACGGGCGCATCAGCAGCCTTACATCCGCCTCGTGGCGGCGCCGCTCTCCGTCGGACCCCAGATGCTGCGCTATTTCTACGAGCCGAAGGATTCGGTCGTTCTCTGCTCCGCGACGCTGCGGGCGGGCGACAAGTTCGACTACATGGCGCGCAAGCTCGGCACGGCGCTTGTCGAGGGCGGCCGCGTGCGGGCGCTCGTGGCGTCTTCTCCGTTCGACTATCTCCGCCAGTCGCTTGTGCTGGCGACGGACAGTCTGCCCGATCCGGCCGCGCCGGACGGACGCTACGCGCCTGCGTTGGCGCCGTTCCTCTGCGACCTGTTCAGGACCACGGCGGGAAGGGGACTGGTCCTCTTCACGGCCTATGAGATGATGCATGCCGTCGCGGAGGTGGCGCGTCCGCTGTTCGCCGACGCCGGCATTGACCTCATCGTGCAGGGCGAGGGCATCTCGCGCGAGGCGATGGTTGCCGCCTTGAAGCTGGCCGGACAGAAGCCGGTCGTCCTCTTTGGCGCGCAGTCCTTCTGGGAGGGTGTGGACGTGCCGGGCTCGGCGCTGAGCTGCGTCGTGCTGGCGCGGCTGCCGTTTCCGCAGGTCGGCGAACCGATTGTCGAGGCGCGGTGCGACCAGATCAAGGAGGATGGCGGCACGCCGTTCCGCGACTACATGCTGCCCGAGGCGCTCATCCGGTTTCGCCAGGGATTCGGCCGCCTCGTGCGGACGAAGCGCGACCGCGGCGTCGTGGTGGTGGCCGATTCGCGGATCGTGGCGAAGAACTACGGGGCGCTGTTCCGCCGCGCGATTCCGGCGAGCGTCCATGCCGTTTCGTCTCTGTCCGAGGTGCTGGGACGCGTTTCCGCGTTCATGGAGGAGTCTTAAGTGTTTCCCGTGGAGAAGATCGTTCCCGCCATCCGGGAGTCCCTTGAGCGCAATCGCACGGTTGTCCTGCGCGCGCCCCCGGGCAGCGGCAAGACGACGTGTGTGCCGCCGGCGTTGCTGAGCGCCCCGTTTTTGAAGGGGAAGAAAATCCTCATGCTCGAGCCGCGGCGGCTGGCCGCGCGGAGCTGTGCGGCGTATATCGCGCGGAAACTCGGTGAACCGGTGGGCGAGACGGTTGGCTTTCAGGTGCGGCTTGAACGGAAAATCTCCCGTGCGACGCGGCTGGAGATCGTGACGGAGGGCTTGCTGGCGCAACGGTTGATCGACGACCCGGAGCTGGCGGATGTCGGCCTTGTCGTCTTCGACGAATTCCACGAACGGTCGCTTCAGTGCGATCTCGGTTTTGCGATGGCCGTGGACGTGCGGCGCGCCTTGCGCGATGACCTGCGGCTGCTCGTGATGTCCGCCACGCTCGACGTCGAGTCCATTGCGGCCCATTTGGGAGACGCCGACGTACATACTGCCGAGGCGCGGATGTTCCCTGTCGAGACGCGCTATCTCCAGGTGGCCAGCGACGCGCCGATCGCCACGCAGATGGCGGGGGCGGTGAAGCGGGCGTTGACGTTGCCGGGCGGCGACATTCTCTGCTTTCTGCCGGGCGAGGGCGAAATCCGCCGTTGCGCGGAGGAGCTTGAGTCCGACGGTGTGGAGAAGCTGGGCGGACTCGTGATGCCGCTCTATGGGGCGCTCCCGAAAGAACGGCAGGATGCGGTGCTGCGTCCGCTCGGACGATCCGACCGACGCAAGGTCGTGCTCGCGACGTCGATTGCCGAAACCTCTCTGACGATCGAAGGCGTGACGACGGTCATCGATTCGGGCCTTATGCGCGTGAGCCGCTTCTCGCCGAGTTCGGGCATGAGCCGGCTGACGACGCTGCGCCTCACGCGCGATCGTGCGGAACAGCGCCGCGGCCGTGCCGGACGCGTCTGCGCGGGCCTCTGCCTGCGGCTCTGGACCGAGGCGCAGGACCGTCAGCTCGCGCCCGCAATGAAGCCGGAGATCATGGATGCCGATTTGGCCTCCACGGTCCTGACGGCGGCGATGTGGGGTACGACGGCCTTGGACGGACTTCCCTGGTTGACGCCGCCGCCGTGGTCGAACTGGGAGAATGCGAAGACGCTGCTGCGGATGCTCGGCGCTCTGGGGGACGACGGGCGTCTGACCGACCGCGGCCGACGCATGGCCCGCCTGGCGGTGCATCCGCGTTTGGCGAACATGATCCTGCACGACCGCCGGGCGGCCTATTGGGCGGCGATTCTCGAAGAGGGGACGAAGTTGCGCGAGACGGACATCGCGCGGATCCGTCCGACTCCGCGCATGCTCGAACTGGCGCGCCGCTGGGGCTGGTCGCGCGAGGAGGGCCCGTGCGATCCCGCCAAGCTGGCCTACGCCTTCCCCGACCGCATTGCGCGCAACCGCGGCAACGGCACGTTCCAGATGACATGCGGGCGCGGTGCGTTCCTCGAACGCTCCGAAGTGCTCGCCTCGTCGCCGTTTCTCGTGCTCTGCGATCTTGACGATCGTGGCGGCGATGCGAAGATCCATCTCGCCGCATCGATCACCGGAGGCGAGATCGAAGACATGTTCGCGGACCAGATTGCGGACGGTACCGTCACCGAATGGGATCGCCGCGTCGACGCCGTACGCGCCGTCCGCCAGCGCCGCTTGGGCAAGATGGTGCTGGATGAGGGCGGTCAGCCGAAGCCGAACGCGGAAGACGTGCAGGCCGCACTCTTCGCCGGCATTCGCGTGAAGGGCGTCGCGAACCTGCCGTGCTGGACGCCGAACCTGCGCCAGTTGCAGGCGCGCATCAATTTCCTGCACCGCACGTTCGCGTCGTCGGCGGAGCCGCCTTGGCCGGATGTCTCGGATGCCGTACTCGAAACGCATTTGGCGGATTGGTTCGCAGGCTTCACGCAGGGCATGAGCCGTTGGGTGCATCTCGAGAAACTCGATCTGGCCGCGGTGCTGGATTTCGCGTTGTCGGAGTCCGGACACGACCGTCGCGAACTCGACCGGCTCGCGCCCACGAAGATGGAAGTGCCGACGGGGTCGCAGATGACGATCCACTACGAAGAAGCCGAGCCGTTCGTCGCGGTGCGCCTGCAGGAGTGCTTTGGCTTGCAGACGACGCCGAAGGTCGCGGGCGGCCGCGTGCCGATCGTGATGCATCTGCTGTCGCCCGCGCAGCGTCCGGTCCAGGTGACGAAAGACCTGGCCGGCTTTTGGCGCACGAGCTATGAATTGGTGCGCAAGGACATGCGCGGCCGCTATCCGAAGCACTACTGGCCGGAAGATCCGCTGACGGCCGTGGCCACGCGCCGCGTGCGTCCCCGTTGAATTGTCCGCCCCCGTCCGGCCCGGAAAGCGGGTGGGACAAGAAAAATGAAAAAAAGTTCATTTTCCCCCTTGCGCGCCCTGCGGGGTTTTGATACACTATGTCCTCGTTCGCCACCCCGCGGGGGGCGCCGATGGG
>CADCPA010000062.1 GCA_902803135.1 uncultured bacterium
CGCAGACGCATGCCAACAGAGTTGCCACAATCGTTTTCATGGCATAAGTGTAGCACAAATCCAGGGACAAGTGCAAAAGAATAGGTGAGGTTCAGCGGAGTTTGAACGAAATGAGCCCCTTCGGGGGAATCATCTGGCATTTTCCATCGACCGTGAGCGTGCGTGCGGAGACGCAATCGACATTGAGGACAAAGACCGTGTCGCCGTAGATCGCCCAATTGAAATACGCGCGGTCGGGTCCGGTCACGCGGAAGCGGCTGCAGACATGCGACTTTTCCGCGACGAGGCCCGTCAGCAGCGTCTGCCAGAAGGCGAGACGGAACGGACGGAAGGACGGGAACTCCTCCCCTTCGCGGCGCGCCGCCGGATAGTCCCACGCGAGGCACAGCCAAAACGCGCCCGTCCCGCACTTCGCCTTCACCAGATACGGCTTCGGACCCAGCGTGGCCACGACCTCGACGTTGTCGCCGCACGCGACGTCGGCAACGCGGAGCTTCGCCGGGAGATGCGCCGGATAGGCTTCCTTCAAAAACGCCGGCGCACAGTCATTTACCATGAGGATGTCCTCGGCCAGGAACGGCGCCTTCACCGTCACGCCCGGCACGGCCTGCACGAGATCCGCCGCCGCATAGTTCGCATATTCGCGGTCGACGCGGGACGAAAGCTGCGGCACGCAGAGCACGACGTCGCCGCCCGCCTCGGCCTTTGCCCTCAGCACCGCCGCGATCTGCGGCGTCATCGTGTTCCACCCGCCGAAGGCCAGCACGCGATAGCGCGCCAGCTGCTCGACCGTCAGTTTGTCGTCGACATTCACAACGTCGAGCTGTCCGTAGGGCGTACCGCCGAGCCAGCCGTTCGCAAACGGCTTCAGGGCGTCCGTCGGCCGCGGGAAGAAGGTCTCCATCACCGCCTCCCACGTAAACTCCGGCGCCGCACATTTCCAGTTCGCATTCGTTGCGGCGAGATGGTGCTGTCCGAAGATGGCGAAGATGTCGTGCGTCATGCCGCAGTAGCCGTCGTAGTTGCCGAGGAGCAGCGCCGCGTCGACCGTCGGCTGCCCGTCGGGACGCGGATGCGACTTCGTCCACTGGTAGAAGTCGCGCATCGTCTTGCGGTACGCCTTCGGCACCGCGCCGTCATAACCCTGCTTCGCCGACTTGAGCTCGCGCATCGTGCCGTCGGGCGGCGTGTAGTCATGCGCCTGGGTGGACTGCGAACCCGACTCGAGCACCATCATCGAGGTGCCCATGACCCACAGTTCCTTCAGTCCGACCTCGAGCGAATCGTACTTCTGCGCCACGCCGTACGGTACGCGCGGCCAGCAGGTCTGCCACTCGTGTGCCAGCCACGCGGTCCACTGCGGGCGCCCGTGCCGTCGCGCCGCGCCACGTGCTTCGGCCGTCGTGTAGGCGAGGTTGCCGCAACCGACGGCGTACATCTCGTTGCAGATGCAGTCGATGCCGCCCTCAAGCTCGTAACACGCGAGAGGCGACCCCGATGTCGAATAGACGCACGGTTCGCGTTCGTCCGCCGCACGCTTCAGCTGGTTCCGTTTCGGACGCGCCAGCATCTCGCCCGTGAGCCAGTCGTGTGCGGCGCGCAGATCGCCGCACGCCGGCCAGTCCTTCGCATAGCTGTTCCTGTCCTGATAGAGGAAGCCCGCATACTCGCCGAGGTTGTTGCCCAGGTAGCGCTCGCCCCAGAAGTCGCGCAGCGCCTTCGTGCGTGCCCCGTCCTGGTTGCCGTAGATGGTCATCACGTAGACGCCGTGCGTCTTCGCCCACGCAACCCAGTCGGACTCGACCTTCGGCGGCAGAAGGTTTTCGCTCTTCTCCCACTGCACCCAGAGATTCACGCCGCCGTCCGTCATCAGATCGCGGCGCTCGGGACTGTCCCCGTAGCCCGTCACGCCGACAAGGATCTGCGCTGCCGCCAGAAAGGGTCCGACCATCGGCACACCTCGCTTTGCCCAAGACGGTCCGCCTTTACGTCCGACGCCCCAGGACGTCCGTCTACCGAAGGCGGATCAACGTGCCCACGGAGAGTCGCGCCGTGCAGTACACGATGCCCGGCACGGACGTCGGGGTCTCGAACACGTTCATCGTATGGCCGCCCGTCTTCACCCGCACGTTCGCATACGCGCCCGCCGGCGCCGTACCGAGCGGCACGATGTCATGCGGCACGATCGCCTCGGTGCCGGGCTGCGGCACCAGCTCGACGACTTCGTCCTCGTCCGCCGTCACGGCACCCGTGAGGTTGAGCGTGTCGGTCACGATCGATTCGTCCTGCTTCCAGACGCGCAGGATCAGATTGCCGCCGCTCAGACGCGCACCGCCCAGAGACACCGTCACGGGGGCCGTGGCTGCCGTCAGGTTGGTGAACGCGACGTGGCCGTTGAAGAGCACCGAACCCGCCCACGTCACTCCGTTCGCGAGGAAGAGTTCCGTGTCCGCGACGTCCGCCACGCGCAGCGTGCCCGTGCAGGTGTTCGCGCCGTTGACGAGCGTCACGGCGAACGGCTCTTCGAGCGCGTTGTCCACAACCACGTCGCCTGCGCCGGTGACGGGGATGTCCGCCATCGTCACGCGGCGTTCCCAGTCCTTGTAGCCCAGGCCCAGGTCGAGCGCCTTGATCGTCAGCGCGGAATCTTCTTCGACACGCACCGAACCGAAGCCCTTCAGGAGCGGCCCCCGCTCGCGGTCGGCGAGCTTGCCGACGCCGAGGACGCCGTTCGCGCTCGCAAACACGCCGTTGCCCGTGCCTTCGGCATACGGCGCGAGATACGTGCCGCCGTCCACCACGCGGACCGCGTCGACGCCGGCATTCGATTTGACGCGCAGGCAGTTGTTGCCGCCAATGTAGTCGAGATAGGATCCCGCACCGCACACCTCGACCGTCGCCGCGTCCTGGAGGCAGTTGTCGAACCCGTGGTTGCGGCAGCCCCAGTTCTTCTCGACCATGCTGCCGTTGACCAGCTTGACGCGCGCCGCACCGCCGGCGAGGAACGACCACGGCGCGTCGACCTTCGTGCCGTCGAGCACGACGGTGAACGGTTCGTCCGTCGGGTTGTTCACGCCGAAGACGCGCAGACCGAAGTCCGCCCAGCCGTTGACCGGGAAGAACGCATTCTTCAGCCGGATCTCCCCCACCACCTTTACGCGCCCGCCAACCGCCGGATTGACGAAGGCGACCTGGCCGTTGTACTGGTTCTGGTTCGAATGGATTTGGAACTGGGGCATGTCGCCGGTAAAGGCGAAGTACGTCGTCTCATCGGCGTCGGCATAGCCGAAGACCGGGCCCGTGCCGTCCACCACGCCGGCGCCCTTGGTGACCGTGCCGTTGAGCTCGATCGCGATGTCTTTGAACTTCGTGCCGCCGGCGACGACCAGCGTCGCACCCTTCTTCACGGTGAGTTTCGTCAGATTCGCGCCGTCGTTTTCAGCCGAGGTCACGAAGATGGAGGGGAGCGCGAGCGTCGTCGCCGTCTCGACGTCGTCGCCGACGACAAGTGCGGAGAACGCATCCGCGCTGACCGACGGCAGCACGAAGTCCGTCTCTTCCGACGTCTTCCCGACGATCTGCAGCGTCGCGCCTTCACGCAGTGCGATGGACGCGAAGTACGGCAGCCCCTGGTTCGCGTCGAGCCGCGCCGTGACGTCCGCCCCGCGAATCGTCACTTCTTCGCCGACCGGCACGTAGCCGCACTCCCAGCCCGTTGCGTCGTTGAGATCCGTGCTGCCGTTCGCGCCCGTGAAGACGAAGGCGCCGGAAGCCGTCCGCGCGACGAGCAGATCGGCCGCCTCGTCGTCTGCGCACGTTTCCCGCTCCAGGACGAGTAGCGCGCTCAGGCTCGGCGGCACCGTACCGCCCTTCGGCAGGAAACCGAGCACGAGCCGCGTGTTCGGCGGCAGGTCGCCCAGGCCGACGGCCGTCTGGGTACTCGGCGCGAGACCACCCGCCTCGCCGACCGTCCAGCCAAGGGCCCCCACGTTGATTACGTCGTTCGTGATCGTGAACAACCCCGTTTCCGCATCCTTCGTCACCCACACGCGAATCGGCATCGGCGCGACGAGGTTCGCCCCGCCGAACGTCACAGTTGTCGGATTGTCCGCCGCCGTGGGGCGGTTCGCGTCCGCCGGCACCAGGTCGACATTGCCGTTCAACGTCACGCAACCGGCCCAGTTCGCCCCGTCCGCGAAGTGGAGCTGCGTCTTCGCCGTCCCCTCGCCGTCCTCGACGAGCAGCGCACCCGTGCACGTGTTGTCGCCGCGGAAGAGCGTCGGCTCCATCGTATGCCCCTGCCAGGTGTTGACGAAAACGAGGTCGCCCGCGCCCGAGAACGGCGCTTCGAGTTCGAAGAACGAGAGACGGCGATCACCCGTGGTCAACTTGTCCTCGACACCTTTGAACGTCATCGTCGCGGCTTCGGGGATGTCGACGGAAACGAGCCCGTTGAACAGGTGGTTGCGGTTGTCCCAGCCCCACCAGTAGCTCTTGAAGCATTCGATCGTGCCGTCCGCCACGCACAGCTTGCCGGCAGTGTGGCCGTTCAGCTTGTACCAGCAGCCGATGCCGCCTTCGAGAACTTCAAGACCCGTCCAGCCGGGCTCGGCGGGATTGAGATGGATGGCGCCGTCGACGAGGTCGCCGTTGACGCGGCTGACGCCCGCGCGGATTTCGCCGCCGTTGCGCAGCGTAATCCGACCGTAGTCCTGCACCGTCAGATTGTAGTAGTAGTCCGCATTGTCGCCTTCGCCGTGCCGGGCGCGCAGCAGCAGCGCATAATTGTCGAGCACAAGCGTCGCGCCACCTGCGACAAAGCTGTCCCAGCCGCAGTTGAGCGTCGTGTTGTCCGCCACGACCTGGAAGGTTTCATCAACCGGGTTGCCCAAACCGAAGACGATGCCGTCGCGGGTCTTGTCCGGATTGACCGTCGTGTTGCGCAGCGTGATCGGCCCCTGCACGTGCACCGTGCCCCCCGCCGCCGGAACCGCAAAGTCGATGCGCGAGCCGTTCGCGGCGCCGGAGGGATTGACGACCGTGATCGTCGCCCCGTCCGCCGTCATCGCAAACGTCGTCTCCTCGTCCGCCGCCGCGCCGCCGAACACGAAGCCGCCGGCGCTCGTCGCCGTCAGCGCGCCCTTCAAATCGACCGCGCAATTCTTGAACACCGTGCCGCCCGGCAGGGCCAGCGAAGCGCCGGGACCGACCTTGACCGTCGCGCACGCGCCGGACTCGCCCGCGACGAACGCGAGGCCCGCGTCGGCCGTCGCCGATCCCGTCACCTCGAATGTCGACGCGTCCACGAGGCGGACGGGCGGCAGTTCAAGCGCCGTGCCCGAAACGCGCAGCGTCGCACCGTCCTTCACCGTCACGGAGCTGAACGGCAGCGTGCCCGCGGCGAAATCCGCGACAACGTCCGCGCCGGCGATCGTGACTTCCGCGCCCTCCGGCGGCACGGCCCCCGTCTGCCACCCGGCGTCCGCAAAGAGGTCGGTCGTCTCCGTCGAGTTGAACACATAGGCCGACGCGCCGAGCTTGAGCGTGTAGCCGTCCTCGGCAACGGACATCCCCGCCGCCTCGACATCCGCCTTCACCTTCGCGCGCAGCGCGGCGTCGAACGACGTGAAGAACACATCCCCGGTCATGAAGACGCCCGGTGCGAGAACGAAGGACACGCCCTCGGACACCTCCCCGTTCAACGCGAAGCCAGGCGCGGCGATCTCCACGACGCCGCCCGCGCCGGGGAGTCCCTCGAGCGCGGCGTTCGCTCCCGCCACGACGAGACGGCCGGCGTCGAGAGTCACGCGGAACGGAACCGATGCGCCCAGGCGGATCGAACCGTCGCCCGTCTTGACGATCGCCGAACCGGTGCCGCAGACGAACGGCGTCATGTCCACCGTCGCCCCGGCGACGACGTCGACTGCGAGCGTCTTGTCCGCCGCCAGCGTACAGTCGGTCTGAATGAAGGAAACGTCCGCCGTGGCGGCGATGCGTCCGCTCTCGCAGGACAGCATCAGCTTGCCGCGCTGGCCGTTGCGGTTGAAGTCGCCGCCGACATTCAGCACGCCGCCGTCCTTCAGGCGATAGTCGTAGTAATTCCAGTCGTTGCCATAGCCGCTCTCCGTCCAGTTCACGCCGCGGGGCGCGTCCATCACGCCGGCGATCTCGCAGAAGGAGTTCTGGGCGGAACCCCAGTAGATGACGAACTTCGTCGGATTGTAGACGTAGCGTCCGCCCGCCTTGATGTGGAATTCCGACTTGTAGTCGCGGTACGCGCCGTTGACCTGGAACTCGCCGCCGTCCTCCACATTCACGATGTGCTGGCCCGCGTCGCCCTGGGCAGGACGGAACTCGCCGTCGATGATCCACTTCGCCCCCGACAGGACGTTCACCGTGCCGGAATGCGTGTAGACGCCGTCCTTTGCCTTCAGCGTGCCGTTTGCGAGCGTCATCTTGTAGCGCGCCCACTCGTGGGTCGTATCCCACGTCGAAATCTCATGCGTCTCGCCGCCGAGGTCGAAGTTGAAGTTCTGCCGGCCGTAGAGCGTATCGCCCGCCCCGGGGCAGACGGTTGCCGCCGCACCGTCAGCCGACCCCAGCCGCCAGTTCGCGGCGTCCGCGTAGGCGGCGGGTGTTCCGGCATCCGGCACCCAATAGAACGTGTCGGCAAAAGCGCCGACGGCGAATGCCGCGGCGACAGACGTCAAGATGCGTTTTTTCATGGTCCTCCTCCGATTGACTTGCACCTGCAATCCCCACCAACTTGAACAACATCGCCTAACGCGTGCCGCGGGCGGCCTTCTGGAGCTCCTCAAGCGCCTGAAGATCGTGCGGTTCGAGCTGTCCGCGCTTGTTGTTCAGCGTGCGGATCGTCGTATTGAAGTGGACGATGTCGCCCTTCGCCAGCTGGGCGCGGGCCAGCGTAATGAGCATGCGCAGGTCGCCTTCGGGCAGAACCTTCTTGGAGATTTCGATCGCCTGCTTCACGCACTCCTCGGCTTTGGCGATGTCCTTGTTCTGGTCGAGCAGGATGGACGCGAGCGTCTCCCACGCGACGTAGAGGTTGGGATCGTTCTTCGTCGCATCGTACGCAACCTTCTCGGCCTCGACGAACTTCTTCTGGCGGCGGAGCGCCTCGGCAAGGTCGTTCTGCGCGGTGGCGAGCGGACGCTCCTCGGCCAAGGAGAGACGGAGGAACGTTTCGGCCGTCGCGTAATCCTCGCGCATGAGGCGGATCGAACCCATCACATAGTTCGCCAGCTTGTTGTGGCGGTTCACGCGCAGAATCTGGCGGGCATGCTTTTCGGCGTTCTCCTGATCGCCCAGCTGGAAGTCGAGTTCCAGGATCATGTCGCCCACGGACGAGATGTCGGGACGCGACGAAGACGCGACGATCAGGGCGTCGCGGGCTTCCTTCTGGAAGTCCTTGCCCTTGCGCATGAGGATGAGCGCACGCGTCATCTGCACGTAGTAGTCGCGCGGCGAATCGGCGATGCCCTGCATCTTCGGCAGGATGAAGTTCTCGAGTTCGTCGAGGGCCTTCTTCTTGTCCGCCGCCGCCGTCGCGGTGTCGAACTGCTGCAGCAGCACGCCCGCGAGGAGCGACCAGGCCTGCAGCGACTTGGGCTGAAGGTCCGTCATCTTCTGGAGCGAAAGGCGCGCGGCGCCGAGGTCGTTCTTCATCAGGTGGAGCAGCGCCACGTCGAGCGCCGTCGACGCTTCGGGGCCCTTGCCGTTCTTGACGGCGCGTTCGAGGTACTTGAGCGCCTCGGGATAGTCGCCGCGCTGGAGGGCGAGGCGCATCAGACCCATGTAGGCCTCATGGTTCTCGGAATCGTCTTCCAGAAGCTTCTGGTAGATTTCGCGCGATTTCTCGGTCTTGTTGTCGATCGCGTACATGCTGGCGAGCATGGCGAGCAGCCCGGCCTGGCGTTCCGCCGGCACGAGGTCGGTCGCGTTCTTCACCATCGCGATGGCGTTGCCCGGCAGCGCCGAGTTCGCCCAGCTGTAGCCCATGCGCGCGAAGATTTCGGCCGAGCGGATGTAGCCATAGTAGCGGGCGAGCGACCACAGCGCGTAGCGGCGCTTCTGGTCTTCGACGATCGTCTGCAGCTGCTTGGCGAGCTCCTTCAGACGGGGGGCGGCGACGGGCGAACCCGAACGCGCCATCTCGAATTCGTTGAAGAGTGCGCTGATGTTGTCCGGATCGATCGTCTTGAGCACGAGCTCGTACAGCTCGTAGGCCTCCTTGTCCATCTTGACGTCCTGCAGCGTCACGCCGAGGTTGTTCGCGACGAAGCCGACATGGCGGCGGAGGTGGAGGCGCATCGCGTCGACCGGATCGCCCGAGCGGCCGATGTCGAGCGAGCCCTTGCCCTTCTCGGCATGGAGCACCGGCTCCATCTTCGCCCAGAGCTGCTTGAAGTCTTCAAACGCCTTCGCGCCGTCGAATTCCTTCGCGAGGTCGTGGGCGCCGCTGAAGAAGAACCCTTCGGGGACGGGCTTCGCATTCGACATGTACCAGAGGTCCGGCACGCCGAACACCGCGACGGTCTTCGTCACGTTCGAATCGCCGTTGAACCAGTCCTGCAGGAACGGCAGCACGCCGAGCTGCACGGAGAGCGCGAGATCCGCATTCGACGCCGTCAGCTTCTTTTCCTTGATCAGGGCCCCGAGTTCCTTGAGGTAGGATTCCTCCATGTCGCGCTGGAGACTGACGAGGTTGAGCTCCTTGCCGCGCGACGAGGCGATGATGCGCAGATGGTCGTCCAGCAGGCCGTCCGACACGAACCAGGTGCGGTCGCCCAGGCGATCCACGATCTCGTTCGCGCAGATGTCGGCAAAGTCGCCGCGGTCGCGCGACGTGCTGAACATGTTCACCAGCGCCGCGAGGACGACGAGCGTCAGAAAGCCGCCCAACACGATCGGCGCCAGACGGCCGCCCAGCTTCACTTCGGCCGTCGTCTCCGTGCCCTCGCGGGAATCAGGCGCCGTACGCGCCAGCAACAGCCAGTAGGCCGTCAGATAGCCGGCGACCACGGCCGCCAGCGTGCTGGACGCCACCGGCTCGAACCCGAACTGCTTCATGAGGCTGCTCGGCGCCAGCGGCGTCGCGAGGGCCAGCAGCGTGCACACGGTCATCGCGGCGTGGAAGAAGTACTGGCTCCAGGTGCGCTCGTTGTTGAGTCCGCGCGGCGCGGCAAACATGCAGGCCACGAACGGCAGCACCGTGAAAATGATGATGTAGAGCCAGCCCGGACGCGCCAGCCACATGCGGATTTCATGGACGTTCGTCTGGATGCCCTTCAGAATGACGTCGGTCGTCGTCTTCATGTCGCTCGCCGCCGCTTCAGGCAGCTGCAGGAAGGCAGCCGCCACCATGCGCGCGAACAAAAGATAGAAGATTGCAATCATCAGCAGGTAGAGGCCCGTCGGCAGATAGGGCTTCTTCCCGGCCTTCATGGCCGTCACGAGCACGCCCAGCAGGAAAACCGGAGCGAGGGCCGCGAAAATCGGGCCTTCCACGAGGCCGAGCGCCGTTCCGAGGCCGAGCGCCAGCGCACAGACGTTGAGCCACTGGCCGCCGCACGCCATCGGAATGAAGAGCGCGGCGAGCACCAGCGCAAAGCACACGTCGAAAATGCCGTAGTCGAGATGCGTCGACGCCTGCCACACGCAGGGCGTGAACACAAACGCCAGACCGGCGACCAGACCGGCCGCCATCGACGCCCCGGAAACGAACTTGAGCGAATTCTCCTGGCGAACCGTCCGCCGCACGAAGAAGCCGACGAGCAAGCACACGAGACCGCTCGACAGCACGCCGCACAACAGCGAGAAGAGATTCATCCGCGCAGCCAAGGACGCCGGGAACGACAGGCCTCCCACAACGCGCATGACGCGGCCCCACACCGGGAAGGACGGCTCCGACAGAGCCTCCATGCCCATCCACTGCGTGAAGAGATGCGTCGACGCCCCGGGGAACACATAACCGGCCAGCGTGAACGCGTAGACAATCAGCGCAACCAACGACGTGCCCAGCGCGCACAGCCACAGGCGCGCGTCAAGCACAGACTTCTTTTCTTCCATGGAACAAATCCTTTTTTCTCGTGTTTCGGAAGAATATTGTAACCTATTTGACAGGTTAGAGTCAATGCGGTTTTTCAGCGTCCGAGCACATGCAGGCGGTAGAACCCGTTGGTCAGACCGGGAGTCGGCCCCAGCGGACACTCGACCCGCACGTCCGTCGGCGGGAAGTTGGTATAAACCCCCTTCCAAACCGCGGTCGAGCCCAGTTGCGCCGCCCGTTCGACGACTTGCGTGCAGGCACGTCCGCCCTGCCAGACGAGCCGTTGCGGCGAGAAAGACAGAATCCGCAGGGTCGACTGCGCGTCAAGGGGATCCGTATCGGCCCGGTACTCCTCGAGATTCGTCATGCCGTCGCCATCGGCATCCCCTGCGGCCCACCCGGCCGCGCCGCCCGCCGTCGCACCGTAGAGATGGCGCCGCCACCACCAGTCGGGCAGTGCGGCGGCGGATGCGATGTTCGTTTCAGAATAATAGCGGAAGCGCACGTCGATCGGCCGGTCGACCGTCACGTCAAATGCCGTCGCCATCCGCCCAAGATCATCGTATTGAAGCGTTCCGGGAAGATCAGCCGGTGAAACCTCGATTTCCGCCAACTTCTGGTCGTCCAAGGCGACCCGACTTCCCGTGGCGTTGTCGGTCCAGACGAAGTTCGTCAGCGTCTCCGCCCCGTCGGGCAGATCGTCCGGCACCGAGACACGCACGACCGTGCCGGAGGGGTACCATGAGGTCGTCTCAGCCCCCCAATCATCCAGAAGCGGGAAATAAGACTGTTTCTTCACTGTATAGACGGGAGGGGCGTCTTGACCCTCGTCCACAAACGCCCCGCGCAGATAGAGCGCCGCCGCGCCGCCCTTCGTCGAGGCATAGGGAACCTGGACGCCTTTGACATGCACGGCGTACCGGCCGGTCGCCGGCAGCGCCAGCCGCACGCTTTCGACGGTGTTCGTGCGATCGCCGCCCGTCACGCCGTTCCCATACCAGACGGCGCCCGTCGTCTCGTTCGACACGACGAGATCGAGGTCGTTCACCAGGGCCAGGGCCGCGCCGGCGGTGGCGGGGTAGTCGATCCAGACGAGCTGGACCTCGAGCGGCGCCGCGTTCGTCACCGTCACGCGGACGATTTCGTCCGACCCCGTGGAAAACGGGATGCGGTCTGCCAGGCGAACCGCACGGTTGGAGGGGTAGAGCGTCTCGGCCAAGTCGATGCGCCCCCAACCCTGGTTGCCGTTCGGAGCCGGTCCGCCGCAGGAGGCCAGGCGGTCTTTGCTCATGTCATGCGCGCCGCCGAGGAGGACCGCCTTGATCAACGCCGCAGTCGGCACGTTGGTCGAGGCGGTATACCCGCGCTTCGTCATCAACCACTCGCGCACGAGGGCCGCCGAGCCGGCGACGAGGGGGCACGACATCGACGTGCCGCCCATGAAGACATAGTTCGAATTCGAGGAATAGGTGCCCCAGTCGTAGGCGGAGTCCGCCACCAGCGACGAGCGTGTCGAAAGAATGAACGACCCCGGTGCGCAGATATCCGGTTTGATGCGTCCGTCAGCGGTCGGTCCGCGCGAGGAGAAGTACGCGCACTGCGAGGCGTTGTCCGCATACGCGGGCACCGAGACGCCCGTGCGCACCGTCTCGGTCGCACCGACCGCCAGACAGTTCTTCGCCGTGGCCGGCGTGCCGACCGACCCCGCGCCCGAGGTGCCCGAGTTGCCGGCGCTGAAGACGGGCAGAAACGTCGGATTCTTCCACACGTAGTCGTCGACGCTCCGGCACCAGGCCGTGTAGGAATTGTCCGTATCGTCGCCCCAGCTCGCCGAGTGGATCGACGCCTTGTAGCGCGAGGTCGGCTGGAAGAGCGAGGAGAAGCCGTTGGGGAAATAGATGGAGCCGTCGCTGCGCGTCACGCACGATACACACAGCTTCGCGCCGTAGGCCGTGCCCTTGATCTGTCCGTTCGACTTCGCCCCCGTTCCCACGATCGAACCGGCGGTATGCGTGCCGTGCCCGTTTGAATCGCTGGTCGTGCCCGTAAAGGAGGTCGTCGACTTGATGGAGAGAATCCGGTCTTTCAGGTCCGCGTGCATTGTCGACGTATTGCCCGTGTCGACGCCGCTGTCCGACGTGGAGAGAATCTGGTCCTTGCCCGTCAGACCGTGCAGCTCCCACACGGGGCGCACGTTCATGAGTCCCGCGTTCACGGCCTTGTCGTTGTGGAGCTTCGCGTGCGAGCACGCTTCGATCCAGCGCACGTCGCCGCGGCCCGCAAGCGCGTCGACGGTGCGGACCGGCACCGTCGCGCGAAGCACCTTCGTGTCGTCGCCCTCGCCCGTGATGAGCGTTCCGCCCCGGGCTTCGACGAAGCTGACGAGTCCGTCGCGGTCGGCGGGCGTCAGCGGCACGACCGTCACGTCGACCGTCTCGGCGGAAACGGACCGCTCCCACACGAGACGCTGGACCTTGTCGACCGGCTCGAGTTCGAAGGCGCCGGCGAAGAACACGTCCTGCTCCTCGAGGCGCTTGAGCCCGGCCGCGTCGGCTTCGACCAGCAGCGCGTTCACGGGCATGTAGCCGAGCACGCGCACGCCGAGCTTCACGGCCTCCTCGCGCACGAGATCGGAGACGGGAAATTCCGAGACGACGACATAGGGCACCGTACCGCGTGCGGACGGCGTCTGGCTTTCCGCGAACTTCCGGGGAAACGGCCGCGCATGATTGGGCAGTTTGCGCGTACGGTTGGCGAGGCGGACCTGACGGGCCGCCGGCACGTCGTCCGCCGGCTTCCGGACGGGCGCGGCGACGGGAACCGGCACCGCGTTCGTCGCCGGCGCAGCCGCGGCCGGAACGTTCGTCGCAGCCGCGGCCGGAACGTTCGTCGCAGCCGC
>CADCPA010000063.1 GCA_902803135.1 uncultured bacterium
CGTACGTCATGCCTTCCTGGTCGAGCGCGTCGCGCAGGGACTGCGTGGCCTGCTCCCAGCGGGCGGGATCGCCCACCGCCTTCGCGTGCTTGGTGGAAAGATACGCCTGCACCTCGTGGAAGCCGAACTTGCCGAGCATCTTCTTCGCGAATTCGACCGTATCCTTGATTTCCCGGACGATCTGCTCGGGCGTGCAGAAGATGTGCGCATCGTCCTGCGTGAAGCCGCGCACGCGGAACATGCCATGGCGCACGCCGTCCTTCTCGTAGCGGTACACCGTGCCGAGTTCCGCGTAGCGGATCGGCAGGTCGCGGTACGAGCGCTTCTCGAACTGGTAGCACTGGATGTGGAACGGGCAGTTCATCGGCTTGACGTAGTAGTCCTGGATGTACGCATCCGCGCCTTCGCCTTCCTGCACCTTCATCACCGGGAACATGCCATCTTTGTAGAAGGAGAGATGGCCCGAGGTTTCCCAGAGGTTCGATTTGCCGACGTGCGGCGTGTAGACGATTTCGTAGCCGGCCTCGTAGTGGCGCTTGCGCCAGTACTCTTCGATGGCGACGCGCACGCGGGCACCGCGCGGCAGCCAGTGGGCGAGGCCGGGACCGACCTGGTCGGTGATCGTGAAGAGCGCGAGCTGCTTGCCGAGCACGCGGTGGTCGCGCTTCTTGGCTTCTTCGATCTGCGCGAGCTTCGCGTCGATGTCCGCCGGATCCTTGCCGACGATGCCGTAGACGCGCTGGAGCATCTTGTTCTTCTCGTCGCCGCGGTAGTAGCTGCCCGCCACCTTCATGAGCTTCACGGCTCCAATCTGCGCGCTGTGCGCGACGTGCGGACCGATGCACATCTCGAAATAGTCGCCCACCGTGTACGTGCTGATCGCCTCGCCGGAGGCCTTGACGTCGTCGAGGCGCTCGAGCTTGTACGTCTGGCCGGCGAGTTTCGCCGCCACCTCGTCCGCCGTCATGTTCCGCTGCACGAACGGCTCGTCGAGCGCGATGAGACGCGCCACTTCCTTCTCGATCGCCGGGAAATCTTCCGGGGCCAGACGGTGCTCGAGGTCGAAATCGTAATAGAAGCCGTCATCCGTCGCCGGGCCGATGTCCGTCAGGGTGCCCGGAAACAGATTGCACACGGCCCGCGCCACGAGATGGGCGGCCGAGTGACGGCGCATTTCTTCAGTGATGTCCATTTTGCCTAACTTCTCCTTGAAAGTTCATATTTTACACCTGATTTTCCTGTGTGACAAGGGGAAATTAGCACCCGCAGATGTTTTCATCAACCGCAAGGGGACAGTCCCCGGAACTGCGAATGGGGACAGTCCCCGGAACTTCTATGGGGACAATCCCCGGAACTTCTATTCCAGTGACGGGGGAACGATTTTGCCGTCGCGCTGGTCTTCGGGATTCGTATCGTGCGCGATGTACTGGCCGTTGGAATCCATCCAGAGGATGAGGCGGTCCCACTCGTCGGGCGTGAGCTTGACGTCGTGATGTCCCTTCTCGAGCAGCGTGCGGAGCGGCGCGGCGGCGGCGAGATACGTGTTGGGCGCCGTGTAGGCGGGCTCGAAGAACTCGTACGAACCGCCGCCCTTCCGGTGGTTGAGGTTCCACGCGAAGTAGGCCGTATACTCGACGAGGTTCTTGAAGCTCGTCGAGAAACCCCACTTGTTCTTGCGCCAGTCGCCGGCGCGGAGGTCGGGCGCCTTGGGCGAACGCTTCTCGCCGTGGCAGGCGACGCACTTGCGGTCGAGGACCGGCTGGACGAGACGCGCGTAGTTGAACGGCGCCGAGCCGTCCGGACCCGGACGGATCTCGCTCGGCGCGCGCTGCATCGCGAGCGGCAGGGCCGTCTGCGCCGAGCGCCGCACGTTCTCCTTGGGTTCGTGGCAGCCGCTGCAGAGCAGCCGTTCGCCGGCATGCACGTAGGTGTCGCTGCGCATGTTCTGCACCGCGACGCCGCGCGCGTCGATCGCCTGCACGAAGAACGGCACGTTCACGGGCATCTTGAAGTAGGCGCTGCCGTCCTTCTCCACCGGCACCGTGCCGAGGCACTGGCGCCCGAGCTGGCGGTCTTCCGCGCCGAGCCACGGCTTCTGCTGGAGGGGCTTCGTCTTCGGAAAGAGCTGCCATACGCGCAATGCCGTGACGACCGTGCCCGTGGGGAACGGCAGGCGCGTATCGTAGACGTTCACGAGACCCACCTCGGCGGTCCGCGGACGCTCCGCCGCGGGAACGGGGTCGGGACGGCGGCCGTCCGCGTCGGCGGGACGCCCCTCGAGCGTCTGGTGGCGCAGCACCGGGGGACGCGGCCGCGGACGGAACGGCATCGGGTCGAGGCAGGAGATCGTCGGATGGCGGTAGAGGATCGTCTTGTTGCCGAAGACGTCCACGAGCGCAATCGCGTAGCGCCGCCGGGGCGACACGGAATAGCGTCCGTTCGCGCGGCCTTCATAGGCGCAGAGGAAGTACTTCTCGCTCAGCGGCCAGGCGGTCGCATAGGCGCCGCTCATGCGGTTCTGCCAGCTCCACTGCTCGCTTTCGGGGAAGGACTGCTCGGGCGTGATGCGCTTGATCGCGCTCATCTCGCCGTCGTCCGGAACCGCGGGATCGATCAGGATGAGCGAACCCACCGCCGCGCCATGGTGCGACGCCGCGGTCGCCACGTACTTGCGGCTGCCGGGTATCTGGCGCACGTTCATTTCGACCTTCGGCGTCATGTCGTAGCGGAGACGCGTGTTGCCGTTGAGCTCGCGCGGGTCGCGTCCGTCGGGATACGAGGTCCACGCGTGGTGGGCCTGGCCCGCGCCGCGGTCCACGTAGTCCCAGCGCGTGTACACGAGCATGCCGTCGTTGTTCACGCTCGGATGCCACTCGTTCGTCTCGTGGTACGAGAGGCAGGTGATGTCCGTACCGTCCGGAAACATCGAATGGAGCGTGAACGTGGTCACGGGCCGGTCGCCCGAGCAGCGCACGTAGCCGCCGCGGCGTTCCGAGTTGAAGACGAGGCGGCCGTTCGGCAGCCAACACGGGTCGAACTCGTTCCAGTTGCCCGTCGTGAGCTGGCGGAGGTCTGAGCCGTCCGCCTTGCAGGAGAACACGTGGTAGACGGAGTCGTCCGTCCACGAGTCGATCGGCCCCTTCCCGCGCGTCGCGGCGAACGCGATGCGCGCGGCGTCGAAGTCGAGGTCCGGCGAGAGAAACGCGCACCCGTCGAGGGTCTGTCCCTTCCACGCGCCCGCCTCGATCGTGCGCCCCTTCAGCAGGTCGCGCGCCTCGGGATGGTCGGAGAACGGACGCTCGAGCACGTAGAGGCCGTCGCCCTTCGTCGTGCCGTTCTGCGTGCCGTGGACGCCGTAATACTGGTCGCACATGTGCGAACCGTCGGCCCATTCGCGGAAGCCCGGGGGCTGGTGACCGACGAAGAGCAGGCGGTCGATGCCCTTCAAGAGCGGATTCCGGAAGGCGATGCGGCGCGTAAGCGCCTCGACCTGCGCGAAGAGCACCTTGCGCCCGGCCTCATCCTTCGTCGCCGCCGCCTTGTCGGCGAGCGTCTGCAGCTCGGCCTTCTCCGCGGCGAGGTCGACCGCGCCGCCGAGGTCGTCAGCGAGCGCGCGCGTACGGCGCAGCTGCACAACGAGCGGATCCGTGTCGCCCGGCAGGATGCAGGCCTGCAAGTTCGCGGCCTCTTCGTTCGTCTTCGGCGCGAGCTTGGACCAGTTGGCGATGTCGCGCGCGATGAGCCGCCAGGAGAGGTCCTCGTCGCCGTGGCCGTAGACGGTCTCCTTCGCATGCCACTTCGCGAGCAGATGGCGGGCGAGGTCGCCGCGCTCCGCCGCCGTGAGCACGCGGTCGAACGCGACGACTTCGCAGAGGCGGCGTCCGCCCGTGCGGCCGTCCATGTTGCGGTCGTTCGTGAGGGAATCGGAGCAACTCGGACCCTGCATCTCCACGAACACGACCTGCACGCGGTCGTTCGGCAGCGCGGAGGCTTCCGGATCCTCGACCGCCTTCGTGCCGTTCCACACCTTCGCGATCTTCGACCATTGCGGCGCCAGGTAGGCGCCGCCTTCGCCGCGGTGGAAATGGTATTCGCCCTTGCCGCCGTTCGCGTCGCCGAGAAAATGGCACAAGGGCGAATCGCTGAAGCGGCCCACGACGGCCACCGTGCGGATTGTCGTCAGGCGCGGAAAAACGAGGTCGCGTCCGCTCCCCATGTCGCCGAAGTCGACGGCGAGCACCTCGCCCGCGCGACCGAGAAGCGGCTTCGCCCGCGCGGCGCGCGCGACGACGTGCTGCGCGTCCTTCGAGGTCCAGGCGGACACGGCGCCCGTCGCGTCGACGGACAGCGTCGACAGATCCGCGGCGTCCAGCCAGAGGATCGCGTCTTTCAGAACATCCGTCGCCGCACCTTCGGCGAAAACGGCCAGCAAGCAGACGAGCGCGGAGAAGAGGCACTTCAGAGACATGGTTGAAATCCCGTGGAAAGTTGAAAGTTGAGAGTTGAGAGTTGAAGGTTGGTTAGGACATGAAGGGATTGAAGGCGCGCTCGTGCGCAATGGTGGTCTGCATGCCGTGGCCCGGCACGACGTACGTCTCGGGCGGGAGCTGCGCGAGGCGCTTCAGCGAGGCGGCCATCTCGACCGCGCTGCCGCCGGGGAAGTCGGTGCGTCCGCACGAATCGGCGAAGAGCGTGTCGCCGGACATCAGCATCGCCTCCTTCTCGAGGTGGAGGCACACGCTGCCAGGCGTGTGGCCGGGCGTCGAAAGAACTTTGAGCGTGAGACCGCCGATCGTGAACGTCGCGCCGTCGACGAGATCGCACACAAGCGTCGCGGGACGCGGAATGTGCTCGTATTCGGGACGGCAGCAGTTCAGCGGGGACATCAGAACCGGCTCGTCCGCCGGCGCGAGATGCACCGGCAGCGCCGGCCACTTCGCGAGCAGGCCGGGGATGCCGCCGATGTGGTCGAAATGCGCATGCGTGAGGAAGATCGCCGCGGGTACGAGCCCTTTCTTCGCGCAGACCGCGATCACGGCTTCGGGATCGGCGCCCGGATCGACGACGACGGTCTGGGACGGATCCTCCCAGAGCAAGGTGCAGTTGACGCCGAACGAGCCAACGGGGATGAGGCGCTTGTTTTTCATTCGAAGAATCCTTCGTGACGGGGTTTGCGTTTCGGTTGACTGACTGAATTGGATTGGGATGGGCGGCCTAGAGACGGCCTTCGAGGTAGATCGATTCGAGGGACTTGCCGGTCTTCGTCAGTTCCTCCATCGTGCAGACGGTCTCGACGCGTCCCTTCGTGATGAAGGCGACGTGCGTGCAGAGCTTCTCGATGTCGACGAGGTTGTGCGACGACAGGACGAGCGTGCGGCGGCCGCGACGTGCGCGGATGAAGCGGCGCAGACGTTCGGTCTCGACCGGATCGAGGCCGTTGAACGGTTCGTCCAGCAGCACAAGCTCGGGATCGCCGAGAAACGCCTGGGCCGTCATCACGCGCTTGCGCATGCCGTGCGACAGCGCGCGGAACGGCATGTGGGCGCGATCGGAGAGGTTGAACTCCGCCAGCAGTTGCTCCGACTCTCTCCGGGCTTCGGCGCGGCCGAGGCCCTGCTGGATGCCGAGACGGGTCAGCAGGTCAAGCGGACGCGCCTCGGGCATCGGCTCGGAGTCTTGCGGAATCATGCCCAGGCAGCCCGCATGCGTCGCCGGGTCGAAGGGCCCGCGTCCGCACACGTCGATTTCGCCGCCGTCCGCGCGCACGAAGCCCGAGACGGTCATCATCAGCGTCGTCTTGCCGCTGCCGTTCTCGCCGACGAGGCCCAGCGTCGCCTGCGGCGGCACGACGAGCGAGAAGCTGTCAAGGGCGCGGCGCCTGCCGTAGACTTTCACCAGATTGCGGATGACCAGCGGCGATTTCATCGCACGTCCCTCCGCGAGAAGAAGAAGTAGCCGATTGAAAGGTAGAACAGACTCTGGAGCACGAGACGCAGCGCGGCCGCGCTGCAGCAGGCCCAGGACGGCTCCCACAGCCCCGGCGTAAGGGCGACCGGAAAGAAGTCCGCAAAGTGCACAAGCCACCCGCGCACGCCGCCGAGCGCCGCCCACACGTACATGCGGCGCGGCAGGATCGTGAAGATCACGACCAGCAGGAAGCCCCAGGAAGACGCCTTCGCCTGCGAATGCGTGAGCATTGAAACGCCCATGGCGAGGCCGAGCCAGGAGACGAGCAGGAACCAGGCACGGAAACTCCACATGCAGAGCGCCGGGAAGAGGCGCAGCACATCGCCCTGCGGCATGCGCCAGGCGAGGAACACGTAGGCGACGAGCGCGCCCATGAAGAGCGCCGGCAGCTGGAGGAGGCATTGGCCGAGCCACCGGCCGAGCACCCACTCGTGGCGTCGCACGCGCAGCAGCTGGAAGCGTACCGCGCCAGACTCGAGTTCCTCCGAGAGCCGTCCGCCCGCCGTGAGCACGGCGAGGATCGGCACGTAGGCGAACACGAAGAACGCGTAGAGCAGCTCCAGCGGATGACGGTGCTGGACCGCTTCGAAGAGCAGCGGATCCTTCAGCGCGCCCTTCACGATGCGCCGGAACGGCACGGACTTCCACAGCGTGTTCGCGACCGAACCCGTGCCCGACCCGGGCTCGAGCTGGAGCGTGCGGGCGACCTCGACTTCGAGCAGCGAGACGAGGGCGGTCACGCCGTACATCATCAACGCACTGGCGGCGAGGAAGACGATGACCGTCATGACCGCGCGCCGGCTGCGGACCGCTTCCGACAGTTCGCCGGCGGCGACCGAAACAATGCGCTGGACCGACGTCATTTCACGGCTCCGTCTGCCGCCTTCTGGGCGCGCCGCTCCTCGCGCTCGGCCGCGCGCCGCTCCTCGGCCTCGCGCATGCCGACCGGACCCTCGCGCAGCTTTTCCTGCACGGGCACGAGCGGCTCGGCCACTTCCGGATCGATGAAGTCGTGGAGCAGCTGTTCGCCGATCTCGGCGCGGCGGGATTCGTCCGCACACGCACCGATGCCGTCATACGCCTCGGCGAACGTATCGCCGAGGTCGCCGATCAGACGGGCGCCGAGTTCGGGCGTGAACTGTCCGTCCCCTTCCAGCTGCTGGCCGACGGCCTGGAACACGGCCTGCAGGCGCACGTTCATGCGCTCGACCGCCTTGTCGAACGCCTCCTGCTTCTCGGCGGCGATGTTGAACTTCTCGAAGAAGTTCGCCCGCGCGATCTGGCGGCGCGTCTCCCAGATTTCCTTGGCCTCGTCGATGCGGGCGCCGAGATCCTCCTCGGAGCGGCCCATGCGCCAGCGTCCGGACCTGTACTCGTCGCGGGCCTCGTCCACCGTCTGGGGCACGTCCTCGGCGGACTTCTCGCCGGCCTTCTTGTCGCCCTTCGCCGTCGCAAGCGCTTCTGCGCGACGCCACGGCTTGGGGTTCTTCGCCTTCTTCGGAATGTTCAGCGCCTCGCCGAACATCGCAAAGCGGTCCAGGCCCTTCGACTCCTTCGCCGCGGGCTTCGACTCCTGCAGTTCGCGATAGCGGCGGAACGCATCCCTTTCCGTCCAGCCGCCGATGACGCCGCCCAGCACGAAGGCGGCGGGGATGAACATCACCCAACCATGGACTTTCATCTTCAATTCCCCTATCTTGGCCGGTTTACCTGTCGCGCGAGAGCGAGTACGGCGCCGCGTCGGGGGACGTGCCGCGCGTCGTGTTCGGCCGGCCGGACATCGTAAAGTGCAGCGTGCCGCCCTTGCGCAGGTCGGCGAGCTTCACGTAGTTGACGTCCACGACCTTGCCGTTGAACGTGAGCTTGTCGATGTAGCGCTTTTCGCGCGAGGCGCCGGGCGCCTCGAGAACGAGCGTCTTGCCGTTCGGCTGCCGGATCGTGACCTTGTCGAAGATGGGCGAGCCGAGCGCGTATTCGCCCGTACCGGGGCAGACCGGATACATGCCGAGCGCGCTCCAGACGAACCAGGCGGACGTCTGGCCCGTATCTTCGTCGCCGCAATAGCCGTCGGCGCGGGGCTGGTAGAGTGCGTCCATGACCTCGCGCGTCCAATACTGGCTGCGCCACGGTTCGCCGCTCCAATTCCAGAGGTAGAGCATGTGCTGGATCGGCTGGTTGCCGTGAGCGTACTGACCGAACGGGACGAGCTGCATTTCGCGCATCTCGTGGATGACGCCGCCCCAGTAGTTGCGGCCGTCGAACTTCGGCGCGCTCGTCATGACCCACTCGAGGCGCTCGTTGAACGCCTTCGGACCGCCCATCGTCTCGATGAGGCCGGCGATGTCGTGGAAGACGCTCCAGGAATAGTGGATCGTGCTCCCCTCGGTGAAGTCGCCGCCCCAGCGGTAGATGTCGAACTCCCGGCGGAAGGAGCCGTCCTTCGCGCGGCCGCGCATCCAGCCGCTCTCCTTGTCCCAGAGATTCTTCCAGTTGGAAGCGCGGGTGCGGAAGCGGTCCGTCTCGGATGCGGGAAGGCCGAGTGCGGTGCCGAACTTCCAGATGCACCAGTCCGCATACGCGTACTCAAGCGTGCGCGCGCCGCTGTCGCCGACCTTGCGCGCGTTGTCGAACGGCAGGTAGCCGTAGTCGATGTACTCCTGCGCGCCGCCGCGGCCGATCGAATGGATCAGGTGCGAGTTCTCGGCGCCGTGCACCATCGCGCGGAAGAGTTCCCGCTTGTCGTACGGACCCGGCACGTCCGCGAGGCAGGCATCGGCCACGATGGACGCGGAATTGTTGCCGATCATGCAGGGGAAGATGCCCGGGCTGCATGCCTCCGGCAGCCAGCCGTTCTCCTTCCAGGTACACTGCCAGCCGGCAGTCGCTTCGCCGCTTTCCTTCGGCGCGACGAAGACCATCAGCGGGAACAGCGCGCGGAACGTGTCCCAGAACACCGTGTCGCCGTAGAGGAAGCCCTTCTGCACGCCCTTGCCGCCGTTGAAGTTGGCATGCACGGGCTGACCGTCCGCATCGATCTCGTAGAGGCGGCGCGGATAGAGGAACGAGCGGTAGAGGCAGGTGTAGAACGTCTGCAGGCGGTTGAAGTCGGGGCTCTCGGCCTTCACGCGGCCGAGCGTCTCGTTCCATTCGCGGCGGCCGTCGGCGACGACGTCTTCGAACGTCTTCCCGTCGAGCTCGCGGAAGTTGCGCGCGAGCTGGGCGTCCGCATCGATGAAGGACGAGGCGACGCGCATCGTCACGCGCTGCCCGCGCTTCTTCGGGGCGAACTTGACGAGGAGACCGCACGTATCCTGGCCTTCCTTGCCCGCGCACGTCACCGCGGTCCGGTCGAGCAGCTGGTCGTCCTTCCGGTCCTTGCCGCCCGTCCAGGCCTTGACCTCGACGACCGGCTCGCTGAAGACGAGCGCGAAGTGGTTCGCGAACCCGTCGCCCACGCCGCCGTGGTTCTTCGCGTTCCAGCCCTCGACGCGGGTGTCGTCGGCGAGCTTGATGCCGCAGCGGCCTGGACCCGCGTCGATCACGAAGTACGGCGCGTCGGTTTCCGGATAGGTCACGCGCAGGATCGCCGCGCGTGCGGTCGGCGCGACTTCGAGCGTCGAATCGTATTCGCCGAGGTAGACGCGGTAATGGTACGGCTTGAAGAGCTCCGCCTTGTGCGAGAAGCGCGTCGCGCGGTCCGCCGCCGAAAACACGGGCTTGCCGGTTACGGGGAGCACGGCAAAGGAGCCGTAGTCGTTGATCCAGGGACTCGGCTGGTGCGTGAGGCGGAGTCCGCTCATCTTGTCGTGCTGCCAGCAGTACATCCAACCGTGGCCGTTCACGCCCGTCTGGGGAGACCACACGTTCATGCCCCAAGGGCGGGCGATGGCGGGATAGACATTGCCGCTCGAGAAGTCCGTCGAGCTGTCCGTACCCATCTCCGGGAGGACATAGTCGACCGGATCGTAGGCGAAAGCGACCCATGCGGCCAGACAGGCGCCAACCACTGCGAGTGTTCTCATCTGCTTCCCTTTCATTCCGTTTTTCCTCCCCAGAAAGTCGACTCTGCGTCAGCGTGCGGCGCCGCGGGGGGGCGGCGTCTTGCCGATGCGCGCCAGCGCGCTCTTCAGATCGCTCCAGATCTGGCGCTTCGCCTGCTGGAGCCCGGCGGCGTCGTTGCCGAAATACGACAGGATGCGCGCGGGCGAATAGGTCACCACCGTCGGAATCTCGCCCACGCTCGTCCAGAGCCCAAGCGCGGCGCGGCGCCCCGGTGCAAACAGTTTGAACGCGTCGCGGCCGAGCACGACGTAGACGCGCGCGGCCGGCATCGCCGTCGCCGCGGCGGCCGCCTCGACCACCGCGACCGAATCCATCGTGTAGCCCATCGCCGCGACCATCTTCTCAAGCAGCTCCCCGGCCGCGCCGTGCGGACGCGTGACGGCGATGAACGCGAAATCGACCTGCGCGTGCGGCGGCGAC
>CADCPA010000064.1 GCA_902803135.1 uncultured bacterium
AAGAACCCTGCACTTGCAGAACCTGTAGCCGGAGGTGACCACCAACGGCATGGAGCGGGGGAGCTTGATGCTTTCGCCTCCCTCGACCCTGCCGAAGCCCTCGGATAGGTATTGTATGATTGCGTCTTTCATCTTCTAGTTTGTTTTGGCAAGTAAAAGTGTACGCTTTTTATTGCCAAAAGTCAATGCAAGTGAGTAGAAACTAGTTCGGCTGGAGAGGTGTCAGCAAATAGGTCGGTCGGGCTGCCAGCGAATTATCTGACGATCAGGTAAAGGCCCTGCTTGCCGTCGAGGACGATGGTGTACTCTGTCTCGGAATTGGCCTTCTTGCGCACGAAGGCGCTGATCGTGTCGTCCTGCTCGCCGTCCACGTACACGGTCCAGCGCGTGAGCTTGTTCGGCTGTTGCGCGTCCGTGACCGTCACGGGCATCTCGAGACCCTTCCGCTGCGCCTCGCCCACGCCCGTCACGTAGAGTGCGCCGTTCGCCGCAGGCGCGAAGCCTACGAACGTGCCGTTCGTCGTGCCCATGTCGAACCGAAGCGTGCCCACGCGCGCAGCCGTGCCGCTCGCCATCTCCAGCGTTGCGCCCTCGGCCACGACCACAGCCGAATCCGCCGGGAGGGCCGACGCGTCCGCTCCAACGGGGATCGCGAGCGTCCCCTCCTCGACCACGGTGTCGCCCGTGTACGTGTTCGCGCCCGTGAGCGCGAGCGGCTTGGTGCCCTTCTTGACGAAGCCGCCATCCGTCCCTTCCAACGCGGGATCGTGCAGAAGCGGCTGGGCGATCGTGTAGCTCTCGCCCGCCAGCTCGGCCGTCGTCACCACCGCGCCGTTCGTGGAGACGAGCACTTCGGTGAGGCCCTGCAACGTCTGATTTGCCGCCGTCGTGCCCACGGGCGCGTACGTGCCGCCGTTCCAGTAGATGTAGGCCGAGCCGCCCGCGAAGTAGCAGTAGTTGCCGGACGTGCTCGTGTTCAGGAAGATGTTCTCCGCCTTGAGGACGCCGCCGTGCAGGTTGAGGCGCGAGGTGGTGGCGTTACACCCCATGTGGATGCGCTCGACCTCGTTGTACTCGCCGCCGTACATGTTGAGCGTGGCGTCGCACGCGCGGTCGAGCGTCTTCTGTCCGCCCGCCTTGTCGCCGAGATATCCCATGCGCGTGCCCTTCGTGCCGCTCGTGTCCGTGTGGTTGTACGTGCCGCCGTACACGTTGAACGTGGCGTGCGGCGGATTGACGCCCGTCTTGTTGTACGTCTGCCCGAAGCGCATCACACCGACGTTCGTTAGCGTGCCGCCGTAGAGGTTCGCCGTGGCCTGGCAGGCCGTGTCGTAGTCCGAGAGATCGTAGCAGAAGCAGAACGCGCTGAACGTCACGGTACCGCCGTACTGGTTGTAGACGGAGTACGTGGGAATCAGTTTCCCGCTCGCATCTTTTCCGTGGTTGAACGTGTGGCCGAGGAAGAGCCACGGACCGCGCACGGTGCCGGAGAGGATCGTGAGCGCCGCGTAGTTGGTGGTGTAGCTCCAGCCGCGATTCTGCGTGCCGACGAAACAGTCGAGCGTCACGCCGTCGTTGGAAATCTTGTACTGCGCGTTAGGACCGGAGAGGACGACCTCTCCCTCGTCAATACAGAACGCGCCGATACCCTGCGTGGTGGACGAGTCGCCGTTATCCGGCCAGTAGTATGCCGCGCTCGTGTTGTTCCACTGCGTATTGCGTCCGCTCTTGCCTATGACGGTCGTAGCGGTGCCTGGAGGATCGAACGTCAGCGTGCCGGGCCCCGTCTTCATCACGGCGCCGGTCACGGTCGTGAACTGCCCCGCGAGGGTCAGATCGCCGTCGATGCGCAGGATGGAGGCGAGGTTGTTGTTGTTGTTCGGGTTCGTAGTCACCTTCATCGTCGTCCGCGCGGGCGCGCCGGTGTAGCGGAACGTGCCCGGGCCGACCGTGAGCGTCTTGCCGTCCAGCGTCGAGACGTCGCTCATCTCCAGCGTGCCGGAGTTGATCCACACGCCGCTGCCCTGCGCGATCGTGCCTTCGAACACCGTCTTGCCGCCGCCAGCCGTCGGCGTGTTCACGCGCAGCGGACGCTGCGGATCCATAGTCACCGTGCCCGTCACGCGCGCCGTCGCGCCGGACGAGGAGATCGTCAGCCGGCCGGGGCCCGTCTTCATCACGCCGCCGGTCACGGTGTTGAACTGGCCGGCCACGGTCAG
>CADCPA010000065.1 GCA_902803135.1 uncultured bacterium
CGCTTCCCGTCCAGCTCGTAGGCGACGCAGATCTTGATCTTGGCGATCGTGTCCAGCACGTCGAGCTTCGTGAGCGCCCAGTAGTCGATGCCGTTGATCTGCTGCGCGTAGCGGGCGATCACGGCGTCATACCAGCCCGTGCGACGCGGACGCTTCGTCACGGCGCCGAACTCGTGGCCGCGCTCGGCCATCGTCTTGCCGTCTTCGTCCATCCTGTCCACGGCGTTGTAGAGTTCCGTCGGGAACGGACCCTCGCCCACGCGCGTCGTGTAGGCCTTGACCACGCCCACGACGCAGTCGATGTCGCGCGGCGAAAGACCCGAACCGATGCAGGCGCCGCCGGAGGTCGGATTCGAGGACGTCACAAAGGGATAGGTGCCGAAGTCGATGTCGAGCATCGTGCCCTGGGCGCCTTCCATGAGGATGGACTTGCCCTCGGCCTTCGCCTTGTGGAGCATCGGAACCGTATCGCAGATGTAGGGGGAGAGCTTCTCCTTGGCGACCTTGTAGATGGCGACGATTTCGTCCGCATCCATCTGGTAGTCCGTGATCGTGCAGCCCGGGACCTCGATCTGGTCGCCCGCATCCACGCGCTCGGCCTTGAGCATGCGAAGCTTCATGTTCGTCTCTTCCACCTGCTCGCGCACGAGGTCGAAGAAATCGTCCGCCAGCATGTCGCCGCAGCGGAGGCCCGTTCGGGAGACTTTGGCGGCGTAGGCGGGACCGATGCCGCGGCCGGTCGTGCCGATCTTCTTCTCCGTCGTACGCGCGGCCTCTTCGGCCTTGTCGAGCGCGCGGTGGTAGAGCATCACCATCTGGGTGCGCGTGGAAATGTAGAGGCGGCCCTTCGGCTCGACGCCCGTCGCGCGCATGCCCTCGATCTCGTCGATGAGATCCAGCGGGTTCATCACGACGCCGTTGCCGATGATGCAGGTCTTGCCTTCGTGGAGAATGCCGCTCGGAATCAGGCGCAGCACGCGCTTGACGCCTTCCGCGATGACGGTGTGGCCGGCATTGGATCCGCCCTGGTAGCGCACGACGTAGTCGGCCTTGTCCGTCAAGACGTCGATGACCTTGCCCTTGCCTTCGTCGCCCCACTGGGACCCGATGAGAACCGTATTCATTTCCTTCGCATCCTTGCTTCTCAAAAAAATGGTTGAAACAGTATATCAAAAACAGTGCGGAATGGGAATCGCGGAATGGCCGGTCAGACCGCGCGCCGCAGCGCCGCATAGGCGCAGAGGATCGTGTAGTTGTCCTGGGCGCCGGCCTTGCGCACAGCCGCTTCCAGCCGTGCGACGGCCACGCGCGGCGTCGCCGACTCGGCGAGAATCGCCTTGATCTCGTCGTCGTCCAGCATGTCGTGGACGCCGTCCGAGCAGAAGAGGAAACGGTCGCCGCGCTGCACGTCGACGCTCTTCCATTCCGTGCGCACGGCCAGTTCCGTGCCGACCGCATGCGTGAGGATGTGCGTGAGCGGATTACTGCGGGCCTGCAGGACACGCGCCTGATCGACGCCGGACATCGCCTGCCCCAGTTCGTTGCCGACGGTATGGTCGCGCGTCAGCAGGTCGAGACGTCCGAAGCGAAACCGGTAGGCCCGGCTGTCGCCGACGTGGAAGATGCGCGCCAGAACCGCACGGGACGGATCGGCGACGAGACCGACGACCGTCGTGCCCATCGTCTTGTAGCCGTGCTCCTTCGCGTACGCGCGGATGCGCGCATTGACCTCCACCAGCGACTCGGCAATCATCTCCTCGCGCATCGGAAGATCCGCCCCGTCGGTTGGAATCACGTTCTCCAGCGTTTCGCAGAGCCACTTGCTGGCCAGCTGGCCGTCGGCGCCGCCGCCCATGCCGTCCGCCACGCAGAAAAACGTCTTCTCGGGATGGCTGGCAAAGCTATCCTGGTTTTCCGGCCGCACCAGACCGCGGTCCGTCGTCGCAAAGGCCGCAAACGCCATGCGACGCGGATGCGCCCTCTTTTTCCTGAACGCTGAAAGCAATTTAGCTAGCAACCGGTTCATCGACGCTCCTCCTTTCGACCGCCACCGACTCGACCTGTCCGTCCTTCAGCCGCGTCGTCAGACGCATCCCCTTCCGAACCTCGCCGGCCGCGCGGACGACGCGGCCCTCCTCGTCCAGCGTAATCGAATAGCCCCGCTCCAGAACCTGATACGGATTCAGCAGCGCAAGGCTCTTGCGGCATTGATCCAATCTCGCCGTCGCCTGCTGAAGCGCCTGGCGCATCTGCGGTTCAAGCCGCAAAGCCGCCCGCTGCAGCTTCCGCTCCGACTCCCTCAGAACGCGCTGAGGCGCCGAACCGAGACGGTAGGAAAGGTCGGCCAGGCGCCGTTCCACATTCGCCACGCCCTTTTGCGGCGCCGCCGAGAGGCGATGCGCCAGATAGTCGAGCTGCTGGAGACGGTCCTCGACGGCCGCGCGCACGGCATGGTCCATGCGATCCGCCCAGCTCTTCACCGCCGCCTCGAGATCGGCCTTCACAGGCACGACGCGTTCCCCCGCAATGGAGGGCGTGCCGGCCCGCAGGTCCGCCACGAAGTCGCACAGCGTCATATCGCTTTCATGCCCCACGGCGGAAATGACGGGAATCTTCGAAGCCGCCACCTCGCGCACGACCGGCTCCTCGTTGAACGACCACAGATCCTCGGCCGACCCGCCGCCGCGCGCGACGATCAGCACGTCGGGCTTCCACGAGACGTCCGGCCGCACGAGCAGGCCGTTGAAGAAGCGGATGCCGGCGACCAGGCTGGCCACCGAACCTTCCCCCTGGACCTTCGCCGGGTATAGCCGGATCTCGACGTTCGGGAAGCGGCGGTTGATGACGTCGCACATGTCGTGGATGACCGCGCCCGACGGCGAGGTGACGATCGCGATGCGCTTCGGCAGGAGCGGCAGCGCACGCCGCTTCTCGGGATGATCGAGCTTGTTGAGCCCCTCGGCCTCCAACTTCGCCTTCAGCGCATTGAAAGCGGCCATCTTGTCGCCGAGGCCCGACAGGCGCACGCGCGCCACCTTGAACGAATACTGTCCGCGCGTCATGTTCAGGTCCAGTTCGCCCTGGACCTGAACCTTCAGACCGTTGACCTTCTCTTCGCCCTGCGCGAGCGCCGCGCGGTACCGTTCGTCGCAGCCGGAGACGCAATAGGCGAACAGCACGCAGTTGATCGACGCGTCGCTGTCCTTCAGCGTGAAGTAGCGATGGCCGGACGCATAGACCTTATTGCCCGAAACCTCGCCTTCGATCCAGACGCCGGCGATCTTCGAATTGTTCTCAAGAAGGTTTCTCTTGATCGATCTCGTCAACTGCGTGACGCTATAAATGCGGTCGGCCATTCAGGTTCCAGTACCCGTCGTTCACACGCGCGACCCGACCTCAGGTCGTGTAGTCCGCATTGATGTGCACGTAGTCGAGCGAGAAGTCGCACGTATAGATCGTCGACGCGAACGGACCAAGATGGAGGTCGACCGTCACCTTGAGCTCGGGACCGGCCATCTCCTTTTCCAGTTTCGCCAGCTGCGCGGCGTCGGCGACCTGTCCCTTCCGGTAGGCCCAGGTCTTGCCGTAGAACACTTCGGCTGCCCGGTCCACGACCTTCGCGCCGGAGTAGCCGGCAGCCGCCAGCACGCGGCCCCAGTTGGGATCTTTGCCGAACCACGAGGTCTTCGCCAGCGGACTCTTCGCGATCGCGCGCGCGGCGCGGGCGGCGTCCCGCTGCGTCTTGGCGTTCCTGACGACGACTTCGACGAACTTCGTCGCGCCTTCGCCATCCGCCGCCATCTGCTTCGCCAGCGCCACGCCCACGGCCGTCAGCGCCTCGACGAACGCATCGAAGTCGGGACCGGCCGTCTCGATGCGCGCGTTGCCCGCCGCGCCGGACGCCAGCAGGAACACGCTGTCGTTCGTCGACTCGTCGCCGTCCACCACCACATGGTTGAACGACACGGCCACGGCGAGCTTGAGCGCGCGCCGCAGCATCGCGGGGCTGACCGCCGCATCCGTCGTCAGAAAGCCGAGCATCGTCGCCATGTTGGGCTCGATCATGCCGGAGCCCTTCGCCATGCCGCCCACGGTGACCGTCTTGCCGCCGATCGTCGTCCGCACAGCGGCCTGTTTCGGCTTCGTGTCCGTCGTCATCACGGCCATCTCGGCCGCGAGGCCCGCCTCGGCGGAATGCGCGAGTTTCGTCGCCGCGTCCTTCATGCCCGCCAGGAGACGGTCCATCGGCAGACGGCGCCCGATGACGCCCGTGGAGGCCACGAGCACAAGTTTCGGATCGATGCCGAGCTCGCCCGCCGTGGCCAGCGCCGAAAGTTCGGCGTCCTTGTAGCCCGCTTCGCCCGTGCAGGCGTTCGCACAGCCGCTGTTGGCGAGAATCGCCTGGATGCGGCCGCCCTTCACGACGGCGCGGTCGTAGAGAACCGGCGCGGCGGCCACCGCATTGGTCGTAAACATCGCCGCGGCCGCGCACGGCGCATCGGCCACCAGCAGCGCCACGTCGTTGCGGCCTTCATACTTGATGCGCGCAGGGACGCCTGCCGCCTTGAAACCTTTGGCGGCGCAAATGCCGCCCGAAATCTGACGAATGCTCATGGACGGGATTATACCACATTTCGGGCCTGCGGGCAATCTTCGTGCCGCGCACGGCGGGCCGTCAGGCCGGCGGATCTTCGCACGGGAGAGAGACGGTCCAGGGGCCATGCGCTTTCCAGACCGCCGCAACGCGATCGGCCGTCTCCTCGGCCGTCGCGCCGACGGGTACGTAGAGCGCCGTCGCCTGGTGGCGGAACCAGGTGTCCTGGCGCTTGGCCAGCTGACGCGTCCGCACCAGAATCTTCTCGCGCACGGCGGCGGGGGGAAGTCCGTCGATGAACTCCTTGTAGCCGATGGCCGCCGACGCGGTGTCGGACCAGACGGGATACGTCCGGCGGAGCGCCGCAACTTCGGCGGCGAGACCGTCGAGAAACATCGTGTCGAGCCGCGCGGCGATGCGCGCATGGAGCACGGCGCGGTCGACCTGGAGCACGGGATACGCGGGCGGCGGATTCGTCCACCGGCGGTCGAGTCCGCGCAACAGCGCGGAGAAATAGAGGCCCGTGCCGCCGACGATGACGATCGGACGCGATGCGGGGATTTCCGCCAGCCACTGCGCGGCGGCGCGCAGCCAGGCCCCGGAGGAGAAATGCTCGGCGGGCGTGACGACGTCGACGCCGCCCATGGCAAATTCGGCGCGTTCCCCGGCCGAAGGCTTGGCCGTACCGACATCCATGCCGCGGTAGACCAGCATCGAGTCGGCACTCAGAATCGCCGCGCCGCGCGCCCGCGCCAGCAGCGCGGCGGCGGCGGACTTGCCGCTGGCGGTCGGTCCCGCAAGCAGATAGGCCTCACGACGGATCATGAGGCGCGGCACCCTTCTTCTTTTCAGCCCATCCCGCTCCCAAACCGGAGATCAGCAGAATCGCCGCCGCGACGGTAATATACGAATCGGCGACATTGAAGACGGGAAAATGGTGGACGCCCCAGTGGAAATCGAACATGTCGACCACGCAGCCGCGCACGAGCCGGTCGAGCAGATTGCCGACGATGCCCGTGTAAAGCAGCGTCTCGGCCACGGCCCCCCAGCGGCCGGACGGGAAAATCGCCTTCCGCTGCCAAATCAGAACCGCGAGCGCGACAAGGGCAAAGGCGGCCAGCGGCCAAACATGCCCCTGCAGCAGGCCCCAGGCGCACCCGCGGTTTTCGACGTAGGCCAGATTGAAGAAATTCTCCACCACCACGCGCGCCGGCCGTCCCTTCCAATAATAGACAGCCGCCTCCTTCACGAACTGGTCAAGAAAGAGAAGATTGACAAGCGCGGCGAAGGTGAAGACGAAGCGGCGCATCAGTGGCTTCCGAAAGGCTTCTCCATCGCCGTCTGGCACTCCATGCACGTGTGCACGAACGGAAGGTTCATCAGACGCGGCTTGCGGATCAGCTGGCCGCAGATTTCGCAAATGCCGTAGGTGCCCTCGCCAATGCGGGCGAGCGCCTCGTCGATCTGCTGGATGACCTTGTTCTGCGAATCGACCTGGCTCAGGTTCTGCAGACGCAAAAACGCGTCGGAACCGTCCTCGTCCTCGCTGCCGCGGTCGTCGGACTGCTCGAGGGCGACCGTGCGAAGCGTAACGGACTGACCCAGCATCTCCTGGCGGAGCAGAATCAGGCGACGGCGGAATTCCTCCAGATCGCCCGCCGGGAACTGCAGCGTGGACTTTCCCTTCGAACGGGTCGTCGGACGACGCGAAAGTTTGACATCCTGCTCGCTGCGCTCCTTCTTGATCTTGTTGTCGGCTTCGCGCTGGCGCTTCTTCATGCTCTCCGCGAAGGAGAACGCCAGATCCTGGCAGCGGTTCTCGAAGACCTTCGGTTCATCCGGCTTTTTCAACGGCGTCTTCGGCGTCTTCTTCACCACCGTGATCGGCTTCCGCACAAAACCCTTTTCCTTCCGCGCCGCCTCCTCGACAGGGGCGGCCGCCGGCGCTTCCACGACTTTCTTCTTCGCGGCAGGTTTCTTCACTGTGCTCATGTCTCCTTATGCTCCTTGATTCGTCTCTGTCCAATCGCCTGCTGCTCAGGCAATCGCAGGGGTCTCCTTGACCCAGTTGCGCAATTCGGCGGTCAGCTCGCCCACGGACTTGATCGTCGCGGTCGAAACGTTGCCCTCGGCGTCGGCCAGTTCAAACGTGTCGCCGGATTTCTTGCCCAGCATGTTCAGCGCCAGCTTCGTCTGGCACGAGATGATGCCGCGGTCGAGGTCGTTGTCCCATTCGCCCAGCACCGTGTAGACGCGCTCTTCGCCCGAGGCGGTGAGAATCGTCACCATCGAGCCCGGCACGACCGAGGTCGGCGCGACCACGTCGGCGAAGTCCACGGCCTTCACGCTGTTGAGGTCCTTCTGCAGCAGCGCCTCCTTCTGCATGAGCGCGCGCTGCTCGTCCTTCGCATACTGGTATTCCGCGTTTTCGGACAAGTCGCCGTAGCTCTTCGCGAATTCGATGCGCTTCGTGTTCGCGGGGATTTCCACCTTGACGAGCTTCTCGTAGGCGGCCTGGCGCTCGGCATAGGAACGCAGCGAGGTGATGCGCTCGATCTTCTTGATTTCGGTCTTCTTGACAAGACGGTTGGCGAGGTCCGGCACCTTCTTCGTCATGCGGATCACGATCATGTGGTGCGTCGACGGATCCCAGGCGATCGAAGCCTGGAAGCGCTCGAAGAAGAGGGCCTGGTCGGCAGGCTGCAGCTGGTCGAGGATTTCGTCCAACCACTTCTGGTCGGCAAAGAGACGGCGGATCATGTTCTGCATGCGCAGCGTCTCGCCGCCCTGACGGCCCTCGCCGAGCGCAATGGCGTGCGTGAGGATGACGACCAGATGCGGCAGCTTC
Organism: uncultured bacterium; assembly: GCA_902803135.1. Taxonomy (GTDB): domain Bacteria; phylum Verrucomicrobiota; class Kiritimatiellia; order RFP12; family UBA1067; genus RUG572. The sequence goes on from CADCPA010000065.1 coordinate 7,443, forward strand.
GTCCAGTGCTTGAAGGAATCGTAGCGGCCGAGAATCAGCGTGACCAGCGTCGCCGGCGCCGACGGCGTCTTCAGCAGATCCGCGCAGGCCGCTTCGCAGGCGGCATCCTGCTTGAACGCGTCAAGCGTCTCGGCGAGGAGCGCGAAGCACATCTGCGGGAGTTCGGCGAACAGCTTGGCCTTCGCCTCGGCGGCGGCCTCTTCGGTCTCGGCCTTCGTCAGGAACTTCACGAGCGCGCCCGCCTCGCGCGCCGGCAGCGTGCGGGCCGCCTTCAGATAGCGCGATTCGCCGCTCAGCAGCTTGTCCCACAGATAGGCGCGGGACTTCGCGCTGCACGCGAACGCGAGCTTCTCGTTCGCGGCGAGAACCTCGTCGAGCCCGAGATCGGAAATGCAGAACGCAATGCGCGCGAACAGCGCATCGTCCACGCCGCGCATCGCCTTGAGGGCGAACGCGAGACGCTCGGCGATCTTCAGGCGGTGGTCGGCATCGAGATTCTTCGTGCGGCCCAGCGCCTCGAACTCGCGCACGCTGGAGAGGATGCTCTTCGGCTCCTTCATCCGCGAGAACATCGTAAACCAGTCGTCGCCGTAGTCTTCGGCCTTCTGCTTGAGGTGGATGGGCTCGGCGCGGCGCGTGGGAATCTCCACGCACTTGTCCTTGCGGAGTTCGCCGCGGGCGCCTTCCCAGAATTTCTTCCAGTTGGCGGTCTTCACGAAGCCGTACTGCGCGCACAGCTCTTCAAGGCGCGTCACCGGCATGTCGCCGAAGCTCTTGAGCATTTCCCTGACGAATTCGCCCGGCTTGTCCTTCAGCAGGCTTTCCACACGCGCCGGATCCGCCGCCTGCGTCACGAGGATATGCCCCTCCGGCGCCAGAACGAGCGTCTCGCACGCGGCGTCGTAGGTAAACTGATGGCCGCGGCGCGTCGTGAAGTCGACCGTCACGCGACGGTAGAAATAGTCGACGTCGCGCACGGTGCCGAGCCCCCAGGCCTGGCTGAGCACGCGCGCACCCTTCTCGAACGAGAGCAGACGTCCCAGACGGCCGACGGACTCGCGCAGCGGACGGGCGGGATTGTCCAAGCCGACGGCATCGACGAAGGAGATCAGCAGACGGTCTTTCGTCATCTTGCGCAGAGAGGCCCGAATCACCGCGCCGCTCGGCGCCTTCGCCTCGGCAATCACATCCTGCGTCGCCTGAATGAACAGGAAGGCGTTCGTGAAATCGCCCGCCTCTTCGCACGACGCCAGAACCGAAGCCACCCAACCGCCCACCTTGCCCGCGGGGGCCGACCGAACCAGACCCACCAGCTCATCCACCGCAAGGGGAGACTTCTTCATCAGCTCCGCGAACTGCGCTTCCAAATCTTCAACCGACTTCTTGTCCATTGAGAACCTTTCTTTTCTTCTGCTTCTCTTCTGCTTCTCTTCCCAAAAATTGGTGGAGTATTTTATCATTTCCCGTCTGTTCGCGCAATTGCCAAATTGAGGCCGTCGCACCCGCGCGCGGCGAGGGCGCGGAGGGATCGGAGGCGCTCCGGCAGCTCGGCGACGGGCGTGAAGCGCGTGAAGATGCGCTTGAGCATCGGTTCGGTGACGTAGCGCCGGATCTTGAACGTGCGCAAGGCCGTGCCGGGCAGGACGGCCGCCTGCCAGTAGCGCAGGTCGAAGACGTCGAAGTGGCGTTTCCCGGCGGCGGACTCCGGAAACGCGCAGATGAGGAAAATCCAGTAGCGCGCGAGGGGACGCGTGCCGTTGAGGCAGCTGAGCTGGGTGCCGACATCCCAGCGGTAGACCGGCGCGGCGGTCTTCCGCGGATGACGGCGCGTCGTCGTCTTCACCTCGAGCGACGTGCCGTCCGCCATTTCCAGATCGTAGAGCGACGTCGCCTTGCGCGCCGGCGGCAGGCAGTCGAGCAGACGGCCCACGAGGAATTCCCCGACGGGACCGATTTCGACGTCCGACTCGGCCAGCCGGCCATAGGCCCACTCGTAGTAGGCCACCCGGTCGGCCAGGGCCTTGATGTGGAGACGGGACGTCATTCCGTCTTTACTTTCCCTTCGGGGGGCGGCAGATGAGCTCGTCGATGATCCGGCCGACTTCGTTTTTATCGAGCTTCTCGGTGATGCGGATGTGCGGACCGTTCTCCTCGTCGGGCGCCCATTCGTTTTCGCC
>CADCPA010000066.1 GCA_902803135.1 uncultured bacterium
CCGCAAGGCGCTTGGCGTCGCCCTGCGAGATGGCGAGCTGGAGATCGCCCACGGTCAGGCCGGAGAGAATGGCAAGGGCGAGTTTGGGTCCGACGCCGGAGACGCTCGTCATCAGCTCGAACATCTCGCGTTCCGGCCGGGACATGAAGCCGAACAGCAGCTGGGCGTCTTCGCGTACGGCGTGGTAGGTGAAGAGCTTCACGCGTTCGCCCTCGGCCGGCAGGCGGTCGAACGTGGAGATTGGAATCGCGGCCTCGTAGCCCACGCCGCCGCATTCGACGACGACTTTGTCAATGTCCTTCTCCGCGAGTATTCCATTTAGATAGGCAATCATGGTCTCGGTGCTCTCCTGTTTTCGTCAACCCGTCTATTATAGCATATCCCGCCGTCTCGCCGCGCACTTTCATGCGACATTTCCCGCGCGCACGCGCGAATCCAGTGGCAGTTTCGTCCGAACCATGATATAATAGGCCCCGTTCACCCGAATTTGCACCGAATGAGATTCAACCATGGACAGCTTCTATCCGCTGACATTCAACGCGAACATCCATACCGCTCTCTGGGGCACGGAATCCTGGGAGATTTCCGGCCATGCCTCTTCCCCCTCGACCGTCGCGAACGGTCCCTTCGCCGGCCGGACGCTGCAGGATCTGGCGGCGAAGTACGGTCGTGGCTTCATGGGCGCGCGCGCCCCGTCGGAAACGGACTTCCCGCTCCTTTTCAAGGTCATCGACGCGAAGCGGCGCCTCAGCGTGCAGGTCCATCCGAACGAAGTCACGAAGGCCCTGACGGGCGGTGAGCCGAAGACGGAGATGTGGCGCGTGCTCGGCGGCAAGGGACCGATCTTCGCCGGTCTCAAGCCCGGCACGACGCCCGCGATCGTCGAGGAGAATGTCAAGTCCGGCCGCTTCGAGGAAACGCTCGTACGCCATGATGCGCAGGTCGGCCTGACGCTCTTCATCCCGGGCGGACTCGTCCACGCCATCGGCGAAGACGTGCTCATCTACGAGGTGCAGCAGAGTTCGAATACGACCTACCGCCTCTACGACTGGGGCCGCGTGGGTGCGGACGGCAAGCCGCGCCAGCTCCACATCGCGGAATCGCTGAAGTCCATCGACTTCGACCTGCCCGTGCCCGTCTCCCGCGAAGAGGTCGTGTGCCCCTTCTTCAATTTCCGTCCGTTCCGTGCGAACGGCGAGATCAAGATCGACGCACGCCCCGACACCTTCACCGCCCTCTTCCTCGCAGACGAGAAGAAGAGCATCCTCGTGCCCGCCAACACGGCGGCCGTCATTCCCGCGACCGGCACGGTGCTCGTGACGACGTTGGGCGAGTGAACGTGTCAATGCGTGAATGTTTGAATGTCCGAATGAAGAAGGTTTGAACGGGAAGGTCAAGGACAGCCGAACATGGATAACGTGAAACGAATCGTCTTCCTGGACTACCTGCGCCTCATCGCCTGCTTCATGGTGATGCTGGTGCACGCCTGCGAAGGGTTTTACTTCGACGCGGAGGGCAACACCTTCTTCGCGTCGCTGGACGACGCGCGCTGGGTGTCGATCATCGACTCCGCCTGCCGCGCGTCCGTTCCCCTGTTCGTACTTGCGTCGTCCTTCCTGCTCTTCCCGCTCACGAAGCCGACGGGCGAGTTCTTCAAACGCCGGTTCGTGCGCATCGTCGTGCCATTCCTCGTCTTCTCCCTGGTCTACATCGGGTGGAACGCCGTGGACTTCCAGGCCGGCTTTGCCGCGACGACGTTCGTCGGCGACTTGAAAAAGCTCTGCTTCAACTTTCCGCTCGACCGGGCCGGCCACCTCTGGTTCGTGCCGATGCTGCTCGGCGTCTACCTCGCGATGCCGCTGCTCTCGCCGTGGGCCGAGAAGGCCTCGGAGAAGGAGGTGCGCGGCTGGCTCTGCCTCTGGTTCTTCACAACGCTCTTCCCCTTCTTCCGCAAGCTGTGGTCCTTCCTCTTCGCCTCCGCCGTCGACCCGGCCTCGGGCACCTACTGGTCCCACCTGTACGGACTCGGCGACTTCGGCAACATCCCGTTCCTCTGGGGCGAATGCGGCTGGAACGGCTTCGGCATGTTCCACTATGTGAGCGGCTTCTTCGGCTACCTGCTGCTCGGCCTCTGGTTCCGCAAGTTCGCACCGCAGCTCCCGCTCAAGAAGGCGCTCGCGTGGGCGCTTCCGCTCGGCCTCGTCGGCTGGGCCATCGTCGCCGGCCCCTTCTTCTTCCGCATTCCGGACGCCGCCGGCTATCCGGTCAAGGGCCCCTATGCGCTGGCGGTGGACCTTGAAATGACCTGGGAGTTCTGCACGTTCGGCGTCGCGCTCGCCACTATCGCCATCTTCCTCCTCGTGCGTCAGATCACGGCCGCCGGCGCCTTCTATGAAAAGGTGGTGCGTCCGCTCTCCGAAGCAAGCTACGGCACCTACCTGATGCACATGCTCATCCTCACGCCCGTGCTCGGCCTCTGCAAGCCGCACCTGCCGACACCCGCGGCCATCGTCCTCACGGCGGCGACGACCTTTGCCGGCGCCTCGGTCATCAGCGTCTGCGTGCGCAAGATTCCGAAAATCGGCACGTACATCTGCGGCTAACACCCACATTCTCAACTATGAACGCCTCCTCCCAAGACCAGCCCCGAACACTCGCCGAGAAAGATCGGCGCGCCCGCGAAATCAGCGCGGACCCCCATCGCTTCTTCAAGGCCTTCAGCCGCACGGCGCGCCGGTTCCAGCACATGAACCCGTCTCCCCGCTTCCGCGTGATGACGCTCGTGGGCGAGCCGAAGGACTTCCTGCCGAAGAAGCCGCTCAAGCTGCACTTCAACGGCCGCACGCTGCGCGTCGAGAGCTGGACGGACGTCTTCGCCCTGCTCGTGCGCGAACTGGTCGCCGCGAAGCCCCGGGAGATCCGTACGTTCGCCGCGGCCGGACTCGTTCCGTGGATTGTGAATCTCAATCCGTCCCTGGACCTTGTCGACGCCTTCAAATCCGGCGAAGCCACGCTGCGCTTCACGACGCTCGACGAAGCCTTCTACAGCGTTCTCTGGCTGCTCGTGATGTGCGATGTGCATCTCAACGAAGTCGTCGTGCAGATCGACCCCTACGACTCGCACGCGGCCTGGCATGCCCGCGAAGTCGAGATACGGGCCAAGCGCGCCGAGGAGACACGCGTGCTGCGCGAGATCGACGATGCCCGCCGGCGCTATGCCGAGGCGCATCCGGAGGATCAGAACGCCCAGCGCTTTGCCCAACCGCGCCGTCCGGGCGCGTCGGACCCGTCGCCCCAACCCAAACAGACCGAGGAGGAACTGACATGGGAGCTCTGATTGGTGGAATCGTCAGCATTGCCTGGCAATGCGCCGTCATCGTGGCCGATGTCGTCATCCACGGCTTCGGCATCATGGGGGCCGTCGGCACCTGACCTTCAGGCCCTCAGCGGTTCGCGGTAGCGGTACGGCGCGATGGCCGTCGCCTTCCGCGAGACCGGATCGAACGTAATGACGGCGCCTTCAAGCGTCGCCGGACCCGACGCCACCTCAAAGCGCGCGGGGATGCCCATGACGAGTTTCTGCGTGACCGGCTTGAAGTCGCGGCCGATGGACGAGTACCAGGGTCCGCACATGCCGAGATCCGTCTGGAACGCCGTGCCGCCCGGCAGCACGAGGGCGTCGGACGTCTGCACGTGGGTGTGCGTGCCGACGACGGCCGTGACGCGTCCGTCGAGGTAGTTGGCCATCACGATCTTCTCGCTCGTCGCCTCCGCATGGAAATCGACGAAGACCGGCACATTCTTCGGAATTTCGCGCAACACGGCGTCGGCCGCGCGGAAGGGACAGTCGACGGGGTTCATGAAGACGCGCCCCTGGAGATTCATCACGGCGAACTGGCAGATCGGCAGCGTGACAAGCGCCCATCCCCTCCCCGGCGAACCGGCCGGGAAATTCGCCGGCCGAACCACCGTCGGCAGCTGGTTGATCGTCGCGGGAAATTCCTTCTGGCCCCACGTGTGGTCGCCGAGCGTAATCGCATCGGCCCCGGCCTTGAGGATTTCAGTCGCCAGGGGAACGGTCAGACCGGATCCGGCGGCGGCGTTTTCCGCATTGACAATCACGGCGTTGACGCCGAGCTCGCGGCGGATGCGCGGCAGATTTTCCGTCAGGATCCGTCGGCCGGGCGAACCGACCACGTCGCCAAGCATCAGCAGCTTCACAGCGGATTCCAGTAGAGGTAGCACTCGAGCGGATAGACGAGCGCCGGAAGAATGAGGATCGAGTCGACCATGTCGAGGAAGCCGCCCATGCCGGCCGGCATGAACGTGGCGGAGTCCTTCACGTCGCACTCGCGCTTGAAACGGCTCTCGACCAGATCGCCGGCCGTCGCAACGAGCGCGAAGACGATGCCGCACGGGATGACGGCCGGTCCGGACAGGAGCTGCCAAATCGCGCAGGTGTCGGCCCAGTTGTTGCGCTGCGCGATCAGATGGAAGACCGCCAGCGTCGCCGACGCGAAGATCATCGAACCGACGAGCCCTTCCCAGGACTTCTTCGGACTGATCGACGGGCACATCTTGTGCTTGCCGAAGGAGACGCCGAACGCAAAACCGCCCGTGTCGGAGAACTTCGCCAGCGCAATCAGCGCGAGCAGCGAATAGAGTCCCGTCCGCGCCTCGGGCATCGCAAACAGGCAGCCGGGGTCCGGCGCCAGCTGCACAAGGCGCAGGAAGAACGACATCAGGAACGGTACGTAGAGGAAACCCAGCACCGTCACGGCGAACGTGCCGATCGGACTGCGGTAGCGCGACGAGAACAGCACGATGCAAGCCAGAATTCCCAACAGCGGCACGCCGCCGCAGACGAGCGCCACGGCCGAAGCGGCAAAACCGATCGTGCCCGGCGCGGCCGCCGTGCCGATCAACCACCCCGCACCGGCCAGAAGGCCGAACCACGTGACGGGCTCGTACTTCTTCTTCGCCATCAGGTAGAACTCGAGTTGCACGACGGTCGAAAACGCCACCAGAACGAACGGCACCGCCTTCAAGGGACAATAGAGAAAGAAGGCGATGACCCCGGCCCCGACGGCCAGCCCCGTCAGCGTTCGTTTCATGACGTGATTCATGACGTCCACCCCGCTTACAATGCGATCCGGATGGTGGATTCGCGGGCGGGACCGATGGAGAGGATGCCGAGCTTCGCGCCCGACAGCTCCACGAGGCGGTCGACATAGGCCTTCGCCTTCGGCGGGAGGTCTTCGATGCGCGTGATGTTGGAGGTCTCGCACAGCCAGCCGTCCATCTCCTCGTAGATCGGCTTCACGCGCGCGAGGTCGCCCGCGGAGGACGGAATCGTGTCGATCCGCTTCCCGTCCAGCTCGTAGGCGACGCAGATCTTGATCTTGGCGATCGTGTCCAGCACGTCGAGCTTCGTGAGCGCCCAGTAGTCCACGCCGTTCACCTGCTGCGCGTAGCGCGCGATCACGGCGTCGTACCAGCCC
>CADCPA010000067.1 GCA_902803135.1 uncultured bacterium
CCCTGCGTCAATTGAGGCACCTTGACCCAGAAAAGCGATTCTCCATTGTGAACCCATGTGTCTTTATCAGATGCGAGGCGGGTGCCGTCTTCGGCGAAAAAGGCCACGTCGTGTCCGTAAGTTGTCGTGTGGGCGTCGTTCCACGCAGAAGTGTCATCGTAGTCGAAACTCGGGATGCGGGATTCCGAGACGCGCACGAGGACGGGGAAGTTGGCGAGCGTCTCGGTGCCGGTGTAGCCGGCGACCTGCAGCTTGATCTTGTGGTTGAAGTCGTCCATCGTCAGCGAATCGGCGGCGTCCGCGTTGAACGTCGCAAACGCAAACACGGCGGCGAGGATAAGAGATGTGCGTTTCATTGTCATCATCCTCCTTCCCTCTATTCAGCCCTTTTCACCTTGAAGAAGCGGCGCTTGGCAGACTGTATCGTGCCAATCGCAATTTCGGATCTGCCGTCACCCTCGACGACCTCCGAGAAGTAGTCCGTCTTGAGATCGTTCGGCTTCTCGCCAGAGATGATGGTGTAGTCGAGGTAGGGAACGGTGCCGTCCACCGCGAGCCACACCTCCCCGTCCGTAACCTCAATGGCGGTGATCTGCGGTGGCAGGAGGTTCGGCGGAACGGCGGAAAGGTTGGTGGCGCGGGCGGCGGCTCGCGTGGACGCTCGCCCTCCCAGGGTATCGGATTCCGGAGTGGCCGCAGCGAGGCGGGGGCGGGCGGAGGCGGCGTCGGTGATATTGACGCCGCCGGAGATAATCCCCCAGCGGTTCACGCGCAGGGGTTTCCCATTACGCACGCCGGCGGGAACGCCGTTAACATTGCGCGTATCGACGAGGCACACGGCCCATTCGCCGCCCTTGAGCTCTTCATAGACGCTGGCCGGAATCTGGAAGATGGCTTCGGGGCACCTGCCGCCCTGCGCGAGTTCGCCCGCGAGCACCACGCGGTCGTTTGACGAGATGGGCGTGCCATCCGCGTTGAAGCCGGAGAAAGCCGCCCCTGTGGGCGACCAGACGAGCGCATAGCACTCGCCGTCCCTGACGATCGAACCATCCGCATAGCGGTCGGGGCCCGACGTCGAGAACCGCGCAAGCCTGTCGGCGATCGACCCTTCGCCGACGCCTGCAAAAAAGCAACAAAGGGCCAGCACTGCACATGCCGCCCATTGGCGCTCCGAAACTCTAGTACTCCAATTCATATCAATTACATATTTAACCACTTTCACCTCATATAATCAAGACATATTCACTTTTTTTTAATCGGTTACGGGCGTGCCGTTAAAAGCGCCGCGGAAATCCACCGCGTCGTCGAGAGCTGGACGAAGCGAACCTGGCAGATGCCGTCCTTCGGATCGTTGGCGGCGACGACGCCCTCGCCGAAAACGGCATGCGAGACACGCGCCCCCACGGGATAGACGGACGGTTTTCCGTCTTTCACCGCTTCGCGGGCGACCTTTTCACGTACGGACGCCAGCAGATCCTTGCGCGGCGGCGTCTCGTAGTCGAACGTCGCGGGGTCGATGTCCAGCAGAAAGCGCGAGGGGAAGCGCGGCGCCCCGTCGAAGGCGCGTCCGCCGGTCGACGTCAGGAACAGCGCCTGTTCGGCGCGCGTCATTGCGACGAAGGCGAGACGACGTTCCTCCTCCATCTGCTCGCGCGTTTCGGTCTTGCGGGACGGAAAGACGCCTTCATTCAGCGAGCAGAGGAAGACATAAGGGAACTCAAGCCCCTTCGCCGTGTGAACCGTCATGAGCTTGACGCGGTCGGCCGCGCCCGTATCGGCATCGCGGTTCGTAAAGAGCGCCACATGGGCCAGATAGTCGCCGACCGTGCATTCTTCGCCGCAGCTTTCCTCGAACTGGCAGATGCCGTTCTTGAGTTCGGACAGATTGTCGAGACGCGCCTGCGCGCCTTCCGTCCGCAGCATCGCCTCGTAGCCGCTTTCGTCCATCAGGGCGGCCAGTTCCTCCGATGCGCCGCCGGAGGCGGACTGATGACGCTCGACGAGGTCCACGAGCTCACGCGCCTTCGTTCCCTTGAAGATGTCGGCATCGAGGCTGGCCTTCAGCGTCTCGTAAAGCGTGCTTCCGTTTTCTTCGGCGCGCGCCTTCAGGAAAGCGATGCGCCGCGTCCCCAGGTTGCGACGGGGTTTGTTGGCCACGCGGAGAAAAGCCAGGTCGTCGCGGGCAAAAACGAGCCGCAAGTAGGACAAGGCGTCCTTCACCTCCTCGCGGTCGTAGAACTGCACGCCGCTGTAGATCGCATAGGGGACTTCGGCCCTCTGAAGCGCGCCTTCGATTTCGCGCGTAACATAGTGGGCGCGGTAGAGCACCGCCATGTGCGCATAGGGCACGCCCGCGCCGTGAAGCGCCTTCATCTTGGCGACGATCCAGTCCGCTTCGTCCGCCGGGCGATTTCCCTGCCGGCACAGCACGCGGGGCCCGCCCTTCTTCTCGGCGACCAGATTCTTGCGGATGCGCAGCGTGTTCTTGTCGATCAGCGAGTTCACCACGGACAGGATCTCGGGCGTGGACCGGTAGTTGCGGTTCATCGTCACCGTCGTCGAACCGGGGAACTTCCGGTCGAACTCCAGCAGATAGTTGACGTTCGCGCCGCGCCAGGTGTAGATCGTCTGGTCGGGATCGCCCACCACAAACAGATTGCGGTGATAGGCCGTGAGTTCCTCCATCAGCTTGTATTGGAGCGGGTCGATGTCTTGGAACTCGTCGATCATCACATACTCCAGCCGCTCCTGCCATTTCCGGCGGATGTCGGGCTTCTCCGCGAAAATCATCAACGTGAACAGGAGGAGGTCGTTGTAGTCGAGCGCGAAACATTTCTTCTGGCGGTAGAGATAGCCGCGGAAGACGATGTCGCGCGGCGTCTTCGCCTCGTCATAGCGGCGTTTGAGTTCCTCGAGGGGCAGGTTCACCATGTCGTGGCAATAGCCGGGCTCCTTGAGGGTCTTGCGGATTTCGAACATGTCCCGCGCCGCGGCAAAGGTCAGGTCGCGCATCGTGAGGCCGCGTTCGTCGTAGATGCCGCGGAGGATGAGGTCGATGTCCGAATTGTCGAGGATGGGAAAGTTCTGCGGATAACCCACGGCATGGCCGTCTTCCCGCAATACGCCGGCACAGAAGCCGTGGAACGTGTTCACAAGCCCCGTGTCGTTGTCGCCCGTGAGCGCGCGGATGCGCACGCGCATCTCGTGGGCGGACTTGTTGGAGAACGTCACGCAGAGAATGTGGGCCGGCAGCACGCCCAGTTTCTGCACGAGATAGGCGAAACGATGGGCGAGCGTCCGCGTCTTGCCGCTGCCTGCGCCGGCGACGACGCGCACGTACCCTTCGGTCGTCTCGACGGCCAGTCGCTGTTCTGCATTCAGATCCGCCATGTCGACGGCTTTGCTACACGGCGGAAAGCCACTGCGCGGCGGAGGCCGGCTTGGTCCGCTTGGCGAGCTCGAAGAGATTGTAGACTTGATCGGGGTCGCGCAGCAACCAGGTCGTGGCCGTCTCGTCGAACACGCGCTTCGTGCAGGCCTCGACCAGATGTTCGAACAGCAGAGGGCCGAATTCCCGCCCCCGATACGACACGCCATAGAGATCCGGAGACGCGTCGGCGACGGCCTGGAAAACGGCCGGGGCGTCCGTGCCGAACCCGACGACCAGGTCCCCGATGGTGACGAGATGCACGTCGCGCGACGTCAACTGCAGCTCAAGCAGGGGCTTCCCGTCGATCAGAGCGGGATTCGTCCGACTGCGATTGACATACCAGAGACGGCCGTCCTCCCGCCGTTCCAGCACGAACTGAAGACGCGAAATGAAAGGTTCGTCGATGGCAAGACGATGCCCGCCCTCCGGCGGTTCACGACCGACGGAAAACGGAAAGCCGTCCAGCCTTAAGATGAAATTATGCATCAAGCAGACGATATACCAATCCTTGCCCATAGCGTCCCCTTTCGACATGTTGCGGATGATAGCAAACCGGCCGAATCCTGTCAATCCACCGCACTAGCCTCTTGACGCGCTCCGCTGAACCGCCTCGTACCGACTTTCGAGGTCGCCCGCCACGGGATCGGAGAAGCCGTACGAAAACGGCGCGAAGCGACGCGCCTCCTTGATCGGACGCGAGCCGATGACGATCGGACTCAACACGGAAATCCACCGGTCGACCAGTCCTTCGTCGGCCAGCGACCGCGCGAGCGTGAGTCCGCCCTCGCAGTAGACGTGCATCAGACCGCGCTTGCCGAGTTCGACGAGCGCCTGCTTCGCGTCGGAGAAGACGAGCGTCTCGTTGACGGCGCCGTCTGTAAAGATCTGCGCGTTCTTCGGCAGCTTGCCCGAACGCGAGATGACGACGCGCACGAGGTCGTCGTTGCGCTTGTTGTGCGAGAGAAGCGACGGGTTGTCGCGACGCACGGTTTCTGCGCCGACCATGATCGCATCGACGGACGCCCGTTCCCAGCCGACGATCTTGCGCGAAGCCGCGGAGGAGATCCACTTCGCGTCGCCGAAGTCGTCGCAGATCTTCCCGTCGAGCGACATCGCGAGCTTGACCGTGACGAACGGCAACCCCGTGAGCACATGCTTGGCGAACGGCTCAATCAGACGTCGTGCGGACTGCCGGAGGCTCTCGAGACCGCCGCAGTCGTCCCAGACGGCGCGTTCGCACGCCGCACGGGCGACGCGCGTGCAGGGAATGCCCGCCTTCGCCAGCACGCGCTTGGCCTTGCCGCGATTGGCCGGATTCGGATCGGCGGCGGCGTAGACGACGCGGGCAATGCCGGCGGCCTTGATCGCATCCGTGCAGGCTCCCACGCGGCCCGGTTTCGAACACGGTTCGAGCGTCACATAGATGGACGCGCCCTGCGTGGAATGGCCCTTCTTCACGGCGTTCTTGATTGCCGCGACCTCGGCATGGTCGCCGCCCGCCTTCCGATGCCACCCCTCGCCGACGATTCGGCCGTTCTGCACGACCACCGCGCCGACGGGGGGATTCGGACGCGTATGCCCTTCGCCCCGGCCGGCGAGCGCGATCGCCCGCCAGAGGAAATCGACGTCGGCCGGACCCAGCTTCATTTCATCTTTCTTCGTAGTCAACCTCATTTGATCGTCAGGGGTACGCCGCCCAGCTTCTTGGCAGACGCCGTGCCATATCCCGCGCCGTCGACTAGAACACCGCTCACCGTGAAAGTCGTCGCCTTGGGTTTGCCGTTCACGAGCCTGTACGCCTTGAACGTACCTTTGAAGGTTCCCGTCTTGGCTGTAAAGGCAATCTTCAGAGCGGACGGATTGACCCCGGCCTTGTCCTCATCCAGCACACCTTCCTTGGTCAGCTGGACCTTCCCAGCCTTCGCGCCATCGGCAACGACCCACTTGTTGCCGCTCTGCGCGACGGGAAGGCCGATCGGCAGACACGCCGCAAAGGTCGAGTCGCCCAGCAGGTTGCAGAATGCGGCGGCATCGAAGTCCACCGCCGATCCGCCGGCCAGGGCGCCGACCTTGCGAACGCCCGGAACGGCGTCCTCAAGGCCGACGACCTCGACGCCTTTGGACGACAGCCACACGGTAAAGGCCAGACGGACATTCTTGGCGACAACGACGGGGATCACGCAGACGCCGCCGTCGCCGACCAAAAGCTGGGACGTGGCAGACACCTTGGATCCATCCGTCAGCACACCGGCGGCCTTCACCTTGCCCTTTGCGGACACCGTCAGCGACAGGCCGTTCCATCCAGAGCCGTCCGCAGCGGGCCACGCAACCGTCCAGACGCCCTGACAGCGGGTCAGCGCGGCAGATCCAATCGCCTTGGCATTTGCGTTCTTGGTCGTGAACTTGTTCTGCGCGCCGTCAACGAGATACTTCCCGTAGCGTCCTGACAGGCTGTTCGCGCCGATGAGGAGCGTCAACTTGCGCCCGGCCCGATCCGTCGCCTCAAACCGGCCGGTCATCATGTCAAGAACGCCACTCAGCGTCACCTTCTTCTCGGTCACGAGCTGAACCGCGGCCGAGACCTTGGCAGACTTCATCAGCGTCTTGCGGTCGACCTTCGCCTTGGCGACTTTCACCTGAATCGCGCCGACAATCAGTCCGGTGTCCGGATCCTGCAAATAACCATCGTAGACCTCGGCGGCAATCCCGTCGAGCCTGTCGTCTCCGACGGAGCCGCCCGGCTCCCCGCCGCCTTCCGAACCGCCGGAGATGTCGGCGACCGGAGCCCACAGGGACGTGCGCTCCCAGACGGCGTAGAGTTCCAAGTTGCCGTTCGGCACCGAAGTCAGGTTCAACACGTTCTCGCCGTCGAAGAAGGCAATCTCGGTCGAATCGGCCGACAGCGACCAGCCGAGGAACTCGTACGCCGGGCGTTCAAACGCGCATTCGGACAAGAGCTGCTCATCGTCGTAGACGAATTCCTGCGCCGCCATCGTGCCCGTGCCGCCGTTCGCGTCGAACGTCACCGTGTAGCGGTTCGGCGTCCACTGCGCCGTCAACTTCATGTCCGCAGCCGGCATCGTCTCCGGAACCGCCGGATTCCACCCGGCGAACGTGTAGCCAAGCAGCGTGGGATCGGCCGGAGGCGTCACCGCCGTGCCATAGTCCTGCGTGATGGGCGCAACTTCGCTGCCGCCGTCCGAGTCGAAGGTCAGGGTGTAGCGGTTCGGCGTCCACTGCGCCGTCAACTTCATGTCCACGGCCGGCATCGTCTCCGGGACCGCCGGATTCCACCCGTCGAACGTGTAGCCCGGCAGCGTGGGATCGGCCGGGGGCGTCACCTCCGTACCGTAGTCCTGCGTGATGGGCGCCACTTCGCTGCCGCCGGCCGAGTCGAAGGTCAGGGTATAGCGGTTGATCTCCCAGACAGGTGTCGCCCAGACACCGGCAAGATGGTTCGTGACGACGACGACTTCCTCAATGTCATAATCCCCCGTTTCCGCATTCCACAACCAGTTGGTCCTCGTCTGATCCGTCGGCAGGCCGTAGATGAGCGGCGTGATGTCGGCGACACGCACGACCGTGCCCGTCGGCATGAAGTCCGGTTCGTACTCCACGTATTCCACGACGTTGCTGTTGCCGACCTCATCCCAGTACCCTTCCCAGTATCCGGGATTCTTCTCACGGAAAAGATCCCAGCCGACGAGCGTATACCCCTCCTTCTCGACATTGACAGCCAACTTCTGGCAGCCGCTGAAGGCGGAACCGTCGATCTTGATTCCGGGATTCCCGATGCTGACGGACGTGAGGTTGGTGCAGTCCTCGAACGCCCATCTGTCAATGGAGACGATGCTGGGCGGAATCACGACCGCCTGGAGGTTGGTCAGGGCGCTGTACTCATACTCGTACCATTCATCCTCCTCCTCGTCGTACACTTC
>CADCPA010000068.1 GCA_902803135.1 uncultured bacterium
CCACCACCCGAACATCGTGAAGGTCTACGGGGCGGGCCCGTGCGTCGACCCCGCGCGCTACTGGTACGCGATGGAACTCGTGGAGGGAACCGAGTTCGGCCGCGCGACCTTCATCGACACGCGCGACGTCGTACGTGCCGTCGAACAGGCCGCGCGGGCCCTCGCCTACGCCCACCGCTGCGGCGTCGTGCATCGGGACGTCAAGCCGGCGAATCTCATTCTCGACGCGGCGGGCACGGTGCGCGTGACGGATTTCGGCCTTGCCGCGGTACTGACGGGTCCGCAGGCGGACGACGGCGGCGCCCGGGACGGCACGCTGCGCTACATGGCGCCGGAGCGGCTGACGCGGGGAACGTGCTCCTATGCGGCGGACCAATATGGCCTCGGCGTCACGCTGTGGGAACTGCTTGCGCAACGCCCGGTCTTCACGGCGGCCTCGTCGCGGGCGCTGGTCGAGCGGGTGAAGAAGGGGCCTGTCCCCAAATTGGGCGGCGTCGATTCCGATTTGGCCGCCATCGTCGCCAAGGCGACGGCGCATGAGCCGTCCGACCGGTACGGCGACATGTCCGCTTTTGCGGACGATCTCCAGCGCTGGCTTGCCCACGAGACGGTCGCGGCCGCGCCGGCCTCCGTCTTCCGCCGTCTGCGTCTCTGGACGCAGCGCAATCCCGCGGCGGCTCTCGGGACGGCGGCCGCGGTCTTCTGCGCCTGCGCGTTCGTGGGGGCGCTTTCGGTCGGCTACGTGCGCACGAAGGCGGCGCTTCATCTGGCGGACCGCAACGCCGCCCTGGCGGACGCCGCGCTCGGCGACGTCTTCCGGCACATGGAGGACGATCCGCCGTCGCGCCGCAATGCGGAGTTGATGTCCGCCCTGCTGCCGTACTACGGCCAGCTGGCGGCAAATGGCAATCTCGCGCCCGAGAAGACGGCCGACGCCAACGCGGCGCTCGGCGTGTGCGCCCTGCGCAGCGGCGACTACGTGCAGGCCGAGGCCGCGTTTCGCCGCCTCTGCGCGGTGCGGCCGACCGCCCGCGCGCTCAATCTGCTCTCCGAAACGCTGCTGCGGCGGTCGAACGCGGACGAGGCGAACGCCCTCGCGCGCCGCGTCGCGGACGAATTTGCGACGTCGGCGAAGCCCGACGACCGC
The DNA here is from genome assembly GCA_902803135.1 of uncultured bacterium. Lineage (GTDB taxonomy): Bacteria > Verrucomicrobiota > Kiritimatiellia > RFP12 > UBA1067 > RUG572. The sequence goes on from CADCPA010000068.1 coordinate 1,148, forward strand.
TTCGAGGCCGCCCGTGCGCTCGTGGCGCTCGACCACCGCCTCCGCGTCACGAAGCACCGCCGCGCGGCCTTCGACCTCGTGAACGGTCTGCTGAAGGACCACCCCGACAACCCCGAATACCGCTTCCTTCACGCGGTGCTCGTCGCCGAGACGCCCCAGCTTGGGAAGGGGGATGCCGTCGAAAAGCCGTTCACGGCGCTGGCGGCGCTGGCGGCGGACTATCCAGACCGTTCGGACTACGCGGTGGCGTTCGTGCGGGCCGTGACGCGGCGGATGCGGAGCGGCGGCAAGCTGGCCGTGCCGCCGATGTCCGACCTGGAGGCCGCCCTGCAGGCGGCGGACCGTCTGCTCGGCCGCCAGCCGAACGTGCCGGACGTGGTCGCGACCGTGCTGTCTTTTCGCAACGCCTTTGTCGCCCATCTGCGCAAAACCGGCGATTCGCGGCGGGCGGGCCTCGAGCGCACGCGCACGTCGGGCATGCTCGAGATGCTCGCGCACAATCCCGAGGCGCCGGACGCGAGCCGCGGACGCTTCACGGGCGCGAACGGTCTGACGCTCGACTACCGCCAGATCGTCGTGGGCGATCGCGAAGCCGAACCGGTCACGCTCATCCTCTTCCTCCACCATCGGTCCCAGATGGGCGGCGCGGATGACGCGCTGCCGCTCACGTCGCCCGTGCTGCGCGCGCTCGTCACCCGCGCCGAGACGGAGAACGGCCGCACCGTGTTCCTCGTGCCGAAGTGCCCCAACGGCCGGCTCAACGTCTGGCTCGGGGCGGCGAAAAACCAGACTGACGGACTCCTCGACACGGTTGCCGAGTTCGCGGCGAAGTCCGCCGTCGCCTTCGGCGCGCCCACGAACCGCATCTTTGCGGTCGGGGCCGGCGCCGGCGCGGCCGCCTGCCGCGTCCTTGCGATGCGTCCGGCGGACGCCTTTGCGCGCCATCTGCTCGCCGAGCCGCTGCCGTCCGGCTTCCAGCCCTCGCCGAAAGTCGGTGTCTTCTCCGATTCCGCGCTCGATGACCTGTGGCGCTAATGCCGCCTTTTTGCTATAATGCCTTTTCTATGGAGAAGACTCTCGACAATATCCGCAATTTTTGCATCATCGCCCATGTCGACCACGGCAAGACGACGTTGTCGGACCGCATCCTCGAACTCACGAAGGCCGTTTCCCTCCGCGAACTCAAGGAGCAGACGCTCGACGCGATGGACCTTGAACGCGAACGCGGCATTACGATCAAAAGCCACCCGGTTTCGATGATGTACCATGCCAAGGACGGCAAGGACTATCTCTTCAATCTCATCGACACTCCCGGTCACGTCGACTTCGCCTATGAAGTGAGCCGTTCCATGGGTGCCTGCGAAGGGGCGCTGCTCGTCGTCGACGCCGCGCAGGGCGTGGAGGCCCAGACGGTCGCGAACACCTATTTCGCCCAGGACGCCAAGTTGGAGATCGTGCCCGTGTTGAACAAGGTCGATCTGCCGGGCGCCGATGTCGCGGGCGTGTCGCAGCAGGTCGAGGACATTCTCGCGATTCCGATGGACGAACCGCTGCTCGTCTCCGCCAAGACGGGCGTCGGCTGCGCCGACGTGCTCGAGGCGATCGTCAAACGCATTCCGCCGCCGACGACGCGCGGCGTCGACGCGCCTCTGCGCGCGCTCGTGTTCGACTCGGTGTTCGACGAATTCCGCGGCGTGATCACCTACGTGCGGATCGTCGACGGCTCGGTGAAGGGCGGCGACACGGTGATGTTCATGGGCTCGGGCGTGACGACGACGCTCCATGAAGTGGGCATCTTCTCCCCAACGAAGAAGCCGCAGGCGAAGCTCGAGGCGGGCCAGACCGGCTATCTCGTCGGCACGGTGAAGGATCCGAGCGAAATCAAGATCGGCGATACGGTGACAACGGCGAAGTTCGGCAGCGACGAACCGCTGCCCGGCTTCAAGGAACTGCGTCCGACCGTGTTCTGCGGCATCTATCCGATGTCCACGGACGAATTCGAAAAGGTGCGCCAGGGCCTGGAAAAACTGCATCTCAACGACTCCGCGTTCTCCTTCCACCACGAAAGCTCGATCGCCCTCGGCTTCGGCTTCCGTTGCGGCTTCCTCGGTCTGCTCCACATGGAGATCGTGCAGGAACGTTTGCGCCGCGAGTTCAATCTCGACATCATCTCCACGACCCCGGGCGTCATCTACAAGATCAAGATGAAAGACGGGGAAGTGCGTGAGCTCGACAACCCGCTGCAGATGCCGGAACCGAGCACGTTCGAGTCCATTTCCGAACCGATCCTCAAGGCGCGCATCATCACGCCGTCCGAATCCATCGGCGACGTCATGCGCATCGTGCTCGACCGCCGCGGCGTGCTGGAAGGTACCGAGACGGTGGACGACCATCGCGTGATGCTGCACTGCACGCTGCCGCTGAACGAGATCCTGATCGACTTCCACGACACGCTCAAGAGCGTGTCGCACGGCTACGCGTCGATGGACTACGAGCCGGCCGGCTATCAGGAAAGCGACATCGTGCGCATGGACATTCTGCTCAATTCCGAGCAGGTCGACGCGTTCGCGACGATGGTCCACCGCGACAAGGCCCGCGCCCGCGGCATCCAGATCTGCAAGGCGCTCGCGGACACGATTCCGCCGCACATGTTCAAGATTCCCGTGCAAGCGGCGATCGGCCGCGAAATCATCGCGCGCGAAGACATCCGCCCGTTCCGCAAGGACGTGCTGGCGAAGCTCTACGGCGGCGATGTGACGCGCAAGATGAAGGTGCTCGAGAAGCAGAAGCGCGGCAAGGCCCGCATGAAGGAGTTCGGCCACGTGAACGTGCCGCAGAGCGCGTTCATCGCCGTCTTGAAGGGAACCGTGAAGGAGAACTGAGCGGACGCGGACGGACGGTCCGGCCGGGCTGCGGATGAAGCCGAGAAGGAGATTGACCCATGACTGAGACGTTGCGCAAGGCCGGCATTGTGCCGGTCATCGTGATTGAAGACGCCGCGCAGGCCGTGCCGCTCGCGCGGGCCTTGGTGAAGGGCGGCTTGCCGGTGCTGGAAGTGACCTTCCGCACGGCTGCGGCCGCGGCCGCCATTCGCGCCATCCGCGCCGAAGTGCCGGAGGCCGTCGTCGGGGCGGGTACGCTCCTGACGCCGCAGATGGTGGCGGACGCGAAGGCCGCGGGGGCCGTGTTCGGCGTCGCGCCGGGCTTTGATCCCGTGGTCGTGAAGGCCGCGCAGGCGCTCGACCTTCCGATGATTCCCGGCATCGCCACGGCGAGCGAGCTTTCCCAGGCGCTCACGGCGGGACTCAAACTCGTCAAGTTCTTCCCCGCCGAAGCGGCGGGCGGCGTGAAGATGATCAAGAACTTCCTCGGCGCGTTCCGGTTCACCGGCGTCGCGTTCATGCCGACGGGCGGCGTGAACCCTGCAAATGTCGGCGATTATCTCGCGGTCCCCGAAATCGTCTGCTGCGGCGGCACGTGGCTCGTGCCGAAGGACGCGCTTGCGGCGGGCGATTGGCCGACGATCGAACGCCTCGCGGCGGAAGCCGCCGCGCTTGTCCAAAACCGCGGATAGTTTGTGCATTCTCCCCGAATTTATGCTATACTACCCGTCATGAAAACATGGCTTGCATTTTGGTCGGGCATCTTCAAAAACAATCCGATCTTCCGCCTGGTGCTCGGTTTGTGTCCGACCCTGGCGGTGACGACGTCGCTTGAGAACGCGCTGGGCATGGGGCTTGCGGCCTCGTTCGTGCTCGTCTGCTCCAACGGCTTCGTCTCGGCGTTGCGCAAGGTCATCCCCGACGCGGTGCATATTCCGTGCTACATCGTGATCGTGGCGACGTTCGTGACGACGATCAACCTTTTGATGAAAGCCTTTTTGCCGGCATTGTCCGAATCGCTTGGCATCTTCATTCCGCTGATCGTCGTGAACTGCATCATCCTCGGCCGTGCCGAGGCCTTCGCGTGCAAGAACGGCGTGATCGATTCGCTGGCGGACGGGTTGGGCACGGGCATCGGCTTCACGCTGGCACTGGCGCTGATCGCGTCCGTGCGCGAGATCGTCGGCGCCGGCTCGCTGACGATCTGGGGCGACCTCGCGATCAAGAACATCCATTCCAATACGCTGGTGCTGGCGATTCTCCCGGCCGGCGGATTCATCACCTTCGGACTCCTGCTGGCGCTCATCAACCACCTGGGTGCGGTCGCAGCGCGCCGAAAAGGGGCGACGCCTCCTCCCCTGGTCCAGTTGGACTGCCGCCACTGCACGATGTGCCCGAACGGGAAATGACATGAAGTGTCCCAAATGCGGCAATGACGACGACAAGGTGCTGGATTCGCGTGCCTCGAAGGAAGGTGCCGTCATCCGGCGTCGGCGCGAATGCCTCAAGTGCGGCTATCGGTATACGACGCATGAGGAAATCGACCGCGACGAGCTGTTCGTCGTGAAGCGCGACGGACGCCGCGAGCTCTTCCAGCGCGACAAGCTGGAAAAGTCGGTGCGCATCGCGTGCCAGAAGCGTCCGATTCCCGAATCGAAAGTGCAGGATCTCATCGGCAGCGTCGTGGCGGCGCTGGAGGGCGAGGAGATTCCGTCGGACAAGATCGGCTACCTCGTCATGGAGCGGCTTCACGAACTCGACGAAGTGGCCTACATCCGCTTCGCCTCGGTCTATCGGCGGTTTACGGACGTCAACCAGTTCCTGAGTGCGATTACGGAGATGGTGAAGAAGTGAAGACGACCGTTCTCGTTCTCGTCGCGGCCTGTCTGGCCGGGACCGCGTGCGCCGCAGCCGAACGCGTGGACGACGCCCTTGATTTCTCGGCGTGGTACACGGGCGTTTCGGGCGGCTGGCTGCTGCCCGGCTGCGGCAACACGCTTTCGCGGGCCGGCGAGGTGTCTTTTCGCGTTGGCCGGTCCTTCGGCGACGAGGTCTGCGCCTGGGAACTCGACGCGGCCTGCGCGCCGAACGTCGGAACGCATGATGGACACGAGGCGCTGACGGGCCTTGCCTCGCGCGGCCTCTACCACCTGAACGGCTTCGAGGAGTTCGACCGGCTCTTCGGCTGCGAGCGGTTCGACCCGTTCGTCTCGGCCGGCGGCGCCCTGCGCTTCGGCGCGCGGCACGCGTTTGCGGACCGTTCGCATCGGACGGCGCTTGGCCCGACGGTCGGCCTCGGCGCGTTCTACCATTTGACGGACAACCTCTCGCTCCGCTTCGACATGCAGGCGATGCTCGCCGTCGACTCGCCCTGCGGGCTGCTCTGCTCGGCGGGGCTCGGCCTGCAGTGGACTTTCGGAGGATCCGGCGAATGAAGACGCTCGAGCGCTATGTTTTCGGGGCGTTCCTCTCCTCGTTCTTCCTTTCCTTCCTCGTCCTGTCCTTCGTGCTGACGATCGGCCTGATGGTCCAGATCGTCGGCTACATGCTGCAGGGCATTCCCGTGGGACTGGTGGGGCGCTTCGCGCTCGTGAGCTTCCCCGAGACGATGCAGTGGACGATTCCGCTCGGACTGCTCGTGGCCGCCATCCTCGTCTTCTCGCGCCTCTCGGCGGACAGTGAAGTCGCCGCGATGCGCGCGTGCGGCGTGAATCTGCTCACGGTCATGCGCGGACCGCTGCTCTTCGCCGCGCTCTGCACGCTGCTCGGCATCTTCATCAACAACGAGATCGTGCCGCGCGGCCATGAAGTGCGCCGCGACCTGGCGCGCCGCCTTTCCGTGGGCGCGGGTCTCGAGCTGCTCGAACCCGGCCGCGTGATCGACGACTTCCCGAAGGTGAAGATCTACTTCGAAGAGAAGGAAGGCAACTGGCTGAAGGACCTCATCGTGCTTGACTTCACCAATCCGAAGATCGACCGCATGGTGACGGCCTCGAAGGCGCTGGTGACGAGCGAGGGCCGCGACGTGGTGCTCGACCTCCACGGCATGACGGTCGACCCGATCGACGAGAACAACCCCGGCATGGCGCGCGCCGCGCGTTTCCAGTACCGCGTCGTCGACGCGCTCAAGGACGGCACCTACAAGCGCAAGGACAAGGACTTCCGCTTCTTCGAGATGCTGCGCGAGATCGACCGGGCGAAGTCCGACGTCAAGGACCCGCAGGCCGCCGCGGAACGGCGTGCGAAAGAAGGGCGCGGCAAGGGTTCGGCCGAAAAGGAGCTCAAGCTCCTCAAGAAGACGCTGCGCCGCCGCCTGAGCGACATCCGCACCGAATTCCAGAAGCGCCTCGTCTTCGCCTTCGCCTCCATCTGCTTCGTGCTCATCGGCGTGCCGCTCGGCATCCGCGCCCAGCGTCGCGAGTCGACGATCGGCATGGCGATTTCCCTTGCGACGGCGCTGAGCTACTATCTGGTCGTCATCTTGATGACCAGCCTGTCGAAGAACGATGTGATGCATCCGCACGTGCTCATCTGGCTGCCGGTTGTCGCGTGCTTTGCATTGGCCGGCTATCTGATTCCGAAAAATCTCTAGGAGATACGAGAAATGTCTGTGAACATCCATCCGACCGCCATTGTGGACGCGAATGCCCGGCTGGGCGAAGACGTCGTCATCGGACCGTACGCGAGCGTCGGCCCGAATGTGAAAATCGGCGCGCGCACGTTTGTGAAGCAGGGCGCGATCATCGACGGCCATACGACGATCGGCGAGGACTGCCAGATCTTCCCGTATGCCTGCATCGGCATGAAGACGCAGGACCTCAAGTACAAGGAAGGCAGCATCTCGTTCGTCGAAATCGGCAACCGTACGGTCATCCGCGAATTCGCGACGGTGCATCTCGGCACGGCGGACGGCGAGAAGACGATCCTCGGCGACGACGTGCTCTTCATGGCCTACTGCCACGCGGCGCACGGCGTGATCCTCGGCAACCACGTCATCTGCGCGAACTGCGTGCAGCTCGCGGGCGACGTGCACGTCAACGACTGGGCCATCATCGGCGGCTGCGCGGCGTCGCACCAGTTCTGCAGCGTCGGCCGCCACGCGATGGTCGGCGGCATGTCGAAGATCCGCCAGGACTTCCCGCCGTTCATGCTCGGCGACATGGTCGAGGGCTCGCTCAAGGTGATCGGTCCGAACGTCGTGGGCCTGCGCCGCCGCGGCTTCGCGACCGAGACGATTTCCGCCCTCAAGGAGGCGTTCCGCTTCATCTACCATAGCGGACTCAACCGCTCCCAGGCGCTCGACCGTGTCGAGAACGACGTCGAGCCGCTCGCGGAAATCAAGGAACTCGTCCAGTTCTACCGCAACTCGACGCGCGGCGTCTGCTGAGGTCGGGTTTGAGGTCGGGGGATTGCTTTCGGGGACTGTCCCCATTGCAAGCGAGGCCACTGGGACTCAGGACTTTCGGACTCAGGGTTGCGGCGTCGCGACGGTCCTCAAGTCCTGAGACTTGAGTCTCAGTAACAGTCCTGAGTCCTTCGTCGTGAGTCCTGAGTCCCCGCCCGAAGCCCTGAGTCCTGAGTCTTAAGCCGGCGGCGGCACGACTAGCGCGCCGCCGGCGCGGATGTCGGCCCCGCGCCGCGCTGGCGCTCGACATGAAGGATGGCTTCCTTCGCGTGACGCGTCGCATTCCAGGCGTTCTGATCAACGTCCGCTAATCGTCGCGCCCTCGCCCGGCGTACTTCTTCAACTATGCGGCAGAATGCATATTCTTGTTGCATTCATCCGCATGATATGATACGCTGAAATCAGACTGCGCACGTGTCGTTCCTGAAGGCGGCGCGCGATCCCGCGCCGCTTCGGCCTTTGCAGGGTGGAGAAGTCCTTACTGCGCGAAACGGGGTGATGCAATGAAGACGACGAAGATCTGGACCTGGGTGCTCGGCGCCGTCGCGGCGCTCGCCGTCGCGGATGCGCCGGACGAGCCGTCCGCCGCCGTTCCGGAGGAGTACGGCGGCGGCGTCACGAACCGCCTGGCGGGAGCGGAGGCCGACATTGCCGC
>CADCPA010000069.1 GCA_902803135.1 uncultured bacterium
CGTCGCCGCCACCGCCTTCACAAACTTGAAACCGCCCGCCGTCACCGCCGGCAGCTCATAGAAAATGCCGCCCGCATGCATCAGGTCGCGCTCGGTCGCCACCTCGCGGCAGAGGCGCCCGCACGTCGCCGGCGTCTCGGCCGTCAACCGCGGCAGGCGGCGACGCGTGTTGGACTGGTCGTCCCAATAGTAGATGGAGGCGGCATCCTCCTTGATGACGTTCTCGGGCACCGGCGCATCGTCCTCGAAGATCTTCGCCGCGTCCGCCGGAGCCACCACCGTGAACGCATCCGTCCCGACCGCCGCGCGGTCGGAGGCGAGATGGAATACCGCCGAAACGTCTGTCGCCGCCGTCTTCGCGACGAGGCGCACCCACTCGGCCTTCGGCGCGCCGGTCAGGTCGTGTCCGCCCGGCGGCAGCGTCTTCCAGATCTGCCACTCGCCCGTGCCCGCCGCGTCGAACTGCACGTCGACGGGCGTCGTCACCCACAGCCACGTGCGGTCATAGCCCGCCGCAAGGAACGGGTCGCTCGCCTGGCCGGGCTTCACGTCCTCGCCGGACCACACGGCGCCATGGCCTTCGCGCGGCCCCTGTGCGGACAACTCTTCCGGCTTCACGAACCAGAGGTTCGACTCGCTTGGACGCGGCGCCGGGCGCTTCCCCTTCAAATCGCGCGTGTTCGTGAATTCGCTTTTTGCGTGGTCGTCGCAGCCGAACACGACGTGGTCGTTCCACCGGCAGAAGTCGCCCACGACCTTGAGATAGGTGGAGCGCGAACGAATCCCCTTCGCGTTCTTCGGACCGAACGCCGCGGGGAACGTCCAGAACGTGCCGTGCATCGTCGCGAGGTAGTCGTCGCCCGTGCCGATTTCGCGGATGCGCGGCCACTCCGTGTGCCAGCCGTGCGCACCGTCATAGCAGTGCGAGCCCTTCGGCAGCCGGTAGTCGTGCCAGTGCTCGCCGTCGTCCGTCGTCGTGAGGATGACGCTCTTGTAGTCCCAGCCAAGCGCCCAGATCGGATTCGAGTCGGGATGCTCGTTGCCGTAGATGCCGTCGCGCGTCGTCACTTCCGTGAACTGGTTTGTGCGGATCAGCTCCCAATTCCTGAATCCCGGCTTCCAGTACGCGAGACAGCCCGACGGCGTGCGCGGATCGCGCATCGCCGCGGGGGATGTCTGCCCGTTGTTGGCATAGAACACCTTGCCGAACCCGGAGCACGTGCCCTTGCCGTGATAGCCGAACAGCGTCGAGTCCTCCGCCTCGTTCCAGCCCGGCGGCGGCGTGCGGTTCCACTGCTTGAAAAACGCGTCGAATGCGGCGCGGTTGTATCCGTCGCGGATGTACGTGAACGTCTTCGACGGGTCGGTCACGTCGAGCTCGTAGAGCGCCTCCTCCATGTCCGTCACGTAGATTTTGCGCGCCGGATCCTCCAGATGCCGCGCCGCGCCCGTGAGGCGCCCCGGCATCCGGCTGATCCACACGCGCTCGACGTCGCCTGTCGATCCGATGAGATACGTGCCGATGAAGAGCTTGCCCGTCTCGCGGTGGGCCAGACGCGCCGCGTGCGTGCCGCCCGCGGATTCGGGGCGGATCACGCGCGTGAGGTCGGGACGGATCTGGTAGAGCTTGTCGCTTGAACCGCACGGGCAGTGCGGACCGTAAGTCGTCGCCCACAGGCTACCCGCCCAGGGCACGACCGCACCGGTTCCGCACTCGGCCTCGCGGTTCGTCATCGCCAGGTCGGGATAGATGCCCGACACGCCGAACGGCTCGGCCGCAAGGACCGAACCCGCAAGGGCCACGCCGCCCAGCGCCCGCCACGCAGCTGCCTTCATCGCCCGTCCGTTCAGCTTACTTCCGCTTCCGGGTGCGGAGCATCTTCAGCCATGCAGCCGCGGAATCGCTCCAATTGTCGCACGGCGTGCCGAGACGGCGCAGGCCGTAGCCGTGGCCGCCGAAGGGATAGACGTGGAGTTCGCTCGGAACGCCCTTGCCCTGCAGCGCAAGGTAGTAGCCCACCGCCGTTTCGATCTTGCAGAAGTCGTCCTGCGCCTGCGCAATGAACGCAGGGGGCGTCTCGCGCGTCACGGGATAGTCGGGCTTGAGCTGGTCGACCGGCAGATGGTCCTTGCGCACGTTGTCCGGCAGCAGGTCCCAGGGATAGATCGGCAGCTGGAAGTCGGGACGGCACGACTGGTCGTCCGCATCGTCCACCTTCTCGTACACGCGCGTGCCCCACTGCGTCGCCGCGCGCACCGCCAGGTTCGCACCCGCGGAGAAGCCGATCACGCCGACCATCTTCGGATCGATGTTGTACTTCGCCGCGTCGCGGCGGAGGAGTCCGATCGTGCGCTGCGTATCCGCGAGCGCGGCCTTGCGCTGGTTCGGCACGCGGTAGAGGAGCACGGCCGCGGAATAGTCGTTCGCGTTGAGCCATTCGGCGATTTCCGTGCCTTCCTTGTTCCAGCCGAGCTGCCAGTAGCCGCCGCCGGGCAGCACCACGACGACGGGCTTCGCGCCCTCGCCCTTCGCCGGGAAGAACGTGAACTGCGGGTCGTTGATCTCGTTCACGATGACATTGGACTGGTTGAGTTCGTGCTCCGCGAATTTGATCGGATTCGTCGACTTCTGGAACGGCACCTTGCCTTCCGGCCAGATTTTCACATCCTTCGACTCGTCATGCTTCCAGCAGCGCGCCTGGATTTCGGCCCGCTTTTCGGGCGTGCTCGCATCCGCGCCCCACGGGGCGGGATAGGCGGCTTCAACGGCAAGGCCGGCCACGACGCACGTAGCCGCGCAAAGACTCTTCAGTTCCTTCTTCATCGCATCAGCTCCTTATTTTGAGATTGGAACATTATAGCATAATCCAACTCCCACGCAAAGTACCGCCCGGCACGGCCTTGAGTCCCAGAAGCAGCACCCTGCGGGTCCCACCCTCTCACCTTCCCACCCTCTCACCTTATCCTCATTCCCATTCCCGTGCATGGCCCTGGGGCCGGTCCCCACTGCAACCATCATCGGACGACGAACACCGTGGCGAGGCGATTCTTCTGCAGCCTCACATTCGCGAAGGAAGCAGTGGGGCCGTTCATCCGTACCCGTGCGAGGTTCCAGGTCTTGAGAGAGGGGTCTCCTTCAACGAACGTGCCCGCCGCAATCTGCGTGCCATCCACATGGTTGATCCGCCAAGCATCGCCGACCTCGCCCTTCGCCGGAAGCAGCGACAGCCGAACCACGTCCTCGGCATTGACGGCGGAAAACAGTTCATTTCCCTTCCCGTCGCACACCACCAATCTGCCGCAGTCGATCGCGAACGCGAAAGGCGCTTCGCTGTCGTCAAGAACTCCGTCACCGTCGACATCGGGTCCAATCGCGATCTCGACACGATTGGACGCCGTGGCCGCGAAGTCGAGGCGGCAATCCAGCCAGACATTGCGTTCGATAAGGTCCGGCACCGAGAAAGTCCGCTCCGCCTCTGTGCTAAACGACGACGGCGCGTTGGTCGGAGATGCAATCGCCAGCGCCGCACCGAAAAGACATGCCGCCAGCGTCATCGGTCGCTTCCTCCGACATCAATCCACCGCAGAGGCAGCCCTGCTGTATGCAACTGGTTGGTTATAGGGACAAAATATCGTGGCAAATATTCGTCACCCTCAGCATGATCAAGAACATATGTTGCGAAATCCAGCCTATTTGAACTCGCCGAATACCCCGCAACTTGAGAAGCAAAGAGCATGTCAAGCATCGTTGCTCCTGCCGTGTCACACTTTCTATGCCGATAAAAACGATTTACGGAATCCTCCATCACAACCGCATTAGGCTGTCCATTAGTCACACTTGACAACAGCAGCCTTATATACCGGCTACCGGCCATCCCCCTTTCCGCACGTGTGAACATGGCGACATTGGTAAACACCGTCTCTATGAAGCGCGTTTCATCAACGGTTAAATTCATCATGGGAACCACCGTCTCTATTGCCCTACGCCTCACACGATGGGAACAGGTTGGATTAAGAATCAGGTTCTTGAGATGAGGCAATGCGTTTGTATAACTCATGAACTCGCATTGTGCCACGGCCAGTTCGGTGACGGTGTAATACGCATTTGATTCGTTCGTATAATCGCGACAACCCATACCCGCAAGATAGATGTCAAATGCCGCACGTTTGCCTTCGTCACTCCAGTTTCCACCAACCGGCAATCTGAAAAAATTTTCCGGCGTACGGACATCAGGTACAGAATCCGCGCCCAACGGTTCTTCAAGATTGTCATGGTGAATGAAACTTCCGAACAAGAGCGCTTTTACGACCTCGTTGGTTTCAGCAGATGTGTACCCATAAGCCAATCCAGGGGCATGCAGAAACAACAAAGAACATGCGACAGCGAAAACATGAACTTTCATTTCGAGAACACCTTTCTGTCATCTGGCTCAATATCCTGTGCGCCGACTTTGACAGGTCGAGCATCTTCTGCACTTTCGGCCTCGCCTCCCATGCCGACAACTCTTCCGGCTGGTATGTCACACCCGAACCCTAGGGCGGCATATGGTATTCCGGACATCAGCAACCGACAAATGGTATTTGAGACGGAATCCGCACGTTCATAAAATCCGCATCCTGACTCCAGTCCCCAATCGCGGTGCTTTGACGGGAAAAGCGCACTGGTCACTACGCTATTCCAATTTGCCATCAACAATCCATGCCCCCTTGATGCTGCCACATAACAGTCTTGCAGACCCAATGCGTGGCCTAATTCATGGGCAAGGGTTACTTGGCAAGCTGTTTTGGAAATCACAATACCACCCGTACCGTGGAATGCCGCTGTATCTCGAATTAAATCATTTTTTATACGTCCAAGATAATACACCTCGACACAATCGTGCCCTGCATAGTGCCTAAACAAATCCCCGGCTTGATTCCCTGTCATGGCAATCTCCCACTTGCTGCGTGAATTTGGAACAGTGGAGATTTCACCTTCTAGTTCACATTGTATCCCGACCTGTCCCAGAATCATATTCGCATATTGAACATGCCCAATTATCTCTTCTTTCAACCATTGTTCATCCTCTTCACCTTCTGACGGTTCCACACAAAATACCCGCATTGGAATTACGCGCTGTTGGATGATTGGAAGCACGAACGTCGGCTGGATCTCATCGTCATTGAATTTGGCGACGACTTCGACCGTACCGGCGGGTTCAGTAGCCTCAACCACGACCGCACTCTCTCCCATATCTTCCCTAACTAGAGTAGCCACCCTGTTTCCAGGACCTTTGACGATCCATTGGACGTTTGTCATCGGAAAAGGATCGCCGGCCGCCACGTTGACGCCGACGCCGAGTACGGCGTTCGTGCCGTAGACCAGGCAAGCTGGATTCAGCATCGACCGATATCCAAAGACTCCTGCAGTTTTATTCATGACGAGCCGACGAATCGGTTCAATCACCTGGTAGCCATGGCTCGCACAGCTACTTGTAGCCCCTTCCTGGAAGAACCTGGCGGAGATGCTTCCCCTTCCAAGTTTCGGACATGACGCCAGAATCTCGTAACGCGATTCTCGCGACAACGAGTCGTTGGAAATGTTCAAAGGAATTCGTGTCGTGGAATCAATCAGGTTCGTCACGCCGTTTTCATCCACCTTGCAAAGCACCGCCGCTGCATCCCCCTCGGAAGAAATGGCGACATATCCGCCGACACCCCGTGCGGCCCTGAGGTTCAACACAACTGGGCGAATGCGCTCTGGGCGATTTGACGGGCAGCCGCCGGCGGACAAGAAATCGGCGTCGTTGAGGAAGAAAATCTTCTGGCAACCAACGGCTAGCTCCGTGTCAGGCTCCGCCTGTGAACCAACTGAAAACAGCATCGTATTGGTGACGGCATAGTCGCCTTCATACATCGTGACCAACGCCACGGAATTCGTCGCCCAGGCGACGTCTCCGTTCCAAGTCACCGCCGTGGAAAGCGAATGCCCATCCGAAAACGCAATGCCACCGCCACCATGCCATTCGCATCCGATGTAAGCGTCCTCATGGCAATTTGTCAGCACGGCCGACACGTACCGGGTGTCGTCGGGGAAGAAATGCGTCAATCCGGAAGTGTCGACTTGCACTTCAGGGAGGCGGCCCATCCACCCCGAGCGCGGCGAATCGAGATGCACCACCACATCGCCGGCCCTGAATTCATACGGATAACCGTAGGCGAAACACGATTCGTCAATGGAATTCGAGGCATGCAGCGTGACAACCGCCAGCTCCCCTGCGGAAAGCGAGAACGGATACCTCGCCCCGTCGTCGATGGCGAATACGACCTCCTCCCTGCCGTCGCACATAACCTGCCGGCCTCCGAAGGTCAGGCAGACCGGCCAGGCCCCGGTCGGCGAGTCGACGTGCAGTCCGACCAGATGCCGATTGGACTGAGAACCGCGCGACGCCGCGAAGGCCGAATAGCCCTCCGCCGCGATTTCGGCCGCATGGCTGGGGAACGCCCGAATGGCCCATTCCGTCGACTGGTTCCATCCCGCGTTGGCGTTGGCGATGCGCGGATCCTCGTCCATCCCGTTGGGCAGGCCGTCCATGTCCCAGTCGTCGGGATGTACCCGCTGGAAAACGACCTCGCCGACATTGGATGAAATTGCGGTCCGGTAGTCGACCCCGTTTTCGAACGGCCCCACCCGGAATGGCCCCTCGCCCGCCCTCGACAGATCGTAGCGGAGCACGAGGCGTCCGTCGGCGGGGAAGAGTTCGATCTGCGCGCTGACGGCCTTCGCGGGGTCGTCGTCGACCGCCGCGCCGACGACCGTGCCGACGATTCCGCCCACGGCGTTCGTCCGGCTCCAGCACAGGCTGGCGTCGAGGCCGTATCGTTCCCAGTTGGCGAACGGAGCCAGCGCCAGGTGACGGTCGAACAGGACCACGCCGTCACGCGTCGACTCCACCTTCGGACGGAACTGCCCTTCGGCCCACAGGAAACCGTTCGTCCAACCGAAGTCCGAGCCTGGAAAGCTCCAGCCGCCGAACGGCAGCCGCCAGTAGCCGCGCCGCGCGCCGCGCGAACGCGCCTGCTCCCACACCTGCCCGTCGGCCGGCCGTGCGAACGCCGACGCGGGCCATGCATTGGCGCTCCGGGAAACCTCGCGCCATCCGTTCGTCGGCAGACCGCCCGTTTCCTCAAATGCGTCCGGTGCCATCAGCGCCATTCTTGGTCCCATAAGACCCGACGGCGGCGAATTGGCTGGCTCCTTCACGCTCGCGTAGGCGACCAGGACCCCGACGAACGCCAGTACCAGCAGCTTCTCGAAGAGCGGCAGTCGGCGAAACTCCCTCACCCTCCCCCGCAGCGGATGGAAGCCCTTCTCCACACAGAGACAGAGGACGGAGAGAACCAAAAGCGAAAAGACAGCACTGACGCCGACTATGGATAGCGCGTTCATCTCGGCGGCGATTGTACCACAAATACCAGACCCTCGCCATCGTTTTTTCCATTTTCGCGACTTCTGCGCGTGCCAGGCAAACCCATCCAAAGCCGCGCCTCCACTATACACGCGCTTGTGGCAAACGCGTGCATGCAGGGAGACTCATGGCCTCGGGGTCTGTCCCCTCTGCAACTCTTCTACCGGCAGCCGCTCGCCGGCCGCGTCAGCGGACGAACAGCACAACGCCGCTGGGAGACCTGTTCTTCAGCACAAGGCGTCCATTGGAGACGCCGAGCGAGAACTTCTCGGAGTAGTCCTTGCCGTCGGCGTCGGTCACCGTCAGGCGCACGCCGGAGAAATCCACAGACGCAAGGCCCTCGACCGCCGCATCGGTGAGAGGATACTCGGCGCACGCGGGACGGCGGTCGAACGAAGCCTTGATCTCCTTCAGCCCCGCGAACGTATCGCCCGTCGCGTCGGCGAACACGACCTTCGACAGTTTGCGGCTGTTGTATGTGCCCTCGACCGCCCAGCAGTTGGCCTCGCCCGCGAACGCGAACGGACCCGAGAGCGTGCCGGTGCCCTTCAGCGTGCCGAAGATCGGCATCGCCATCGTGCCGGCGGAAGTGAGCGTGGCGCCCGCGCCGAGCTCGAGATCCTTGTAGATGCCACTTGGCTCCAGCACCGCGATGTCGCCCAGCGTCGCCGCGAGCTTCAGGTTCGTCTCGATCCACTGCTTCTCCGTCGGGCTGTCAGGCGCCACGTAGCTGAGTGTCCAGTAGTTGTTCTTGTCGTTGTTGGGGCCGAACCCGCCCGTGTTGTCGCCCACGCGCGTCTCCCAGCGGTGCCAGCCGGGCGTGAGCGTGACCTTGGCGTTCGTGGGATCGCCCCAGCTGCCGACGTTGATAAGCGTCACGCCGTCAATCACGAGCATCTTGTAGTCGTCGTAGTGCATGTCGAACGACCACTCACCGCCCTGATTCTCCTC
>CADCPA010000070.1 GCA_902803135.1 uncultured bacterium
AACCGCCTCAACCTCTACGCCGTGCTGCTGGAAGAAGAGGTCGCCGACCTCGTCAACCAGATCTTCGTCAAGCGCAGCTGAGAGGAGGCGAACCATGGCCGTCAAATTCGAAGAGGAAGAAAAGGTCGAGATCCAGATGACCTCGATGATGGACTGCATCTTCCTGATGCTGATCTTCTTCCTGGTCTCCTCGCAGCTGAAGAAGACCGAGAAGGAGCTTCCGCTCGAGCTCCCGCATGCGCAGGTTACGCGCGACGTGAAGGCGACGCCGGACCTCATCAGCGTTTCCGTGAACGCGAAGGGCGATCTCTTCGTGAACGCGAAGCCCGTCGGCGCCGCCGGTCTCCGCGCCGCGCTCGCCGCCGCGCAGAAGGAGAATCCCGACCGCCGCATCCGCATCAACGGCGACGTGTTCGCGCCTTTCCGGTCCATCGTGCAGGTGCTCGACACCTGCCAGGCCGCCGGACTGACCGTCGTGGGCATCCACACGGCGGCGGACATCAACGAGCTCAAGTAGTTTCGGAGGCCCGCCGATGTCCAACACCACGCCCTCGGACGCCGCCGGAGACCTGAAGCTCCTGTCCGACGACATCCGCCGCCGCGAACGGCGGAAGCGCCGCAGCGCCCCGCTGTGGAACGTGCTTTCCTTTCTCATCCACGCCATCGTCTTCGCGGTGATCGTGTTCTGCACGCCCGTGAAGGATCTCGTCTTCGACGAGGAGGAGAAGAAGTCCGACCCCGCCGCGGACCTTTCCGCCGAACGCATCGAGCAGATTTCCGACGCCCTCTCGCAGGCGCGCGTCAACGAACTGCTCCGCCAGCTGGACGCCCTTCAGGCCGTGCTCCACAACATGGACCTGATGAAGGAGGAGCTCCAGCAGGACTACGACACGTTCGCCGAGAAGTCCGGCACGGATCTCAAGCAGACCCTCGCCCAGTTCATCGACACGGCCGAGACCTCGCAGCAGACCGCCGTGCGCGAACAGGTGCCGATCGTCGACGCTGCCCGCGATCTCCTCGCCGAGGAGCGGAGCAACCTCAAGGACGAGGCCCGCTCGCGCAAGCTGCGCGACACCTCGACCCATCTGCAGGAAGAGGGCTTCGCCAAGGTCGACACCGCGCAGGCCAATGCCGGCAACGCGCTCGACCGCGTGCAGGTGCAGGCCGAATTCGCCGGCTTCGAGAAGACTGCGACCGCAGCCGGGAAACTGCGCGACGCGCAGATCGAGGCGGCATCGATGCAGCGCCAGGCGCAGAAGGAAGTGGCGGACATCGCCTACGAGATGTCGCGCTACTTCGATGCCAACCGCCGCGTGGAGCAGACGCAGCAGCAGATCAAGCAGCAGAGCGAGCGCCTCGCGAAGGCCGAGGCGGACCTGGAGAAGTTCACGACGGAGCGCGAGCGGTTCGAACAGGCGCGCGTCGAAGCGGAACAGAAGCGGGACGCGTCCGAACGCGACCGCAGCCGCTTCGAGCGCGACCGCCAGCAGGCCGAACGCCAGCGCAACCAGGCGGAGCAGCGGCGCGACCAGGCGAACCGCACGATTGCGGACGCGAAGGGCCACCTCGAGCGGCTCGCGCGCGAAGAGGCGGAGCGCCGGAAGGAACTCGCGAAGGTCGATGAGACGCGCGCGCGCGTCGTGAACGACCGGCAGATCGAAAAGCTCGAGCATGCGCAGACCGCGCAGAAGGACCTCGGCAGCCGCATCGAGATCCTGCGCCAGACGCTCGCGCAGGAACAGCCCCGGCCGCAGAAGCTCGTGGACCCGAACCGCACGGAGAATCCGCTTGTCGAGAAGGACACGCGGATGATGTCCCTCGTCGAGGCCTACGACCTCGCGCGCGAGCTCGAGAACGCCGTGACCGAATCCTACAAGGACCTCAAGGCCACGCAGACCGCTATCGAGCATCGCATGTCCTTCGCCGCCGCGCAGAAGATCACCGACGTCGCCAAGGCCGTGCGCCTCACGGCGAACCGCGAGGCGATCGAGCAGACGCCGCGTACGAAGCCGGATCTCGACCGCCAGAAGGAGGCCGAGGCGGAGGTCGTGCGCGAGGCGGACAACATCGTCGAGGCGACGGTCGCGATGATGAACGAGGCGATGGAAATCGTGCAGGGGCCGGACACCCGGCACGGCACGCAGCCGCAGAGCAAGGCCATCCGCTGGATGGAGAAGAAGGACTTCGAAGCGCGTGCCTCGGAAGAAGAGCAGATGAAGCGCTTCAAGGCGATGCAGGCGGCGGCCGACTTCGCCGTGGCGATTCAGAGCGCCGCGGCGGAAGACGAGTCGCAGAAGGCGAAAGACCTCACGCAGGTCGTGCACGAAGACATCGCGGAAGTCGTGAAGAACACGGAGCGCGCAGACAAACCCGGCCGCGAGCAGCTGAAGGGCGACGACAGCTGGCGCGTCGAACCCCCGCCGCTGACGAAGTCGATGCCCGAGCTCCTGCCCGGCAACATCCTCAATCTCGCCGGCGACGCGCTCAACGGTCTGCCCGCGAAGTGGATGTACGTCAACAGCTGGTACGTGATCGGTCCGTTCCCGAACCCGAACCGCGTGAACCTGCGCCGCAAGTTCCCGCCGGAATCGGTCATCGACCTCGACGCGACGTACGTGGGCAAAGACGGCCGCGTCGTGCGCTGGGAATTCATGCAGGCGCGTTCGGCGCATCCGCGCGACAGCTGGCGCTCGGAAGGCAAGGCCGAGACGGTGCCGTTCACCGCCGAGGAATACGGCATCTGGTATGCCTTCACCGAGATCGTCGTCGATCAGGACTGCGACCGCTGGATCGCCGTCGGGTCCGACGACCGTTCCGACGTGTGGGTCAACGACCAGCCCGTGTGGGGGTCGTCGAACAAGCTCAAGAGCTGGAACATCGCCGAAGGCTACCGCCGCATTCGCCTGAACAAGGGCAAGAACCGCATTCTTGCCCGCATCGAAAACGGTTGGCACTCCCTCGGCTGGTCCCTCTGCATCAGCGTCGAAGACGAACCGGTCAAACCCTGACCCACTTGCCTGCATGGCTTTGCAGCGACCTCTTGAGAATCCGAGAGGATGCGCGCGGCGCTTGACTTCGGGGGGCGGGATTGGCATAATACTCACTTAATGGGGGCCAACTGTGAACCGTTTGTCAAGGAAAGGAAATTGAGAATGAAGGCTATTCGCATTCTGTCGGTGTGTTTGCTTGCGGCTGCGGCCGCGATTCCGTTTGTCGGCTGCACGGGAACGGCTGCCGCGTCTGCGGCGTGCAGCGCCGTCGCGCAGCAGGCGACGCGCGCGGAGCGGCTGCGCGCGAAGTTCGACAGCGCGGACCGCGACTACGTGTTCGTCGTCGCCCATCGCAGCGACTGGCGCAACCATCCTGAAAATTCGCTCGCGGCGATCCGCAGCGCGATCGAGATGGGCGGCGACATGGTCGAGATCGATGTCGCCAAGACGAAGGACGGACACTACGTGCTTTCGCACGACGGCAAGCTCGACCGCGTATCGGACCGCACGGGCGCCATCAAGAACCTCACGCTTGCGGAAGTGCGCAAGGCGCGTCTGCGCCAGGGCCAGGGCGGCAAGGACGCCCCGCTGACCGACGAGCGCGTGCCCACGCTCGAAGAGGCGCTCGACGTCTGCCGCGGCAAGATCCTCGTCAACATCGACAAGTTCAACATCGACCCCGCCGGCATTACGTCCATCATCTACTCGCTGGGCGTGCAGCGCCAGGTCGTTCTGAAGGGCTCGGGCACGCATGAGGACATGAAGAAGAAGATCGGCGACTCCTGGAAGTACATCGCGAGCCGCGACTTCATCTACATGCCGGTCGTGAATTCGGGGAAGTCGGCCGAAGCTGAGGCGAAGACGGTCGCGCAGGTCAAGGCCTGGGACGCGAGCGACTATCCGCCGCCCGCCTACGAAGTGTGCGTGCCCGGCGACGCGCCCGCGCAAATCGTCGCCGCGCTCAACGCCTCGCCGAACAAGCCGCGCCTGTGGATCAACACGCTGTGGGACTCCCTCGCGCACGACCATTCGGAGAGCCTGAAGGGGGACGCGTTCACGGCGGACGGCGTGTGGGGCTGGTGGTTGAAGCAGGGTGCGACGATGATCCAGACGGACCGTCCCGCCGACCTGCTCGACTATCTGAAGAAGCTCGGGCGACACACGCTGTGAGTTGTGAGTTGAGAGTTGAGAGTTGAAGGTGGGATGGTGAGAGGGTGAGAAGGGGAGAGGGTGAAAGTTGGCGGCGGAATGCCGGATCTTACAAGAAGGAGAAATGAGATGAAACGACTGCTGCTGTTGGGGACCGCGTGTGGCGCGCTGGGCCTTTTTGCGGGGGGTGCCACGGAACCGTGGCGCGACCCGACCGTCAATTCGATCAACCGTCTGCCGGCGCGCGCGATCGTGGTGCCGTGCGAGAGCGCGGACATGGCGCTGGCGATTGCGAAGGGCGAGAAGGTGCGCACCGAATCCCGCTGGCTCCAGTCGTTGAACGGCACCTGGGACTTCAAGTGGAAGGCCAACGTCAAGGACGAGTGGGCGAAGTCCGGCCAGATCGCCGTACCGGGCTGCTGGCAGCTCCAGGGCGACTACGATCCGCCGCTCTACACGAACGTGACGTATCCGATCGCCGGCTACAAGGTGGGCGACCCCACTCAGGAACCGCCGGCGCACTTCACGTCGTTCAAGTTCCGTACGCCCGTCGGACTCTACACGCGCCCGTTCACCGTGCCGGCCGAATGGCAGGGGCGTCGCGTGGTCATCCACTTCGGCGGCGTGAGCTCCGCGATGTATGTGCGCGTCAACGGCAGGGAAGTCGGCTACTCCGAAGACAGCCGTCTGCCCGCCGAGTTCGATCTCACGCCCTACCTCAAGGACGGCGAGAACGCCCTTGAGGTCGAGGTGCTCAAGCACTGCGACGGCTCGTTCATCGAAGACCAGGACTTCTGGCGCCTCTCGGGCATCTTCCGCGACGTGTGGCTGGTGGCCGAACAGCCGTCCGCCGCGAAGGACGTCGTCGTCGAAACGAAGCTGGCGGACGACTATTCCGCCGCGACGCTTCTCGTCAAGGACGAGAAGGGCGCGACGCTCCTCGAGAAGACCTACGCGAATCCGAAGCTCTGGAGCTGCGAAGCGCCGAACCTCTACTACGAGACCTTCACCTCCGGCGGCGACACCTACGCCGTGCAGGTCGGTTTCCGCAAGGTGGAGATCAAGGACGCAGTCGTCTATCTCAACGGCAAGCGTCTTCTGATCATGGGCACCGACCGTCACGAGATGGAGCCCCAAACGGGCTACACGGTGACGCTCGAGGGGATGAAGAAGGATATCGCGCTCTTCCACCAGCTCAACATCAACGCGGTGCGCACGTCGCACTATCCGAACGATCCGACGTGGTACGACCTGTGCGACCGCGAAGGCATCTACGTGTGCTGCGAGGCGAACATCGAGGCGCACGGCGTGGACGGCTTCTACGGCGACGGCAAGAACCACCTGCCGAAGAACCCGCTCTACCATGACGCGATCGTCGAGCGCGGCGTCAACATGGTGAAGGTGTTCCGCAACCATGCGTCGATCATCTTCTGGTCGCTCGGCAACGAGTCGGGCGACGGGCCCGCGATGAAGGACGAGTATCTCGCGATGCAGGCGCTCGACAAGACGCGTCCGATCCAGTACGAAGGCGCGCAGGACAGCGACCATTCGGACATCAAGTGTCCGATGTACGCCGCGCCGTGGGACGTCGAGCGTTATGTGAAGGACAATCCCAAGAAGCCCTACATCCAGTGCGAGTACACGCACGCGATGGGCAACTCGAACGGCGACATCCAGAACTACTGGGATCTCGTGCGCAAGTATCCGAGCATGCAGGGCGGCTTTATCTGGGACTTCGTCGACCAGGCGCTCTGGAAGACGGACACGCGCGGCACATGGCTCGCCTTCGGCGGTGACTTCGGCGACCAGCCGAACGACGACAACTTCAACTGCAACGGTTTCGTCGCGGCCGACCGCACGTTCCACCCCGGCGCGTGGGAGATCAAGCACGCCTACCAGCCCGTGCATGTGGACAAGTGGGACTGGTCCACCAAGAAGGCCACGATCTACAACTCCTGGCGCTTCACGTCGCTTGAAGGCGTGGAGGCGCTCGGCGAGATAATCAAGGACGGCAAGACCGTCTTCCTCGGGGGCTTCGTGATGCCGGCCATCGGCCCCGACGAGACGAAGGAAGTCGAAATCAACGTGCCTGAGGGCGATGCCGTGAACTTCGCGTTCATGCGCAGCGGCAAGATCATCGCCACCGACACGTTCGTGAAGCCGTTCACGCCTCGCCGCGAGCCCAAGGCGAAGGGCGCGGCGAAGGCGGATGCCTTCAGGGTCAACCTCTGGCGCGCGCCGATCGACAACGACTGGGGCTGGAAAATGCCGGGCGTATGCAGCGTGTGGAAGAACGCCACCTCCTCGCAGAAGATGCCAGAGGGCGTGACGTCCACGCTTGAGGTGAAGGACCTCGGCGGCGGAAAGAAACTCGTCGATCTCACGTTGGTCGTGGAGAAGGGGCGCAACCTGCCGCCCATTCCGCGCGTGGGCGTCACGTTCACGCTGCCGAAGGACTTCACCGACGTGAAATGGTGCGGGTATGGTCCGCACGAGAACTACAGCGACCGCCGCACCTCCTGCCGCTTCGGCGAGTTCATGGCCAAGGTCGGGCTTGTCTCCGGCTTCATGGATCCGAAGACCGGCTCGATAGAGTATCCCGCCAACCGCCTCAATCCCGACAACTACGTGGAGCCGAACGAACAAGGCTATCGTACGGGCTGCACGTCGCTTGAAATCAGCGGCGAGGGCGGCAGGAAGGTGAAGATCACCGCCATCAACCAGCCGTTCGGATTCAACGTTTGGCCGTATTCGCAGGAGACTCTCGAAAAAGCCAAGCACCAGATCGATCTCAAGGTGGAAGAGCGCGTGACGGTCAACATCGACGCGGCGCAGATGGGCGTCGGCGGCGACAACAGCTGGGGAGCGCGTCCGCACGGCAACCGCATGCTCGGCGCGGGCACCTACAAGCTCCAGTTCATCGTCGACGGCCTCTAATTGAAATGTTCCCGTCAAGATGTTTCCCTCTATGAATCCGATGCGTCGTCCCCTCGTCGTCGGCATCGACTATCGCGTTGTGGTCCTTGTAACCCTGTTTGCAGTTCTGGCTCTCGGCGCTCTAGCGCGCACGACGGCGGGGGTGTCGCTGCCTGTGCCGACGTTTGCCGACACGGAGGTGGTGACGAACATGTCGCTTGCGGTGTCGCTGGACACTGCCGGCCGTTTCTCCTTCAGCCTCACATGCGTCGCCACGCCCACCAACAACGTGGAGGTGGCCTTCGGAAAGGATGCCAACGGGAATGGAATTCTCGACGTCGGCGAAATCGAGCGCATGGTCGGCTGGGACTGTGGGGCGTGGTTCACGCGCGGCGGCGCGGACGGCGAATGCGTCACCGCCGAGACGAACTCCGCCGAGGAGATTCGAACGCTTTCCTGGGAGCTGAAGACCGGGCTTCGGGGAACGCCGTTCAGGCTGTCCGTCATGGCCGACGGCATGGCCATATTCTCCGGGCTGCCACTTGATGCCGGGTATAGTCCTGCATGGAACATGATGCGTCTTGCGGGAAGAGGCATCGATGCCTCTCAGGAGAACTTCTCCATAACGGTCTCGCCGGACAGCACGGCGATTTTCATGAGGTGACGAGATGGACATTGTGCACGTCTACGAGCGTCTTGTCACCGTGACGCTTGTCTCCCTGTTGGGCGTATGCGCATTTCTTGCAACTGCGAAGTTCATCTGCTGTTGCATGCGAACGTTGTCGCTGCTGCTGAGGACGCGTGGCGCGGTCTTTGCAGTGATCATGGGGGTGGTGACGACAACTGCCATAGTTGCCTCGGTGAAGCCAAAGACCGCGTCAACGAACATGGTAGGGTCACGCGTCCCGCGTGACCGCAATGCGGGGAACTTGCCGGGCCTGATCACGGATGACGACATCGCCAACGGCTGGCGCGAGGTGGAAGGCGAATGGAGCACGGCGCCGGTGGAGATGCCGTCCGGTGCGGTGACGAACGAGCTTCTCCGCAGGCGTGGCGGATGCGACTGGGCCTTCCGCGTCGCGCCGGCAGGGTGGAGTTTCCAGTGCCGCGGCGGATTCATCGACGGCGTGACCGTACTCGCGCGCGGCGAGGTGCGCATCGACGCACGTACGCCCTACTTCCCCGTGCCGATCGCGGAGGGCGTGTCGCTGCTGCCGATGTCTCGCTGGGGACAACTCCCGGACGGCGGCGTGAGCGTGTTCAGCCATGCCGTGACCTCATACGGTTCCCTGCTTCTCGACTGGCGCAATGCGCTCGTGGGGCGCAGTGCAAGCAACCCCGCTAATCTCCAGCTGGAGCTTTTCGGCGACGGCAGCTTCGAGTGGCGCACGGACGATTCGTCGCAGCTTTACGCGCCGGTGTTCCCGTTCGACTGGGACGGCGACGGGCTCGAGAACTCTGTCGATCCGGAACCGCTCGTCGCAGGTCCCGACGCCCACGGAACGAACGCCGAGTGGTACAACGTCGTTTGCTCGAATGTCTTCGAGGCGGCGGATGCCGCCGCCCCGTCTACGGCGCATGAGGACATGCGCCCTCCCGGTCTCGACCTCGCGCCGCGCGCCGCGGACGTGAACACCAACGCCTACTATTTCGTCGAAGTCGTCGCCTCCCGCGGCCCCGCGCCGATATACTTCACTGCAGACGGCGCGTCGCGCCTCGGCAATCCTGTCGTCGTCGCTCGCGCGGGTGAGACGAACCATGTGCCGCTCCTAATCGGGGCCACGTACGCCGTGACATCGCCGGTGCCAATTGCTGTCGAGGCGCCGCTTTCGGCGACGGTGGCGACGGCGGGCGACGAACGGAACTTCACCGTCGCATGGCCAGCGGGCCTCGCCTGCTCCCCGCAGGACGGACTGTTTGTGCCGACCGTATCCGAGCATGGCAGGCTGAACGGCGTATTCTCCTGGACGTGCGGGTGCTGCCTCGTGGTCAACGGCACCACCATGCGTTACGCCTGCAGCGGCTGCGGGTGCGGAGGGTGCAGTGCGGTCGTGAACTACGGATACGAAGGTTACTTTCTCCTGCTTGCCGTGGAGGGATGCGGATGCTCCGGCGGCGGCGCATCGGCGGCGGCTCCGCGCGTGGACCTTAACACCGGCGCGTACGTGACCGTGGGCTTCGACAGGAAAGGCGTTGTATTCGAGGACGCGTACGACAACTCGCCCAGCAATCATGTGGCGCGGCGCTCCACGCGCGCGGTTCTGACGTTGAAGGCGAACGGCGGCGCCAACGGCGGAGTTCTGACGATGCGCACCAGCAGGCTTTCGCGGCTTGCGCTTGTGGAAGGAGAGCGTCCGTCGTCTGGCCCCGCCGTGACGCTCGCACCGTATCAGGAGTACGAGCTTGTATCCACGAACGCCGGCGCGCTCGCCAGCACGCATCTCGGTGACATAGAGGTGACCGCGGCGTTGACCGACGCATCGACGCAGGAGGCGGCGCAGGTGCACGCATCCGCCTCGTCGGTGAGGCTTGAGATGGAGGCCGTGTTCGAGGCGCCGGAGAATACGGCCTGCAGGCATCGGCACGTGTACGGCGTGGGAGAGAAGGTGAAGTTTCGTACCTTCCCGCAGTCGCCGGAGATAATGTTCACGACAAGAAGACTTGATACTGGGTTGGTTGTTGGCTCGGGCCTTTGGGACTATGAACTTTTTGATGGAGCGGAGCAAATCGATGCGTCGGCGGTCCGCGAATACATATGCCCTATCTCGGCGAACTACCATCCTCCTGTAAAGGTTGTACTTGGCGACGTGGAGTATGAGCCGCTGATTTCTCTGGTGGAGCCTCAGGATGTGGTTACGACGGGTGCGAGCTGGGGTGAAAACAACGTGGACTTCTTCTACGAGGGCAACAGACGATGCTGGCCGAGCGGTACAGTTGGAGAGGCGTGTCTCGTGACGACGAACTACATCGGGCCGATGCATGTGTCGTTTCAGGGGATCGCCGTTTCCGAGGTGCCATGCGAGGAAGAGGATGTCATCACTGGATGTTTCACTACAAGTAACCGTAGGACGCACACCATAGAGGCTGGCGCGGGAAAGGCTTATGTTGTAAAGTGCGGGAATTTCTGGATTGTAGATGCGGCCCGGTCTGGAAACTATGCACAAAGCTGGATGCCCGACAGTACCATGATTTGGAAGATACCAATCGGATGGCATAGAAGAATGAAGGAAGGGAGATATGATTGGTTTGGCGCATATGGGGTGGAACATGAGACTTACACTGGATATGAATCTCGAGAATTATTGTTGCCTGGTAGCCCCAATCGATACAAACAGGAACGTCACATAGACGAATACGGCGTATTTACCACGAGAAAGTTCGGGCACTGGATATCAAGAAGCCCGTCATGCAGGGTGGTTCTCGATGGAACCGTTCTTCAGGAGAGTCATACACCATGAAAAAGGTTGTCGGTATCGTAATTGTGGTCGTAAGTACAGTGATCGCACTGTGGTTATCATGCAGCAAATGTTCTTGCCGTCAAGACGTAGAGGACGGCTATCGCAGTTCTGAATCTCGTTCCAGTGCGGTGAACGATCCATATGACATATGTAAATGTAGCCCACGATTCGCTCGTTCTTATGTGAAAATCACCGAAGCGCAAAGCAACGCCGTGCTTGCCATATACCGAACAATGAAGAATGCATATACGAATGGGCAGATAAGTGTGATGCGCCAGGAGATGGCTCGAGTTCCAGATGTTATGACAAATGTGTACGAATCGGCGTACATTGAAATCACGAGAGCCTTTAGGGAGGCGTACACTAGCAGATTTCTTTATATTGATGAGCCGTCTGATTTTGAGAGTGTTGATGCCTTTGCTAGTTACATTGAGATCAATCTTCTTGTGGCAAGGTTTGAGGGGGAGATGTGGATAAGGAGAGGGAACGGGACATGTCTATTGCCGTTTGAGGTGTTTCCATTAAGGTTGCTGACCAAATACAAGGCGAAGTACCATGCTGAAGGGAAAAAAGATTTTGAACGCGCTGCCGACAGATTTCTTGCCCAGTTGAAAGAAAGCATAGACTCCGAACAGGGCTTCACGCGGTGGTACATGTGGTTTCAGGTGGATCTCCAGTGGCCACATGTCGGCGAAGGGGGCTGGACGGCCCAGACGGTAGAGAATTTCGTAAAGGAATATGCCAAACCGCTTATCAATCTCGGCCACACGCCAAAGTGGCTGCACGAATTCGACAACCTCCAGGAACCGGAATGGTCGAAAGAGTGGGATGCCAAGCATGGTATTAGGCGATAGCATCGAGCCCGCGCGTGCAGAAAGGAGACGGGCGCGTTCGATTTCAGCGGGTCGAGCCTTGAAAACGGGATACAGATGGACAGCGATGGAAAATTGGATTTGACGGTTTTGGAACCGCAGCTGCTGGCTGCGGTGCGGAACATTGCCGCGATCGTGAAGGCGGCAGGGGGGCGTGCCCTCATGGTGGGCGGGTCCGTGCGCGATCTGCTGCTCGGCGTGAAGCGGGTGAAGGATGTCGACCTCGAGGTGTTCGGCGTCGAACCGGAACGTCTGCAGGAGGTCGTCGGCGCGAAGTATGCCTTCGACGCGTGCGGACTTTCCTTCGGCGTGCTGAAGATCAAGCACTTCGACATCGACGTGTCGCTGCCGCGACGCGAGTCGAAGCGCGGCGAAGGGCACAAGGGTTTTCTGATCGACTCGGACCCGAACCTCTCGATTTCCGAGGCGGCGAGCCGGCGCGACTTCACCGTGAACGCGATGTACTACGATCCGCTCGCGGAGAAGCTGGAAGATCCATATGGCGGTTGGGCCGATCTCCGGAATCGCGTGCTGCGCCATGTTTCGCCGAAGTTCGTCGAAGATCCGCTGCGCGTGCTGCGCGGCATGCAGTTCATCGCGCGTTTCGGCCTGCACCCCGCCCCGGAGACGGTCGCGATCTGCCGCACGATGGAGATCGAGGGTCTGCCACCGGAGCGTCTGTTCGAGGAATGGGCGAAGCTGCTGGTGAAGGGCGTGTACATGGCAGACGGTCTGGCGTTCCTGCGCGAGACGGGGTGGGTGAAGTACTTCCCCGAGCTCGCGAAGCTCATCGGCTGCGAGCAGGATCCGCACTGGCATCCGGAGGGGGATGTGTGGAATCATACGTGCCTGTGTCTCGACGCGTTCGCGCGGCGACGCGACCACGATCCGTCCGTGCCGCAGGATCCGAACGAGCATCTCATCGTCGGCCTGGCCGTGCTGTGCCATGATTTCGGCAAGCCGGCGACGACGAAATGGGACCCGGAGAAGAAGCGCCTGCGCTCGCTTGGACACGACGTCGCGGGCCTCGAGCCGACGCTGTCGTTCCTGCGCCGCCTGACGAACGAAGAACGCATTCTGCGCGAAGTGCCGCCGCTGGTGGCGAACCACATGCAGCCGTACGCCCTGTGGAAGGGGAAGGGCGGCGATTCCGCCGTGCGCCGTCTGGCGCTGAAGGTCGTGCGCATCGACCGTCTCATCCGCGTGTGCCGTGCGGACGACGAAGGGCGTCTGCCCGGGAAGCCGGGCGGCTCCGGCGAAGGCCGGGATCTGGCCTGGCTCGAGGCGACGGCGGAGCGTCTGCGCATTGCCGCGGAGGCCCCGCGTCCGATCCTGCTGGGACGCCATCTCATCGCGATGGGCCACAGACCCTCGCCGCAGTTCAAGGTGTGGCTCGCCGCCTGCTTCGAGGCGCAGCTCGACGGCGTCTTCTCGGATCTTGAAGGCGCCCGGGCGTACTTCAAGGAGAAAGTTGAACGTCGCGAGTTTTAGCATCGCGAGTTTTGATATACTAGTTCACACGGGAAAGTCAATTCAATCTTCCAACGCCGGTTAAAATCCTATGGACAAAACGATTCGCAAAGAACTCGCCGCCTTCGGCGACATGTGCCGCAAGGAGCTGCTTGACAATGTGATGCCGTTCTGGCTGAAGCACGGGTGGGACCGCAAGCAGGGCGGCGTCTACACGTGCCTCGACCGCGACGGCACCCTGATGGACACGACGAAGAGCGTCTGGTTCCAGGGCCGGTTCGGCTGGATGTGCGCGCATGCGTACAACGCCGTCAAGAAGCACCGCACCTGGCTCGCCGCGTCGAAGAGCTGCTGCGAGTTCCTCGACGCACACTGCTTCGATGCGGACGGCCGCGCCTTCTTCGAAGTGACGGCCGAGGGCGTGGGGCTGCGCAAGCGCCGCTACGTCTTCTCCGAATGCTTCGCGGCGATCGCCTATGCCGAGTATGCGCGCGCGAGCGGCGAGACGGCGTGGGCGGAGAAGGCCGTGGCGCTCTTCAAGCGCATCCGCGCGTTCAATGCGGATCCGGCGCGGTGGATGCCGTCCAAGTACGAGCCGGCGCTCAAGGCACAGGGCCATTCGCTCACGATGATCCTCATCAACGTCGCGAACGTGCTGAAGACGGTGTCCGACGATCCCGTGTTCGACGAGCAGATCACGGAATCCATCGGCAAGCTGACGAAGTACTTCATCCATCCCGAATTCAAGGCGCTGCTGGAGACGGTGGGTCCGAACGGCGAGTTCATCGACACGCTGATGGGCCGCGTCATCAACCCGGGCCACTGCATCGAGACGGCGTGGTTCCTGATGGACGTCGCCCAGGCGCGCGCGGACAAGGCGCTGCTTGCGACCGCGCTGCAGATTCTCGACTGGTCGTGGACCTGGGGCTGGGACAAGAAGTACGGCGGCATCATCTCCTTCCGCGACTGCCGCAACTTCCCCGCGCAATGCTACGAGCAGGACATGAAGTTCTGGTGGCCGCAGTGCGAGACGATCATCGCGACTCTCGAGGCCTACAAGCTCACGGGGAAGAAGAAATACCTGGACCGTTTCCGCCTCGCCGCGGACTGGTCGTGGAAGCATCTGAAGGATCCGAAGTACCCGGAATGGTTTGGCTATCTGCATCGGGACGGAACCGTGGCCCAGCCGGCCAAGGGCAATATTTTCAAAGGTCCGTTCCATATCCCGCGCATGCTCGTGAAGTGTGCGCAACTCACGGAGGAGATGACGAAATGAAGAAGCTCGAAGGACTGATCGCCGCGGCGCATACCCCGTTCGCCCCGGACGGTTCGGTGAATCTCGATTTGATTCCGAAGCAGGCCGCCACGCTGCTCAAGCAGAAGGTGCGCGGCGTCTACGTGTGCGGCACCACGGGCGAAGGCATCTCCTGCTCGGTCGCCGAACGCAAGGCCGTGATGGACGCGTGGGTGAAGGCGGCGAAGGGCAAACTCTTCCTCATCGCGCATACGGGCGCGCTCGCACTCCCCGACGTGCAGGAGCTGGGCGCCCACGCGCAGGAGGTCGGCTACGACGGCGTCTCCGTGGTGCCGGCGAACTTCTTCAAGCCCGGTTCCGTCGCGACGCTGGTCGACTATCTCAACGCCGCGCTCGAGGGCTGCCGCAAGACGCCGTTCTACTACTACCACACGGGCATGAGCGGCATCACGTTCGACATGGAGACGTTCCTCAAACAGGCGGACGGGAAGATTCCGAACCTCGCCGGCATCAAGTTCAACTATCCCGACCTCTACATGTACCAGCGCTGCCTCCGCTGCTGCGGCGGGAAGTACGACATCACGTGGGGCATCGACGAATGGTTCGCCGGTGCCGTCGCGTGCGGCGCGAAGAGCGCGATCGGCTCGACGTACAACTATGCCGCGCCGATCTACTACAAGATCGCCGAGGCCGTGAAGGCGGGCAACCTCAAGGCGGCCGAGAAGGGCATGAAGAAGGTCTGCGACATCGTGGACATCCTCGTGCAGTACGGCGGCGTGGCGGGCGGCAAGGCGATGATGGCCGTCCATGGACTCGACCTCGGCGGCGTACGTCTGCCCTGCGTTTCGCTCACGGACGAACAGAAGGCGGACTGCGTGGCCCGCCTCAAGAAGATCGGGTACAAATGAGCGTGTTCGGCCGTCTCGCCGCGCTGGTGCTGACGCTGGCGACGCTGGGGGCGCCGCGGGCGTCCGCCGCGCCGGTTCAGGTGGACTGGGGTCCGCGGGAAACGCTGCCGGCGAAGGTGGCGCGTCCGTTTTACGGTTTCCTGCCGAACGGGTATTTCCTGGTTGCCGGCGGCAGCTCTTTCAAGGGCGGGAAGAAGGGCTGGTCTGACGACCTTCTTTTCCGCGATGCAAATGGGCGCTGGGGCGCCACCTTGAATCTCGCGCATCCAACGTCTGACGGCGTCTCGTGCGAAACGCCGCTCGGCCTTTTCTGCGCGGGGGGAACTGACGGCCGGACAAAGTTCTCCGATGCATTCATTCTGTCCTTCAGCGGCGAGATCGGGCTTCCCGGGTCTGCTCTTGGCACACGACACCTTCCGCCGTTGCCGGAACCGGTCGTGATGGGTGCCGCGGCAGCCGATGGCGAGACGGTCTATGTCGTCTCGTCCAGCAAGGTCTTTCGCCTTCGCATTGCGCTGGACGACCTGTCGTCTGGCTGGCAGGAGATCGCACGCATTCCCGGCCCGGCGCGCGAGCAGATGGTCGCGGCGATTCAGAACGGCGACCAAAAGGAAAAGATGCTTGTCGTCTACGGCGGATACGACGCCGCGACCAGGCAGCCGCTTCACGACGGCTACGGACTTGTCCTGTCCCAGGTGGGTGCAAATGGAACGTCTGGGACAGCCGCGACATCCGGGACTGATGGCTTGTGGAAAAAGCTCTCGCCTCTGCCCGAAAACACCACCACCATCGGCGCGGCGTTTCTGCCGAGCGGCCACCAGCACATTCTCTTGATCGGCGGCTTCGGCGAGAAGGGGTGGATCGACCGTGCAATCAACGGCTCGACCGAAACCAACCCCGTGAAGCTTGGCTGGCAGCGGAAGATCCTCGCCTACAACTGCGTGACGGACGCGTGGTGTGAATACGGCGAGATTGCGCCCGACGACCAACCGCGTTGCGGCGCGGCAGCGGCGATTCGCCCCGGCAAGACGCCCGAACAGTACACGCTTCTGATCGCGGGTGGTGAAATCGCGCCTGCGACGCGCACGGACGCCGTTTCAGTCGCGAGCTTCAAGAAGACCGGCAAGTTCGGCGCGTCCGCCTGGATTGTCGTCGGCGTCTACGCGTGCTTCATGGTGGCGATGGCCGGCTTCTTCATCTTCAAGAAGAAAGACGCGAACGACTATTTCCGCGGCGGCGGGAAGATTCCCTGGTATGTGGCGGGAATGTCCATCTTCGCGACGATGCTTTCGTCGATTACGTTCATCGCGATTCCCACGCAGGCGTATCTACAGGATTGGCGTTATTTCGTGATGGCGTTCTTCATCGTGGGCATCGCGCCGGTGGCGATCTACTTCTATCTGCCGTTCTTCTGCCGGCTCGGGATTACGTCCGCGTATGAGTATCTCGAGAAGCGGTTCAATCTCGGCGTGCGCCTGTTCGGTTCCGCGGCCTTCGTCACTTTCATGGTGTGCCGTGTCGCCGTGGTGACGCTGCTGCCGGCGATTGCGCTCAACGCGGTGACAGGACTTTCCATCGACGCATGCATTCTCATCTGCGGCGTGCTCACGATGGTCTACTGTTCGCTGGGCGGACTCGAGGCCGTGATCTGGTCCGACTTCGTGCAGGGCCTCGTGCTGATGGGCGGCGCGGTGGCCGTGCTTGTGCTGCTCATTGCGAAGACGGGGGCGGACGGGGCGCATGTCTCCACCTTCTGGCATGTTGCGACGACGTACCACAAGAACGCGCTGTGGGATTTCCGCTTCCTCCTCGACCAGCCGGTCTTCTGGGTCGTCGCTGTGCAGGGACTCGTCTCGAACCTCTCGTCCTACACCTCCGACCAGTGCGTGATCCAGCGCTACATCGCGACACCCGATGAAAACGCCACCAAGCGGTCGCTCTGGTTCAACGGCGCGATGAGCGTCTTCGCGCAGATTGTCTTCTACGGCATCGGCACGGCGCTCTTCGCGTTCTACCATACGCATCCGGAGGCGATGGACGTCACGCTCGCGAAGGGCGACTCGGTGCTGCCGACCTTCATGGCGACGGAGATGCCGGCATGGCTCGCGGGCCTTGTGATCGCCGCTGTTTTCGCGGCGACCATCTCGACGCTGAGCGCAAATCTCTCTTCCGCCTCGACGGCGCTTGTGACGGATTTCTTCAAGCGGTTCCATCCGTCAATGGACGGTCGGGCGCAGATCCGCACGGGGCAGGTCTGCACGCTCGTCGTCGGCCTGCTCGGCGTCACGGCCGCGTTGACCCTGGCGCGCACGGAGTCGTCGGCGCTCTTCGACACGTTCAACAAGTACATCGCGATGCTCACGGCGGGCTTGACGGGACTCTTCTTCATGGGCGTCTTCCTGCCGCGCGTCAAGGGCCGTGCCGCGGTACTGGGTCTGACTGCAAACTATGCCGTGTGCTTCGGCTGCGAGCTCGCGGGCTGCACCGTGTTCGGCGTCAAGTTCCATCCGTTCCTGCTCGGCGGCCTTGGTCTCGTCGTGTGCGTGGCCGTCGCCGTGCTCGCCTCGTTCGTCCTGCGCGAAAAGGGCCCGGATTTGAAGGGCCTGACAGTGAAGACGCTCTGAGTGAGCCCACACGCAACGGATGTCGTGTCGGCGGGGGCATTCAAACATGAGAAGAAGTCCGCCGGCGCGGGGCCGGCGGACTTCGTTCCGATTGGGAACTGCGGTTCGGATTAGAACTCGTAGCCCTTGCGGATGTACGGGCGCACCAGCCGGTTGGCGGCGGCGTTGTCGAAGAGCTGGTTGGCGGAATCCCACTTCAGAGCCGTGTTCGGCACCCGCTGCGCGACGCAGCCGACGAGCATCGCCTCGAGCATCGGCACGGAGTGCTCGCGGTCGGCGTAGCAGAGGGAGTGGGTTTCCTCGTAGCGGTTGCCCTGGCCCTTGACGGCGTCGACGAACTCGATGTAGTTGTTGCTGCGGCAGCGCGGGATGAACGTCTTGATCGCGCTCTCGGCGCACGCGGGGTGCGCGTTGGCGTTGAGCACCTTGGCTTCGCCCTTCATCGCGACGAAGGCTTCCTGGCCGTAGTCGTTCGTCGAGCACATGATGCCCTTCGAGCCGATGATGAGACAGCCCGTGTTCGGCACGCCGCCGAGTTCGGCGATCACCTGCGGCATGAGGTCCGGGGACGGCTTGAGATTGCCGTCGTACCAGTAGAGTTTCACGGCCGGAAGCGTGACGCCCGGACGCACGCGGCTCTCGCGTGCGGCGTAGGTGAGCTCGACGATGGACTTGTCGGGGTAGGCATCGTCGTTGAAGCCCTCGATCTTCGTGCAGACGGCATGCGTGACCTTGCCGAGCTCGAGGCCGCGGAAGGGCACGTTCATCGTATGGCACGCCATGTCGCCGAAGGCGCCGGCGCCGAAGTCGTAGAAGCCGCGCCACTTGAACGTGTGGAAGACGCCGTTCTTGAAGTTGCGCATCTTGGCCGGCCCCACGAAGGCCTCCCAGTCAAGATTGTCCGGAATGTCGTCCGCCGCGCCCGCAGCCGCCTTCTTGGCGCCGAGGCCCTGCGGCCAGACCGGACGGTTCGTCCACACGTGGACTTCCTTCACGTCGCCGAGCAGACCCATCTGGAGAAGCTCGACGTTGCGGCGGAGGCCGCCGCCGTCCGAACCCTGGTTGCCCATCTGCGTGACGACGCCGCAGGTCTTGGCGACCTTGGCGAAATAGTTCGCTTCCCAGATCGTGCGCACGAGCGGCTTCTGCACGTACGCGCTGATGCCCATGCGCATGGCGGTGATCGCCGCCGGGGCATGCATGTGGTCCGGCGTGGAGACCGTGACCGCGTGCAGGATCTTGCCGCAGGCGTCGAGCATCTTGCGATAGTCGGTGTAGGTTTTCACCTTGGCGGCGTAGTCGCGGCCGCGCTTCTTGGCGATTTCCTCAAGACCCTGCTTGATGTGATTGCGGTCGCAGTCGCACAGTGCGACGATGTTCTCGCCGTGGTTGAACATGGGCGTCCAGTCGCTCCAGCCCTTGCCGCACACGCCCACGACGCCGATGTTGAGCTTTTCGTTCTTGTCGGCGAAATGCGGAGCGACGGACGACACGCTCGGATAGCGCGTGTCCTGCGCAAACACGCCGCCGGCCGCCGCCGCGGTTGCAATACCCATACCCTTCAGGAAACTTCTACGACTCGTCTGCATGGTATTTCTCTTTCTTTTGGTTGATGGTGCAGGTTGACGCTGCTAATGATATCGTAAATGGGCAACGATGTCAAAGGAAACGCACGGATGCAATCGGGGGTGTATCTCTGTTTTCCAACCCCTGTCTTTGCCATCTGCCACACATACGCGCCAATCCCGAGATGAGCCTTTCTTTTCACATTCTCCTTCCTCTCACACAGCAGAAGAACTCGACGCGCCTCAGCAAATCCACAAAGCGGCTCTTCTCCTCGTCGTCGAGGAAATACGCCCTGTACGCCACTCTCGAGACGAGATGGCAGCACATGCCCGGCTGGATGACCCTTTTCTTTCTCATGCCGCAGCGCATTCTGCCAAATACGCCCGCCCGCCGTCAAGCATATACAGTGAAAACATATATGGAAGGGTCTGACCCCTTTTATTCAATGTGCGCAAATACCAGGGCAGAGGCCCGAGGACACCATACCAGAAGGTCCTCGAGTCGGGCGTGCTCACCGAAGATGAGGCCGAGGCGCTTGCGGAGCGATACAGACGCCTCAATGGCGTCCAGCTCTACCAGCAGATCGTCCGCAGGCTGAAGCGAATCCTCAGACGGCAGGAAGCCTGGCGAGAGCAGCAGCGGGATGTGCAGAGGCTACTCCTGGATGCCCGGCTCGCGGACTCGGAGCTCCGCGCCGTCCCTTCGGGGACGTCCGCTTCTCCGGGCATCCAGGATGGGGGCATCGACCTCCGCCCAAACCGCCTCAGCACCCGTCAGCGCAAACT
>CADCPA010000071.1 GCA_902803135.1 uncultured bacterium
ACCGAAAGCCCGGCGTCGACATGCACATGCAAGTCGGCCACATACGCGCCGCCGTATCGGCGGACGCGGACCTTGTGCACCTCCACGACGCCGGCGACCTTGCGGGCCAGCGCCGCGACCGCGGCCGACTTGCCGCCGATTTCCGCGTCAACGAGCTCCTGAAACGCCGGATACGCGATTTCCCACGCGACATGGAGAATGAACAGCGCGACAAGAACCGCGCCCGCCGCATCCACCCAGGCAAGCGACGGCCAGACATGCGCAACGACGATCGCGATGGCGACGGGGATCGAGCTGATGGCGTCCGACCTGTGGTGCCAGGCGTTGGCCTCGAGCGCAGGGGATGCGACACGGCGCGCGACGCGGCGCGTCCAGCGGAACAGCCACTCCTTCGAGGCAACCGAGACGAGCGCGACGAAAAGCGCAGGAAGCCCCGGAACAGACGACTCGCCCGACACGAGCGAGCGGATGGCGTGTGCGCCAAGCTCATAGGCGACGATGACAAGCGCAATCGCGATGAAGAGCGTCACCAGCGCCT
This sequence comes from uncultured bacterium, assembly GCA_902803135.1. Classification (GTDB taxonomy): domain Bacteria; phylum Verrucomicrobiota; class Kiritimatiellia; order RFP12; family UBA1067; genus RUG572. The sequence goes on from CADCPA010000071.1 coordinate 539, forward strand.
CGATCTTGCCGTGCCCGTAGGGATGCTTTTCGTCGGCTGGAGCCGACCAGTAGCGCACGCCAAGGACCACCGCGACGTCCGTTACCAAGTCGGAAAGGGAATGGACCGCGTCGGCGAGCAGCGCCTGCGACGAGAACACGACGCCAATGCAGCCCTTGAGCACCGCGATTACGATGTTGACAACCATTCCGGCGTATGTGACACGCCGGACCTCGTGAACAGTATCTTTCTCAGAGGAAGTGGATTTCATGCCATTTGCAAGCATTTTACCAAATCCGGACGATTCTGCCTACCAGAATCCACCGTCAGAGAGGCGCCTCTCCGAGCAAAATCGGGGCCTGTCAGCGACTGACTGCCGAGGCATCCGAAACGACAATCAACGCCGAGGCATGGGGCGAGAGCTTGCGCGTGATGCCGAGCGCGGAGACTTCCGCCGGCTCGCCCTTGAGGTTGAAGAGCGCGAGGAACTTGCCGCCTTTCGCATTGTCAGAGACAATTGCGCACTTCTCGGCGTCGCAGAAGAGGGGCTTCGGGTTGCGCCCGTCGCGCTGTGCCGCAAGAACGAGGGGATCGGTGAGAAGCGCGAGCGTCGCGGGATCGTCCTTGAGCTGCGGCAGGTCCGCGCCGACGAAAAGCGGCGAGCGGCAGATGGCGAAGAAGTTCATGAGCGTCCGCTGCTCGTCGGGCGTCAAGTTGCAGGCGCGGCCCTTGCCGCCCTCCTTGCTCCACCAGTGTCCGGCGACGCCGAGCTTTCCGAGGGGAATCATGTCGCAGTCAGGCCAGCACCCGACGACAGACGGCTTTTTCAGCCACTCGCACGCAATCGGGACGAGATGCGAAATGTGCTTCCACGAATCCCAGACGTCGTTCACCATGCGCCACATGTTCGCGCTGGAGCGGAGATGTTCCGCCGCAGCGAACGGCGTCTCGCCCGGCGAGGTGGAAAAGACCATCGGCCGCCCGCATTTGTCGATTGCCTTGCGGATCATCTCGACTTCGTCCCTGTGGTAGAACGGCGCCGAAAGATCGTCCACCTTCACGAAATCGACGCCCCATTCGGCATAAAGGGCGAAAATCGAGTCGTAGTATTCCTGCGCGCCGGACTTGCCCTTCTCGACCGTGCAGTTGTCCTTCAGCCAGAAGCATTCGACCTTGTTGTTTCCGATCTGGTCGCACGTCACGCCGTCCGCGCCCAAGACGGGAAGCTTTCTCGCGACCGCCTCTTTCGGCACGCCGCGCATGATATGGATGCCGAACTTGAGTCCCTTCGCGTGAACGTAGTCGGCGAGCGGCTTGAACCCCTTGCCGTTCGCGGCGGACGGAAACCGGTTCGGCGCGGGGAGGTAGCGCCCCCACGCGTCGAGCGTGTAGACCGGGTCCTTCTGGTTGTAGCCCTTGAAGTCCTCGTTCTGCACGGTCCAGCGAATGTCGACGACGCAGTACTCGTACCCGTGCCTGAGAAGGTGCTCCGCCTGCCAGTCGGCATTGGACTTGACCTCCGCCTCGGTGACGTGCGAACCATAGCAATCCCAGCTGTTCCATCCCATCGGAGGCGTTGGCGCCCATGCGCGGAAGTCCGCGCTTGCGGTCAGCGCGCACACGGCGGAGACTGCGGCAAAAAGAGTTTTCTTGTTCATGAATCCATTATAGCATTTCTCCTCCCGCCCCGAAACTACCCAAATGCAATATGTCCCGGCGATGCGGCAGGAGTTGACTCTTTTGGGTTATTCCCCGGAACGCGGTGTTTTGATATAATGATGCCAAAAGAAAAGAAAGGATTGCCCATGCCGAAGATGCTTTCATTGAAACCGGCCGCATGCGTCCTCGCCAGCGTTCTTTCGCTGGCCTGCATGGTTGCGTCCGTCTTCGCGGAGGAGAAGCCCGCCGACCAGCTGGAAAAGCTGACCGTCGACGGAAAGGAACGGACGATGCTCGTCTACGCGCCGAAGGGTCTCCCGAAAAAAGACGCGCCGCTGGTGATCTCGCTCCACGGGTTCCGCCAGGATGCATTCTTCCAGCGAAAACAGTCCCGCTGGAACGACTGCGCGGACAAAAACAAATTCGTCGTCGTCTATCCCAACGGCGTCGACACGTGGTGGGACGTCGGGGGGATGCGCGACGTCAAGTTCGTCGAGGCGGTGATCGAGGAGATGGTCCGGCGCTACAAGATCGACCGCAAGCGCATCTACGTCACGGGTTTTTCGCTCGGGGCGATGATGACGTACCAGTGCATGGAGCATCTCAGCGCGAAAGTCGCGGCGTTCGGCCCCGTGAGCGGCGTCCGTTTCGACAACCGCCCGCCAAAGTCGGCCAAGCCCGTTTCGTTCCTGCACGTCCACGGAACGGGCGACAACGTCTTCTGGTGGAAAGGCGATCTCAAGCATCGCGCCGGCGGCTATCCGTCCATCCCCGAATATGTCGAAAAATGGGCGAACCACCAGAAGCTCGACATCAAGACCGAGAAGAAGAACTATCCCCGCAAGGACTCCCATTCGTCGCTGACGACCTGGAAGAAGCGCGGTTCGAAAGTCGAGATCGGGCTGCTGGCGCTGGAGGGCAAGGGCCACTGGCATTCCGAAGACCCTGCGCACAGCGCGAGCACGACGCACGAGCTTTGGGAGTTCTTCAAGCGGCACCCCCTGCAGAACAGGTAGCCCTCACCTTACCAGCAGATGACGGTGAGCGATTGGGCGGATGCGAAAACATACCCACTCCTCTATGGCACGAAATCAATTATGGCACGAAATCAATTTCGCGCTTTCA
>CADCPA010000072.1 GCA_902803135.1 uncultured bacterium
ACGTTCCAAGGACGTGCTGACGAATCCCGAGCTGCTGGCGGGCGGCGACAACGTCGACTGGTCGAACGCCATCAGGTCCATGCCGGGCGAGGTGTACGAGCTGAAGAACGACGACGAGCCGTTCGACTCCATCGCCCTCACGACCACCGGCCGGGGTGCGGGCTACGTGACGCTCGTGATGAACAACTCCACGAACGAGGAGATGGTCGCGAAAAGCGAGGTCATCACGATGTACATCATCAAGGTGGAGCCGAAGCTTTATAGCGGCGATCTGCATCCGATCTTCAGCGACAACCCGCTCGACCAGCAGATGAACCTGAAATACACCGCCGACTTCGGCGGCACGCCCGAGAACTGGGAGTTCGAGTGGATCTACTGCGAGCCGGTGAACGGCACGTGGAACAGCGACTCGAACCAGTGGTTCGCCGTCGGCAACACCACCGACAGCGAGATGCTCGACTGGATCACCGTCGGCGATGCGGGCATCTTCGGCCTTTCCGACCACTACGTGAAGTGCCGCTACAGGCCTAAGCCCGGCACCGACGCCTACGAACTTCTCGGCAATGGCTGGAGCACCTGGTCTTCGGCATGTCTCGCGGAGGGGTGGATCAAGCGCGTCCTGAAGGCGATCAACCCGTTCGAGCAGCGCATCAAGGACTACCGCAACATGGCGATTTCGACGGAGCTGTCGATGATCCAGCAGGCGGGCGCGCCGTACAACGGCGACATTCCGCTCAACCTCGAGGAGCTGAACAAGAACGGCCTCATCGCCATCTACGAGACGGTGCTGCGCCAGGCGCGCCAGCTCTCCATCGATGCCAACGAAAGGGCGTCCGGCGCGCTCTCGCTCGCCCTCCAGATGGCGGCGGGTCGCATCGCGGAGCTGTATATGGTGCTTGGCAACGAAGCGCTCGCGGATGCGATGAACCCGACGGTCGATCTCGGCAGCGACTCGCCGGTGGATGACGGCGCGGAAAGCTCCATCTTCCCGTTCATGAACCAGTGCGAGAACCTGCTCGACGAGGAACTGGCGCTGCTGCGCGGACGCGACCTCTCGCTGCAGTACGCGCGCGCCTGGTCGGAGAACGAGGAGCCGTGGGCCTACCCGTACTACAACCGCCTGCAGTGGAACTTCACGCACGACATCATGGGCGGCCACGTGGCCTACACGCTCAACTACGGCATCAAGGACGTGGTGGGCTCGGCGACGGCGGACGATCCCGAAAAGCCGGACGGCACGATCGACGTCTATGACGCCGTGAAGCTCTATCCGCAGGGGCATGGTGATGCCTACGGCCACTACCTCTCCGCCGAGAAGGGCTACTATTCGCTCCTGAGGCATCCGTCGTTCGGATGGTACCCGCAGATCGAGTCCATCCTCGCCGGCACGGTCGATATCATGATGAGCTACTTCCACGAGAAGCGATTCGCGCTCGCCGCGCAGGCGAAGGCCAAGACTGCGGCGATGGTCGTCTCGCGCACCTATCGCCAGAATTACGTGGCCAACATCGAGGATCCCTGGATGGAGGCGGAGGACGAGGACGAAAACCGCGCCTGGGGCACGGACGAATGGGCCACGCGCGGCCACCTTGGTGCGTACTACGACTGGTTGACGGTCAACGCGCTCCTGCCGACGCGCGAGGCCGAGGACCACACGCTCGTGAAGATGCTCGACCGCGAATCGACGTACGAGCTGGGCTCCCTCGCCTCCTCGGCGAAGACGATCCAGTCCACAGCGGACTACGCCGACATCGGCCTCAACCCGCTCGGCCTTGCCGACAACGCGATTCCGTTCGACATCTCGCCCAGCGAGATCGATTCGGGCAAGACCCACTTCGAGCAGATCTACGACCGCGCCGTCAAGGCCACGGCGACCGCCAAGGCGATCTTCGACCGTGCGAAGAAGAACTCGAACGCGCTCCGCGACCAGAACGAGAACGCCGACTTCGAGAACCTGATCGCCGAAGAGGAGGCCGCCATCGACCGCCGCCTCAAGGAGATCTACGGCTATCCGTATGCGGATGACATCGGCGTGGGCAGGCTCTATCCGCAAGGCTACTCCGGACCGGACCTCTACCACTACAACTACATCGAGACATACGATCTCGACCAGTCCGGCCACGAGTTCGGGCGCTACTACGACGTCCTCGTGAACGACTACCAGCTCATTGCCACCAACTGCGTGGGCACATTCGTCTCCGATGCGGAGCGCCTGGAGGCCGACTACGGCCCCATCGGCAACTTCGTGGCGGGCGCAATCTCGCTCTATCAGCAATACATGCCGGAGGTGGCCGCATACATCGACCCCTACCTCGCCTACGGCGGCGTGTCGTCCTCCACGAACTACCTCACGCTTCCCGTGACGATCATCGACACCGGGGCCGACCATCTCGACGGACAGGTGACCTACGACTTCTCCGTGGCCGCCTGGTCCAACGCCACGTTCTACGCGAGCTACTACGTGGGCGCCTACGGTTTCGCCCCGAAGCCCGCCTCGTACAAGGGCCAGCGCCGCGCCGAGGGCGAGGTGCAGATCGCGCTCACCGACTATGCGGCGCAGCTGGCTACCATCGAGCAGGAGGCCAAGAACGTGGAGGCTGCCTCCACGAAACTGCAGGGGCTCATCGACGAGCTCACCACCAAGGACTACGACGAGCAGATGGGCTACGTCACGGAAGCCGCCGCCGCCGAGGTGCAGGCTTACAACGATGCTGTCAAGAAGAACGCCGAGACCGTGAAGGTCACGCTGGACCGCCTGCAGGACATCAAGGGAATCATCGCCGAGGTCGCAACCGAGGCGCTGCCGAAGGTGGCCGGCCTCTCGTGCGACCTTACCTCGCTGGGACGCTCCGCGCTCCTGGCGCTCAAGCAGGCGGCCTACGAGCTCCTGAACCAGCAGATGAAGCAGCAGGAGGAGATCGTCGCCAAGGCCGAGACCGAGGCGGAGAAACTTCAGGCGCAGCTCAACCAGAAGTTCTCGACCTACCAGGCGAACGAGGAGCGCCAGAAGATGGTGAACGCCATCAACGAGCAGATTCCGGTGTTCAAGGCCGCGCTCGCGAAGCTGGAGGTCGCCTTCAACACGGCGAACGCCACGCGCATGAAGTACGCCAAGCTCGAGGCCGAGGGCGACGAGCTGCAGAACGAGCGCGAACGCCTCCGCATCCAGTGGGCGGCCGACCTCTCGCAGAAGCGCTACCGCAACATGATGTACCAGATCCTGCGCGACGACGAACTCCAGCGTTACAACGAGGCGTTCGAGCTGGCGTCGAAGTACGTGTTCCTCGCCGCCAAGGCATATGATTACGAGACGGGCCTCCTCCAGAGCGACAGCACCGCGTCCAGCGGCGCGCAGTTCCTCTCCGAGATCGTGCGGAGCCGTGCGCTCGGCCGCTTCTCGTCGGAGGGCGAGCCGCTCGGCGGCGGATCGCTTGGCGATCCCGGCCTTGCGGACATCCTCTATCGCATGGGCGCCAACTGGAGCGTGCTCAAGACGCGCCTCGGCTTCAACAACGCGCAGGGCGATCTCGACTCCTTCTCGCTCAGGAAGGATCTCTTCGGACGTTCCCTCGGCGCCGACGGCGACATGGCGTGGCGCAACGACCTCGCTGCATGCTGGTGCGACGACCTGCGCATGCATCCCGCGTTTGCGGCGCACTGCCAGCCGTTCGACCCGATGCAGGACGTCGAACCTGGCTTCGCGATTCCGTTCAACACGGTGATCGCGGCCCGCAAGGACCTCTTCGGCAATGACCTCGCGGGCGGCTCCACGGCCTACTCCTCCACCTACTTCGCCACGAAGTTGCGCGGCGTGGGCGTGTGGATGGAGACGGCGGACGCGGCAAGCGTGTCCCTCCCGACGCGGCCGGAGGTGTACCTCATCCCAAGCGGTCTCGACTACATGCGCGTGCCGATCCGCAGTTCGTCCTCCGCCGTCGCCGCCGTGCGCACGTGGCAGGTGGTGGACCAGACGATCCCCGTGCCGTATTCGCTTACGGACACCGACTGGACCGCGACCGACTGGAGCGCGCTCAAGGACATCTGCGCGAACGAGCTGTGCAATGTGCGGCGCCACCCGGCGATCCGTGCGCAGGTCGGCTCGTCGTTCAGCGAGGGAGACCTCGTGTACAACGCCCGCCTCATCGGACGTAGCGTGTGGAACGACCAGTGGTACATCTTCATCCCGGCCGCCTCGCTGAACGCCAACAACGACCGCGCGCGCGCGGCGTTCCTCGAAGTGGTGAAGGACATCCACCTGAATCTCAAGACCTACTCGCTCTCTGGAAATTGAAAGGAGTAAAGCTATGTCTAACCGTTTATTTTCTATCCTCGCCACCGCGCTCCTTTCGTCTGCCGTGTTGGCCGTCTCCATCCCACAGGCGCCGGTCATCACCTACGGCTTGGTGCGCGACGAGTACGGTTCGCCTCTCACATCGGCTTCTGCGGCTACGCTGACACTCGTGAAAGACGCTGAGCCGGACGGGCGGGTCTACGCCAAGACGGTGGCGGGCACGACCGCCTACCCCGCCATGAACTATCGGCTGTCGCTTGAGATCGACAGCGAGGGCCCGGCCCGCGAGTACGCGGTTGTTCAGGGCACGCCGATGCGCATCCGGTGCAGGATCGAAGGCGAGGATCAGAAACTCACACCGTCGCCCGTCTTTACGACGCCCGCGAACGGTACGGCCCAGCGTCTGGACTTCTCACTCGGCTCTGACGTCGACAACGACGGCATGCCGGACGCCTGGGAGGCGTGGGTTCTGCAGATGGCCGGGCGGCCGTACGACGCGGCCGCCATCGCGGCGTTCGCGCCGAATGTCGATGCGGACGGCGACGGTATGACGAACTTCCGGGAATATCTGGCGGGAACGGACCCGTTCCTCCAGACAGACCTGCTGGAGATCACGTCTTTCAGGAAGATTAACGACGCGGGGCGCATGGAGATCAAGTTCACCACCGTGCCGGAGCGTACCTACCGTCTCGTCGCGACGGCCACGCTGTCGAACCCGGAGTGGGCACCCGTGGCGACGATGCGGGATGAAAACGGCGAGGCGGCTTATGCGACGTACAAGGGCACGGGGCGTATCATCACCATCTACTTCGACGCTCCCGAGGGGGTGCAATCCTCCTTCTTCCGCATCGCGGGGAACTGATGGTCTGGACGAACGCAGTCGGCGTCGCCTTCACGGCGACGCTTCTCTCCGTCGGCAACGACGGCGCGAAGTTCGTTTTCCCCGAAGACGGCGCGACAAATACGTTGTCGCTCGCGAAGCTTTCGACCGCCTCCGCGCGTCGCGCGTGCGAAGTCGGAGGATTCGTGCCAGTCCCGCCTGCGCTGGCGTCGACGGTCGCACAGACTCGGCGGGAACTGTGCCGTCTGGCCGCCCTGGAGGCTGACGGGCGGATCGGCGCGGAGGCGGCACAGACCCGCCATGCACGCATCTGCGCGGCCTTTCTCCGCAGTTGCCGGGAGAAGGGCATGGCAGAAGACGACGCTCGTGCTCTGCTCAAGAGTCTTGAAGCGGCTTCCCGGCAGATTTTATGATCAGGAATTGCGACGGGGATGTCGGGTGGGGGCGAAAACCCATTCTCCAACAGCCCCCTTGTCCGCCAACGGCCGATTTGATATAATAACTCCTTCTTCCACAGGAGGCTTTTATGGGCGGTTTTTGCGGTGTCATTTCAAAAGAGGACTGCGTGTCGGACCTGTTCTTCGGGACCGACTACCATTCCCATCTCGGCACGCATCGCGGCGGTCTCGCCGTGCTCGACGGCGGTTATTTCCAGCGTGCCATCCACAGCATTCAAAATGCGCCGTTTCGGACGAAATTCGAAGGTGATTTTGCCAAGTTCCACGGCAAGCTCGGTCTCGGTGTGATTTCGGACACCGACCCGCAGCCGCTGATTGTCGCCTCGCGCCTCGGTACGTATGCGATCGTTACGGTGGGCCTGATCGCGAACATCGACGACCTCATGGAGGAGATGTACCGCGACCGCAAGATGCAGTTCCAGTTCTCCACGTCGTCGGGCGTGGTGAGTCCGACGGCCGTCGTGGCGGCGCTGATCGACTCGCAGGGCAGCTTCGTCGAGGGCGTCAAGTACGCCCAGCGAAAGATCGAGGGCAGTTGCTCGCTGATGATTCTGACCGACAAGGGCAAGTTCTATGCGGCGCGCGACCGGTACGGTCGCACGCCGATCATTTTCGGCAAGAAGGACACTGGCCTGATGGCCACGCAGGAAAGCTGCTGCTTCCCGAACCTCGGCTACGCGCACCTGAAGGATCTCGGTCCGGGTGAAATGGTCGAGGTGACGGCGGACGGTCTCACGACGCTCGTCGAGCCGGGTCCGGAGATGGCCATCTGCTCGTTCCTCTGGGTCTACTACGGCTATCCGGCGTCGTCCTATGAAGGGCGCAACGTGGAAATGGCGCGCTACCGCTGCGGCGGCTATCTCGCGCGCCGCAATCCGGTCGAGGCGGACAGCGTGGGCGGCGTGCCAGACAGCGGCATCTCGCACGCGCTCGGCTATGCGCATGAGGCGAACCTCAAATATGCGCGTCCGTTCGTGAAGTACACGCCGACCTGGGCGCGTTCGTTCATGCCGAGCGACCAGCGCCAGCGCGAGCGCGTGGCGGCGATGAAGCTCATTCCGATTCCGAACCTCATCAAGGGGCGTCGTCTGATCTTCTGCGACGACTCGATCGTGCGCGGCACGCAGCTCGGCCAGCAGGCGAAGCGACTCTTCGCCGACGGCGCGAAGGAAACGCACATGCGCATCGCGTGTCCGCCGCTCCTGTACCCGTGCCGCTTCATCAACTTCTCGCGGTCGAAGAGCGTCTACGATCTCATCACGCGCCGCTACATCCGCGAAGTGGAAGGCGAGAACGCCGATCTGGAGAAGTATCAGGATCCGAACTCGCCCGAATACGCGAAGATGGTCGAGTACATCCGCGAGACGCTGGGCCTGACGTCGCTCGCGTTCCAGCGTCTGGACGACCTGGTCGCCGCGATCGGTCTCCCGAAGGAGCGCCTCTGCACGTACTGCTTCGACGGCAAGGACGTGGCGTTCGGAACCCGTCCGTGCTGTCCGGGCGGCGCGACCTGCCCCTGCGCGTGCGCGGGCCGGCGGACGCCCGAGGCGACGGCCTGAGGTCGCGGGACTCGGCTTGAATGTTGTGCAAGTGTGTGGGCCAGGCAATCGAGGGTGAACGACATGGCGGAAGACGTCAAAGAGAAACTGCTGGAAGTCGAGGAGGTCAGCCAGCGCATCGAGGGGCTCAAGAAGAGCGTCGCCGAGATGGCGGACTATGTGAAGATCGAGGCTCGCCGCGGCCGGCTTCAGGAGCTGGAGGCGCAGCAGGCCGACGGGGACTTCTGGAACAATCAGGCGAAGGCCCGGGAAGTCATCGCGGCGACGAACGCGGAGCGTGCCTACGTACAGCCGTTCGACGCGCTGTCGAAGACGGTCGACGACGCGGCGGTGATGCTCGAGCTCGCGGAGATGGAGGAGGGCCCGGCCCAGCAGGCCGCGCTCAAGGATACGCTCGCGGAATGCGCGAAGGCGGACGACTACTTCGCCAAGCTGCGCATGCAGTCGCTCCTCGGCGGCAAGTTCGACGCCTGCAACGTGTTCGTCAAGATCCACGCGGGCCAGGGCGGCACGGAAGCATGCGACTGGGTGACGATGCTCTACCGCATGTACCAGCGCTACGCCGAAGACCAGGGATGGAAGCTTGAAGAGTACGACCAGCAGCCGGGCGAAGAAGCGGGTCTGAAGGACGTCTACTTCCGCATCGAGGGGCCGTATGCCTACGGTACGATGAAGGCCGAACGCGGCATCCACCGCCTCGTGCGCATTTCGCCGTACGATGCGAACAAGCGCCGCCAGACGTCGTTCGCGTCCGTCGAAACGGTCGCGGAAATCCTCGACGACATCGACGTCGAAATCAAGGACGAAGATCTCCGCATCGACACGTACCGTTCCGGCGGCGCCGGCGGCCAGCATGTCAACAAGACGGACTCCGCGGTGCGCCTGACCCACTTGCCCACGGGCATCGTGGTGGCCTGCCAGAAGGAACGCTCGCAGCACATGAACAAGGAAAAGGCCATGAACATGCTGCGCGCCCAGTTGTACGAGTACTACGAAGACCAGAAGCGCGCCGAGATGGACCGCTTCTACGGCGCGAAGAGCGCCAACGGCTGGGGGTCGCAGATCCGCTCGTACGTGTTCTGTCCGTACACGATGGTGAAGGATCTCCGCACGGAAGTCGAAACGTCGGACGTGAACGCGGTGATGGACGGGCACATCCAGCCGTTCATCGAAGCCTGGCTGCAGCAGCAGGCGGCGAAGTCCAAGTAAGGCTTCGTGCGCGAAGGAAAGGAATGGGAACTTCTTCGGAAGGCGGTTCGAACCGGATGAACATTCTTGTGATCGACAGATCGACCGACACGCAGAGCGTCGCCCTGGCCACGGACGGCGTCGTGGCGGGCCGCGTCTTTGCAGGCATGGATGCGCGGAGTGCGGAATGGCCCGTGAAGATCCGCGAGTTTCTCGCGGGGCGGGGCTTGACGGTCAACGACCTCGACCAGGTGCTCGTCGGGCAGGGCCCGGGCTCGTTCGCCGGCATCCGTGCCGCGCTGGCGTTCGCCCAGGGGCTGGCGCTCGGGAACAGGCAGAAGACGACACAGGTCGTCGGGCTGCCGTCCTCGCTCGCGCTCTCGCGCGACGGTGCGCACACGGCCGTCGTCGGCGACGCGCGCCGCGACCGCTTCTGGGTCGTCGTCTACGACGGTGTGGACTGCGTGAAGGATTTCACGCTCGTCACCAAGGACGGGCTCGCCTCCGCGGTGCCCGAACACTGCGCGGTGGTGACGCCCGACGGGGCGCGCATTGAAACGCTCCTCCAGGGCGTTTTCGGCCGCCACTACAAGGGGTCGCTCGTACCGCTCGCCCAGCGCCTTGCGGAAATCGCAGTCGCGCATCCCGAGCTGCTGCGCGCCGAACCGCTGCCCATCTACCTCCAGCCGGCGGTGCGTCCGCCCGTTTCGGCCTGATTTGACCGATTTTTTCAACCGCTGTTTCGTTTTTGACTTGCCTTTCCCCGCGGAAAAGAGTATAAGTCTACGGGAAAGGCACCGATTAGGAGTTCACATGGCGACCAACAAGTATCTTGACGACTTCATGAAGACTTTTCCGTTCGAGGGATTGACGTATGACGACGTGACTCTCGTGACGCAGTATGCCGACTTCCTGCCGGACGACGCATCGCTGGAGACGAAGCTGACCTCGCGCCAGAAGATGAAGGTGCCGTTCATTTCCGCCGCCATGGATACGGTCACGGAAGCCCCGATGGCCATTGCGATGGCCCTTGCCGGCGGCATCGGCGTGATCCACAAGAACCTTGAAGAAGACGATCAGGCGGCTGAAGTCGCCAAGGTGAAGAACTACCTCAACGGTCTCATCGCGAAACCGGTGTGCTTCCATGCGAACGACGACATCTCCTTCCTCCGCGCCGAGAAGCGCCGTCTGGGCCTGAAGTTCAACGGCTTCCCGGTGCTCGACGACCAGGACCGCCTCGTCGGCATGATTTCCGGCTCCGACATGCGCTATGCGCCGAGGGACGCCGCAAAGCTCGGCGACGTGATGCAGAAGGATCCGATCACGGCCAAGCCCGGCACGAGCCTCAAGAAGGCGTACGAAATCATGCGCGCCAACAAGATGGGCAAGCTCCCGCTCGTGGACAAGTCCGGCAAGGTCGTCGGCCTCTATTCGTTCACCGACGTGCAGCGTCTTGTCGAGAACAAGAACCCCACGTACAACTGCGACGACAAGTTCCGTCTGCGCGTCTCGGCGTCCGTCTCGGGCGGCAGGGGCGACCTCTCCCGCATGGAGAAGCTCGCGGCGGCCGGCGTCGACGTCGTGGTCGTCGACTCCGCCCACGGCCACTCGAAGGGCATCATGGAGATGACGAAGTACATCGTCCGGCATTTCCCGAAGGTCGACGTGATCGCCGGCAACATCGCCACGGGCGAAGCGGCGCTCGCGCTCGCCAAGTGCGGCGCGCACGCGGTCAAGGTCGGCATCGGTCCGGGGTCGATCTGCACGACGCGTGTCGTCTGCGGCGTCGGCATTCCGCAGCTCACGGCCGTCTACAACGCCGCCAAGGCGCTCCGCGGTTCCGGCGTGGCGGTCATCGCCGATGGCGGCATCAAGCTCTCCGGCGACGTGCCGAAGGCGCTCGCCGCGGGTGCGGACAGCGTGATGCTCGGCTCGGTGCTCGCGGGCACGGAAGAGTCCCCGGGCGAGAAGATCTACGCCAACGGCCGCAAGTACGTGGTCTATCGCGGCATGGGCTCGATGGCCGCCCTCAAGAACGGCAAGGGGTCGCGTGCGCGCTACTTCCAGGACAACGAGAGCGACGACAATCTCGTGCCGCAGGGCATCGAGGGCATGGTCCCGTACTCGGGCAATGTCGCGTCGATCATGACGCAGTTCTGCGGCGGTCTCAAGGCTTCGCTCGGCTATTGCGGCACGAAGACGGTGGCGGAGCTCCAGGCGCGCGGCAAGTTCTACCGCGTCACCGCGGCCGGCCAGCGCGAGGCGCGTCCGCACGACATCACGATCACCAAGGAAGCGCCGAACTATCGCGCCTGATGAACGTCCTTTTGCATGCCTGTTGCGGTCCGTGCGCAAGCGCGTGCGAGCCGCAGCTGAAAGAAGAGGGCCATGATGTGGTCCTCTTTTTCTCCAACTGCAACATCGACACGCGCGCGGAGTTCGAGAAGCGCCTCGCCGAGGTGCGGAAGCTCGCGGCGGCGGACGGCGTGGCCGTCGTGGCGGACGACTACGATCATGCGGACTGGCTCGAGCAGGTCGCGAAGGGCTTCGAGCGCGAGCCGGAGAAGGGCGCGCGCTGCGCACGCTGCTTCCGCTATTCGCTCGCGCGGGCGGCCGCGTGGGCCGCGGCGCACGGGTTCGACGCGTTCACGACGTCGCTTACGGTTTCGCCGCATAAGATCTCATCGGCCGTCTTCGCGGCGGGACAGGACGCCGCCTGGACCGTGTCGACGGCGCCGTGCGGCGGCGGCGGGGCGGCCGCGCCGCGGTTTCTCGAGGTTGACTTTAAGAAGAAGAACGGGTTTTTGCGCTCGTTGAAACGATCGGAGGAGCTCGGCCTCTACCGGCAGTCGTACTGCGGCTGCGAGTTTTCGAAACGGGCCGTCGCGGCGAAGGCGCCGGCGCGTTCGGAAGGCGGTCGAGGTACGTGAGGCGTGAAGAAATCGAAAGGAGTCGGAGATGAAACGCATTCTGTTCGGTCTGGTTCTCGGTCTGGCCGGGTTCTCAAGCCTCTCGGCGGCAAGTACGCGCACGGTTCGCCCCGGCGAACCGCTCGCCGTCGATTTCTTCACGCCCGATCCCGCGCCTGTCGTGGACGGCGATACGCTCTGGGTGTTCACGGGCCGCGACCTGCCCGGCAACTGGTTCAACATGCCCGGATGGCAGGTGCTGTCCACGAAGGACATGAAGACCTGGACCAACCACGGCATGGTGATGGACACCTCCGTCTTCAAATGGGCGAAGCAGGGCAACGACGCGTGGGCGTCGCAGGCCATCAAGCGCAAGGGCAAGTGGTACTGGTACGTCGCCGCGAACGACGCGAAGAAGGGTACGCACGGCATCGGCGTGGCAACCGCCGATTCGCCGCTGGGGCCGTGGACCGATCCGATCGGCAAGCCGCTCGTGCCGGGCGACTGGGGGTTCATCGATCCGTCCGTCTTCATCGACGACGACGGACAGGCGTGGCTCTTCTGGGGCAACAACAATTGCTGGTACGCGCCGCTCAACGAAGACATGGTTTCCTTCAAGGCGCCGTACAAGCAGGTGCCGGGGCTGATGGACGAGAAGGCCTTCGGTCCGCACAAGCAGCGCACGCGCAAGGTCGGCGACAAGGAGGAGAAGTACGACGCGACGAACTTCGAGGAGGCACCCTGGATCTACAAGCGCGGCGACACGTACTACCTTGAATACGCGGCCGGCGGCGTGCCCGAGCACTGGGCCTATTCGACGGCGAAGTCCATTCACGGCCCCTGGACCTACCGCGGCAAGATCCTCGGTCAGGCGGAACGCAGCTTCACAATCCACGGCGGCTCCGTGACGTTCAAGGGCCGGAACTACTGCTTCTACCACAACGGCATGGCGCCGAAGGGCGGCGGCTTCCAGCGCAGCGCCACCTTCAAGGAATTTACGTACAACGCGGACGGCTCGATTCCGTTCATCTCGATGAAGGTCGAGGATGACGACTCCGTCCCGCCGCCGGCTCCGCCGAAGCCGGAATCGCCGGCCGCGAAGGCGGCGTACCGCAATCCCGTGCTGTATGCGGATGTGCCCGATCCGAGCCTGTGCTCCGACGGGAAGAAGTACTACCTTGTCTCGACGACGATGCATCTCGTGCCGGGCGTGCCGATCATGGAGAGTGAAGACCTCGTCCATTGGCGCACGGTGAGCTACGTGCTTCCGCGTTTCGAACCGGGCGACTATCCGCGCGGCGACCACGACTGGGGACGCTACGACTTCAAGGACGGACGCACGGCGTACGGACAGGGCCAGTGGGCGTCGACGATCCGCTACCATCAGGGGCAGTTCTACGTGTGGTTCGTCTGCAATGGCGCGCGCGGCTATCTGTACACGGCGAAGACGGCGGCGGGGCCCTGGAAGCTGCACGCGCGGCCGAGCTACATGCACGACGGCGGACTCTTCTTCGACGATGACGGAAAAGCCTACGTCTTCCACGGATCGGGCCATGTGACGCAGCTGAAGGCGGACCTCTCCGACGTCGACCGACACGGCCTCGACCTCGATTTGACGCGCTGGACGCGCACGCCGGGCGAGAAGGGACTGCTGGAAGGTTCGCATGTCGTCAAGCGCGGCGGCTACTACTATCTGCTCATGATTTCAATGGACTGGAGCGTGCCCGGCCGTCTGCGCCGCGAAGTCTGCTATCGCGCCAAGGCCCTGACGGGGCCGTACGAAAGCAAGGTGATTCTCGAGACGCCGTTCGAGGTGTGGGGCGGCGTCGGCCAGGGCGACCTGGTGGAGCGCAACGGCGAATGGCACGCGCTCATCTTCCAGGACCGCGGCGGCGTCGGCCGCGTGCCGTGTCTGATGCCCGTGCGCTGGGAGGACGATTGGCCGATGCTGGGCGATGCGGCCGGACGGATTCCGAACGATCCGTCGCGTCTGTATCCCGATGTCTCGGGCTATGTCGGTTCCGATGATTTCAGTTCGGATCGTCTGAGCCTCTACTGGCAATGGAACCACAATCCCGTCGACGACGCCTGGTCGCTTGCGGCGCGTCCCGGGTGGTTGCGCCTGACGACGGCGCGCGTCGTGCCGAATCTCTTCCTCGCGCCCAACACGCTTACGCAGCGCATGGTGGGTCCGGCGTGCTCGGGCGCCGTCAAGCTCGACGTCTCCGGCATGAAGGACGGCGACCGCGCCGGCCTTGCCGCGTTTCAGAGCGACAGCGCCGTGCTCGCCGTGCAGATGGAGAATGGGCGGAAGCGTCTCGTGATGACCGAGGAGAAGAGCGTGTTTACGCGCGAGAAGCATGCGATCGCCGAGGCGCGCGTGAAGGAGAAGGGTGCGGTGGACTTGCCGGACGACGTCGTGTGGCTGCGCGTCCGCGCCGACTTCCGTCCCGGCCAGGACTGGGCCGAGTGCGACTGGAGCGGCGACGGGCGCTCGTGGCAGCGTCTCGGCTCGCGCCTGCACCTGCGCTTCGACTACACGCGCTTCTTCATGGGCACGAAGTTCGCGCTCTTCAACTACGCGACGAAGACCGCCGGCGGCCATGTCGACTTCGACGAATTCCGCTTCGCCTGTGAAGAGCACGAACCCGCTCCTTGATGCGATTCCAACCGTGCGCAGCGACGGCGCTCCCGCCGTCGCCCGTCCGAGGGAAGAAAATAATTTTTTTTCCCCGTTGACCCTGAGAAGGGGATTTGCTATAATTTTTTTTGTTGCCAATCAAGGGCACGAGGGCTATTAGCTCAGTTGGTTAGAGCGCTTCCTTGACATGGAAGAGGTCAGTGGTTCGAATCCACTATAGCCCACCATTCCCGCACAAGCGAATCCCTTCATTTGTTGGGCTTTTTTTTATTTTTGGGTTTCGTGAACCGTCCTTCCAAATCATGGAAACTTTTAACCACGAGTACGCTCCAAAGTACGCCCCCCATGAGAACATCTGACACCCAAACTCCGTGCCAATATTATACCAAAGCATGAGACCTTGAGTCTAGGGGGGCTGATGAAAGACTGTTCCGTGGGGGCGTTTCTCGTTTCTCGCCCCCTCAAGCAAGGAACTCCCACCTATATCCGCCCGCGCTCTACCTCAGCCCCAAAACGACTTGGCGGATGTTCTTGATGTTCGTTTCCTTTTGTGCCTAGTGTGCGTTCTTCCACTCCCTAACCACCTCGCCGTCCATCGTGAGCTGAACTATGGCGTGGTCATTTGCAAATGCCTATTCGATCAGATTGGCGCCGCAGCTCCGCAGCGGTGTTATGATCCGCAGCATGGGCATCCGCTCGGAGGAGGTTCGCACTGGAGCGACGGCTCTCGCACCTCGCTTGCGCGGATCCGGGCGTGCATCCCCGGGACCGTACTCGCCACCGAGAACACGGCTGAGCCCTATATGGACACGATCGAC
>CADCPA010000073.1 GCA_902803135.1 uncultured bacterium
CAAGACGATTGTCAAGGTCGTCGCCGTTCCGAAGCGCATGGTCAATTTCGTCGTAAAGTAGCATCGCGGACGAGACTCACATTCCGCTTGCATTTTTCGTCGAAAGATGGCATAATTTGCTCGTCAACATGGAAAGGAGTGTACGAAAAGTGAAGTCAATTGCATTGTGTGCTGTCGCCGTCGCCACGGTCCTGTTTTCGGGATGCGTCGCGACCAACGTGCCGCCGCCGGACAGACGCGTGACGATGGCCCCGGACCTCGGCACGGACGTCTACATAACCGACATCCGCTGCGTAAAGGGGCCGGCCGGGATATACACATTCCAGGCGAACATGGTGAACAACACCTCGTCTGATCTTCCCGTGGACTGGAAGCTCGCCTGGCTTGACGCCGACGGCATGGAGATTGACTCCGTCGCCTCGACGTGGAGCTCGCGCATGCTTCAGCCGTTCGAGGTCTGCGCGCTCAAAGGCACGGCTCCTACTTCAGCGGCTGTTGACATGATGTTCTACGTCCGCAGGGCCAGGCGGTAGGCCGCTGCGGCTTGTGGCTTGAATAAGGGACTTTGGATTGTCCGAACGACATCGGGAGGCTAAGGAAAATGAAATTCACAAGAGCGATACTTGCAGCCGGCGTGGCCGCCGGTCTTGCGTCCACGGCGCCTGCTGCGGGGTTCGAGGCTGGCAGGGGCGTCGCGAACGACCTTGCGACAGGAGCCAACGAGCGTGACGTCACGTTCATCGAGCGGGGCGGGAACAACGCCTACGGCTGGCGGTCGTACGACACCGCAGTCGGCGTGACGGTCCTCCCGTGGTCGATCCCGAACGAGGAGAGCAGCGTCTACGGAGTGCGGTTGAACTTCGGCTGGGGTGCGTTTGTCGACATGCGCGGGCTTGACTCAGGGCTGTTCTCGTACACGAAGCGCGACTTCGGCGGAATCTCCCTGACGTTGTTCGGCAACTACGTTGGCGGGACGATGAAGGGTGTTCAGGTCGGCGTCGTGAACGTCGTTGATGGCGGCGCGTACGGGCTGCAGGTCGGCGCCGTGAATTTCGCGCGCGACCTTCACGGCGTGCAGATCGGCGTCCTCAACTTCAACGGGACGGGTGTCGCCTGCCTTCCGATATTGAACGTGGGGTTTTAAAAGAGTCAAAAGTCGAAATTCAACATTGTACGATAAACTGGTAAACAAACAAGGAAAAGGAGAAAAATGAACAGACTTGCATTTGGTCTTATGGTAGTCGCGGCTCTTGCAACCGCAGGATGCGCAACCGAACAGACCCGCCGCATCGTCAAGGGAGAGGACACGGAGGTCACCTCTGGATTCGCCGAAGCGGACCTCAACATCGTCGTGTCCGAGGCCGTCCAGGGCATAAACAAGGCCGCCATGCGGTACGCCAAGCCCGGCAAGCGCCGTGTTGTCAATGTGAAGCCGTTCACGGTCGATACGACGGCACGCGGATCGCAGGCAGGCTATCTGGCCGATTCCCTCAAGATGATGTTCGAGGAGTCGTTGATGGGATGGGACGGCGAGGGTGGGAATTTCATCGTCTACAACGAAGACTTCGCTGCCCAGACCGGCGCCGCGCCCGTCAAGCCAGAGTTCGTCATGACCGGCAAGCTGCGCGAGCAGAACGTTCGCCGCGACAACGGCAATTTCTACAAGGAGAACTCTCTCCTCATAAAGCTTACCGACGTCGCGACCGGGCTTGATTTCTGGCAGAAGCGCGTACCTCTCCAGAAGGCGGTCGACAAGACGAACGTGATGAACTGAACCGAAAGGCGGTCCTAAGATGAAATTCACCGGCATAGTTGCAAGTGCCGCCGTTGCGGCGCTTGGCCTCGTCGCGTTGGCGCAGGAAACCGATGCACAGAGGAACGCAGGTCAGCGCGAAGTCCGCCTCGCGATCTGCGCTTTTGGAACGGCAGAGTCGCTGACGCCGATCGAGGATTGGCTTGGAAAGACGATCCATCCGGGACAGTACGCGGCGGGGCTTCCGTCCCTGCCGCAGCTTGGAGAGAACAAGGAGCACAACGCCGGATCGGTTGACATCAGGTGGGCCACCAAAAAGCTCGAGGTCACGCACGAGACGGACATGATCCAGTCCGAGAACCAGCGCAACCGCAAGCTGCTCAACGACATACGCCTCAAGGTGCTGAACGACCCGTCGCGCCGCTATGTACCGCTTGCCGCCGGGTACCTTGAATCCGCCCTGTTCTCTGCCTCGAAGGGCGCGATCAGGATGGTCGACCTCGAGAAGGCGGACGGCGCGACGCGCCTCATCACCGTCGCCCTCGGCGACCGCGAGGAGGATTCGAAGGTCGTCGACGTCAATGATTCCGGCGCGAAGGCGGGCGTGCGCACGTTCCGCCAGCCATACGTCGGAAAGGTCCGCGACCTCAACGGAAACATTCTGCTCGCTTTCGACGGCGTTGGCGAGTGCTCGGAGACGGCCAACAGCGTCGTTTCGACCACTACGGCCGATCCGCAGCGCAAGCTGATAGAGGACGTCTGCCGCCAGATCGCCGCGAAGATCGTCGGTGCGTGCGGAGGCGAGGTCGGCATCGATGCCGCCGCCGCGTCCATCGCGCCGCGCGGAAACTCCAAGACGAAGTGGCTCGTCCTCGACAAGATCACGTACCAGTCTGGCGTTGATCGCACTGCCTTCGACGGTATAGACAAGCTTCTGCTTACGAAACTTGTCCAGGCGAAGAAGTACAAGTGCCTTGACCGCGACATGTACGATACTGCTGCCCGAGAGGAAGGGTTCGG
>CADCPA010000074.1 GCA_902803135.1 uncultured bacterium
CCTTCGATGTTCGGCGGACGCGCCTCGAGACGCACGACATGCGGCTGCACAAGGCGGAGTTCGGCGGCGTCTTCCACCGTCACGATGCGCTCGTTTGCGGGAATGAAGCACGAGAGCAGGTTCAGAAGGGTGGTCTTGCCGGAACCCGTGCCGCCGGCCACGATGATGTTCTTGCGCATGATGACGCAGGCCTTCATGAATTCGGCGGCGTTGTAGGTCCAGGTGCCGAAGTTCACGAAGTCGGTCACGGTCAGCGTCTTCTTGGCGAACTTGCGGATCGTGATCGTGGGGCCGGAGAGGGAGAGCGGCGGGATGATCGCGTTCACGCGCGAGCCGTCCGCCAGACGGGCGTCCACATACGGCTGCGATTCGTCGATGCGGCGGCCGATCGGCGAGACGATGCGCTCGATGACGGCGTTGACGCTCGCGTCGTCCATGAACTGGAGGTCGGTGAGCTGGAGGCGGCCCTTGCGTTCGACGTAGACCTTGTGCGGACCGTTCACCATGATTTCGGTCACGGTGTCGTCCGCCAGGAGATCTTCCAGCGGACCCAGCCGCAGCGCTTCGTTGAACACTTCGCGTTCCAGGCGGTCCGCATCGATGCCTTCCGGCAGCTTGCCGCTGTTCTGCACCTGCTGGATGATTTCGTGGAGCTTGACCGTCGCCTGCTTTTCAAGGCCTTCGCGGTCCACGCCGGCGACGGTGAGGCGCTTGAGGTCGAGGCGCGTGATGAGTTCCTGCTGGATCTGCGCCTTGACCTGGCGGCGGATTTCGGCCATCGGATCCGGCTCCGGCTCCGACTCCGGTTCGGGCTCCGGCTCGGGTTCGGGTTCCGGCGCCGGGGCCGCGGCGGCGCCGGCGAGCTGCTCGCGCATGTCGGCGGCGTCTTCGGCGGAAACGGGGAAGACGCGCAGCGCGGTGTCGCCGATCTGGACGACCGCCTCGGGCGAAAGTGCGACGACGTCGTTGATGGGCATGCCGTTGACGTACGTGCCGTTGGCGCTGTGCATGTCCTGAATGGTGGCGGACTCGCCGCTGAGCGTCAGGAAGGCATGGCGTTCGGAAACGCCGGGATCGTCGAAGTTGATGTGGCAGGCCGATCCGCGGCCGAGAATGTAGGATCCGTCCTCATAGAGATAGCGGCTCGCAGAACCTTCGCCGGGAAGGACGACGTCAAGTGCGAAGGACATCAGTTGGCTCCTCCGATTTCCATCTGGCGCTTGTTGTTGAGCTCTTCGATCTCTTCGCGGATTTTGTCGAAGTTGACCTGCGGGAGCTCCTTTTCATACGTCGTGTCGCTGCGGTTGCGCAGCGTCAGGGCGAGGCGGCCCTTGATCTGTTCGCAGAAGACGAGCATTTCGGCTTCGCGCGGCGTCACTTCGAGCGTGACGGTGGAATAGCTGGTGCCGCCGAAGTTGAACGCGGACGCGGTCTTCGCGGTGTCTCTGCCCGTGGCGAGCACGAGCACGTTCTGCAGCATCGTACAGGTCACGAGTTCCTGGACGACCTTGTCGTCGGCGCCCGGCTTGGGGAAGGAGAAGGTGCCGATCACGTCCACATGGTCGTTGGGTTTGACCATGCCGCTCACGGCCGCGGCGCCGGTGGCGTTGATGGAGACGGCGCGCATCTTCTTGCGGATGTCGTTGGCGAGGCCCGAGCCGACGGGGTTGCCGCCTTCGATGTCGCTCCAGAACACGAGCTCGCCCTCGCGGTGTCCGCTCACGATTTTACGGCCGAAGATTTCAGAGGCGAGATTCTTCGTGAGGGCCTGTCCGCGCAGACCGCTCTCCGGCACGACGCGCGTGCCGAGGTCGCTTTCCTGGAGCGCCGTACCGCCGGGAACGTCCTTGACGTAGCAGAGCACTTCCATGGTGCCGTGCGCCTCTTTCCACTTCTTCTTCATCGTCTCGAGTTCGGCGTCCTTCGACGAGAGATAGGTACGCGTGAGGATCGCGGCGAGGAGGCCGGCGAGGATGGCGACGATGAGGACGATCTTCTGTTTCATTCTTTGTCTCTTGACTTTTAATTCTAAATTCTGAACTCTAACTCCAAACTCACAACTCACTTGCGGCGCAGCTCGGTCACCCGCACGCCGGAGGACAGGTCTTCGGCGAGAAGGGCGGCGGTGCGGTTGCCTTTCGCGAACAGCTTGAACGTGTCGGTCGACACGGGCAGTTCCTCCCAGCCCGCCGACCGGTATTCGGCGGCGGCCTTGGCCGCGGCGTCGACGGCGTAGCCGGATTCGAACCACACGGAGACTTCCGAATCTCCGGCAATGGTGCCGCGGTAGTCGGGCTGCTCGGGCCCCGTGCGCACCTGGAAGAACCAGCCGCCGACCAGCAGGACGACGAACAGGATGGACAGGACGATGGACAGGCGTTTCTTCATAGCAGACCCTCCTCGTCGGTCATGCGGGTCGCGGGATTGAAATCGGGCAGGCCCATGGCGGGCATGTAGGATTCTTCGCCGATCTTGAGCTCGTTCTTGCCGTCCGCGCCGAACATGTAGGTGGCGGCGAGCTCGTCGAGATCGACCGTGAAGTCGAGATTTTCGCGTACGAGGTCCACGGCCGGCACGTTGCGCAGCGCGCTCGGCAGGTTCTGAAGCGTCCGCTGGGGAATCGTGCCTTCGGCGGCGCCGTTGCCGGATTCGGCGTTGCGGCCCGCGAGCGCCCGCACCATGTTCTGGATGCGCGTCGATTCGGGGATGATGTTCGCGAACGTGAACACGGCGCTCAGGAGGAGCGCGAAGGCGAAGACGCACATGGCGAATTCGATGGCGGCCTGTCCGCGTTTAGCGCGCATGACGCGTACCTCCCGAAGAGCTGGGGCCGCCGCCGCTGTGGACGATGCACTGGTCGCTGTTTCTCTCAAGCCACATGACGCCCTTCAGGCGGAAGGACGCGAGGTTCCACTTGTCGAGGATGGCGCAGTAGCGGCAGCTGCCCACGCCCTTGCCCTTGGCGCAGTCCTGGATGTGGTCGCGTGTGTGCGTGACCCATTCGTCTTCGGCCATGTTGAGGCGGGCTTCGGAGGCGCCGGCGAGCATGATGAGGCGTACGGCGGTGAAGGCCGGCGTGACGAGCGGAAATTCGCCGTCGAGCGTCACGGTGCGTCCGTCGATTTCGCCGAAGGGCTTGGCGGCGGCGGTCCAGAGGTTCTGGCGGGCCGCCGTGCCCGGCGTGACGGGTTCCAGGCGTGCCAGCACGCGCGTCACGGCCGAGCAGCCGAAGACGTCGTAGCGGGGCTGCACGTCGCTGCGCAGGGGGAGCTGGTCGGGACCGTTGCGGTGCATTTCGGACCAGGCACGCCAGTCGCCGTTGTAGACGTACCAGGTGTAGGTGAAGTCGTCGGTGAGGATCTTGGCGCGGTCGAAGGCCATCTCGTTGACGTTCTCGCAGCCGGCGCGGCGGGCGAGATCGATCACGTTGCGGCGGATCCGGTCGCCGTTTCCGTCCGGATCGAGGCTCTGCAGCGCAGCCCTGACGGGGTTGACGGCGACGGCGTAGAATTCGGGGTTGACGGGCGAGGCCGTCGATCCCGGCTGCACGTCGCCCCAGCCGCTGAAGCTCTTCAGCAGACTGTACATGTTGTCGCGCAGGAAGAACCAGCACCAGTCCTCGCCGTCCACGGCCTGGTAGAAGTCCCGGTTGTAAAGGGGATGCGAGCCGTCGGCCGAATAGTTGAAGAACTGGGCGTTGTCGCAGCCGGCGTAGACGCCGTCGGCCACGGCGCCGCGGAGCATCATCGCGTAGTCTTCGCTCTTCGTCGGCCAGGAAACCGTGCCGGGCACGTATTTCGCGGCACCCGCGATCGCGTCGTTGACGAGACGCGTCATGCCGCGGTCGACTTCCATGCCGTTCTTCGCGGCGATGCACTGCGAGGCGTAGAGGCCGGCGCAGGGACCGGCGAAGACGAGGCGTTCCTGGAGGTGCTGGACGCCCGTGACGAGGTTGGAAATCTGCTGGGGCTGCTCGCAGTATTTGCAGGCGATGTCGACCTGCGCGAGGTTCAGCGCGCCGACGGCGTTGAGGGTGATGCCCTGCCAGCGGGCGGCGGCGAGGGCCGCGGCGTCGCCGGCGTTCTGGAGACGGCCCTTGCCGCGGATGGCGAGAAAGACGTCCGCATTCACGAGCATCAGGAGCAGAAGCCCGAGCATCATGAAGACGAGTACCAGAACGATCTGGCCGTGCTTTGTCCGTTGAACCGCCATGGGATGCCGTCATTGGAGATAAAAGGGATAATGGCCTTCGATGCGGGCCTCGCCGGTGAGCTTGTAGTCGCGTCCGTCGATGGCCGCGTCTTCCGCGTCTTCGCCGTTGCCGTAGAGCGGACGGCTCTGCCACACGCGCATCGTCAGCTCGTTGACGTCGCCGCCGGGTTCGGAACAGTCCCAGCCGAGGTGGTGTCCGCGCCAGTAGGGGAAGTCGAGGATGCCGCTCGTCTCCGCGTCGTTCTCGGCCTGGAGGTAGGATCCCATGCGGCTCACGAGCGTACCGGTCGAGAGGGCGTTGCCCTCGTCGTCCTGGGTCAGGCAGCGTCCGGCGGTCGCCATGGTGGAGATGCGCACGGTCTTCGTGATCATGAAGTCGTTGAACCCGACCGTCCGGGCTCGTGCCGCACGCGCGGCGGCGTAGTCGAGCACGGTGTGGTTGGTGAGGATCGTCGTATACTCATACACCCAGAAGAAGACCATGCAGAGGAAAAACAGGACGATAACCGTTTCGATCATCGCCTGCCCGCCGGCACGGTCTCTTCTCGGCGCTGACACGGACAAGTCCCCGGTCCGCGGCGTTACTCGCCGAGACGCTTGATGGTGTTCTCGTCGAGTTCTTCGGCAGCCTGCTTGGCCTTGGAACCTTCCTCTTCGGAAATCGCGGCGGTCGCGCCGGCGACCTTCTTGGCGACGCCTCTGCCAAAGTAGGTGAACACGGCGATCAGGGAGATCGCGATGAGCGCGACGATGATGATGTACTCGACCATCGTCTGACCTTTTTTGAACTTGCGGCTCTTCATGTCTGTTGGGTCCTTTCTAGGTTGCGAAACCGTTACGGATACTCGCACGTCACGAGCTGCGTCGTCCGCTCGGCCGACGACCGTGCGGCCGAAACGAAGATGTGGATGGCGCCCAGCAGACCGAACAGCACGACGAACACGAGAATGTACTCGAACATGGTCTGGCCGGACTTCACCTTGTTCCGCGATGATTTCATGTGGACAGTATATCAAAAAAAAGGAGATGTGAAAATGGTATTTTCGGGCTGCTCCCATGCGAATCCCGCGAATCGGGGATTGAGACGCCGCGCGGAATGCGGTATAATATCCATTCGATTTTTTGACACATAAGGTTCAGAGGACAAGAAAGGTTCAACGATGGATTTCGATTTTGGCGCCATGCTGGACAACCAGCTTCGGAACTACCGCAAGGGTTTCAACCCCGGCGACACGGTGAAGGGCCGCGTGGTAACCGTGGGCGAGACGTATGTGACGCTGGACGTGAACGCGAAGAGCGTGGGCCTGCTGCCGGTCGAGGACGTGACGGACGAAGAAGGCGAGGTCACGGTCAAGCGCAACGACGTGGTCGACGTCTCCTTCGTGGCGATGCAGAAGGACGCCTTCCTCTTCGCGAAGGCCGACGTCGCCGAATCCGCCGCGATCGTCTCCCTGGACCAGACGATCCAGCGCGCGTTCGACAACCAGCTGCCGCTGGAGGGCAAGGTCGAGAAAGAAGTGAAGGGCGGCTTCGAGGTGACCGTCGCCGGGCAGCGCGGTTTCTGCCCCTATTCCCAGATCGAGCGCTTCCGCAAGCCGCTCCCCGCGGGCGCCGAGAATCCCTACGTCGGCAAGACCTTCCAGTTCCTCGTGCAGGAATACGGCAAGGACGACCGCGGCGCGAACCTCATCGTCAGCCGCCGTGCGGTGCAGGAGAAGGAATTGGAAGTCGCCAAGGACTACCTGCGCGACACCCTCGAGGAGGGACAGACCCGCAACGGCACGGTCGTGAAGGTGCTCGACTTCGGCGCGTTCGTCGACCTCGGCGGCATGGAAGGCCTTGTTCCCGTGCGCGAAATCTCCTGGGACAAGGTCGTCAATCCGGGCGACTACGTCAAGGAGGGCGACCTCGTGACGGTCAAAGTCCTCTCCGTCGACTGGGCACGCGAACGCATTTCGCTGTCGATCCGCCAGACCCAGACGAAGCCCCTCAAACCCCGCACGCCCGAGCAGATCGCGGCGGACGCCGAGGCGCAGGACGTCAAGGACTGGATGAGCGCGAACGAAGGCAAGACCGACTCGTTTTCCAACATCGGGTCGGCGTTCGACGGTTTGAAGTTCTGATTACGCCGGGGGCGCGCAACCATGCTCAAGCCGATTGCCAAGCTCGACTGGGACGACGGCGTCCTGAAGGCGTCGAGTCCGAACGTCCCGACGCTGGCCTGGACCCGTCCGGCCGACCTCGCCGAAGCCCGCCTCGAGAACGATCCCCCGATCGACTCCCTCGAACTCGCGGACGGCCAGGACCTCCTCACGGCGGCGTTCGCCGTCGTGCCGTTCGTGCGCGAGCCGCTGCCGGAACCCGTCTTCGGCGACGGCGTGACGCTGGCGGCGCGCGAGGCGTTCGCCGTCTTCACCGGCCATTGTCTGAAGAGCCAGCGTGCGGACGCCTTCCGCGTGACGCGGGGCGAGCCGAACGACTTCCTCGTGTGCGCGCGCCGCTACAAAGACATCTGGAACGTCGGCGCGTTCAGCGTCGGCGCCACCGCGCTCACGATCCGCTTCGAGGATCTCTGGAAGCAGCTGCCGAAGTCGGCCCGGAAGTATACGGACTACCTCTGCGAGGTCGTGCGCGACCCCAACGCGAAGGACCCCCCCGAGGCGCAGGCCGCCGGCATTGTGCGCGAGACCCTCGCGGGCGTCGCGCCCGACGCGCGGATCTTCCTCGAGGTTCCGCCGGGCGGCGGCTTCACGCTCGCGTTCTGGCCCATCGCATGCGTGCACGGCACATGACGGACGCCCATTTCCATCGCAACGTCTACGACACGTTCCTCGTCTGCGAGGGGCGTGAATTTCGTTTTCTCGGATACCATCCGTGGCAGGCGGCGGACCTCGCCGATCCCGCAGGCGCCGTCGCCGGCCTGGCCGCTCGGCTGACGGAAGATCCGACGCTCGGCGTGGGCGAGATCGGCCTCGACCGCCTCCGCACGAAGGCGGTGCCCGAAATCCAGCGCACGACGTTCCGGGCCCAGCTCGAGCTGGCGGCGGCGTTCGACCGTCCGGTCGTCCTCCACGGCGCCAAATGCTGGGGCGAAGTGTATCAGGCCTGCCAGCCGCATCGGGGGCGGATCCCCGCGTTTCTGTTCCACGGCTTTTCGCGCGCGACGGGGCTGTTGCCCGGCATCTTCGCGCTCAACGGCTTCGTCTCGCTCGGCCCCGCCCTCCTCAACGACCATGCCGTGAACTACCGGGCGATGGCGAAGGAGCTGCCGCTCGACCGCGTGCTGCTCGAGTCGGACCGTGATCCGGCGGAGGCGGAAGGGCAGGAGGCGCTGATCGCCGCGCTGGTCGCCCGCCTCGCCGCGCTGCGCGGTCTCGAGCCGCAGGCGGTTGCCGCGGCCGTCGCGGCGAATGCCGTCCGCTTCGTGGAGCCGCTGGTATGACGCCGAAGGATCTGAACGAGCAGGTGCTGATCGGCTGGGGCGGCGGCGACGTTTTCAATCAGGGCCTCCACATCGCCCGTCGCGGACAGGTGGTCGGCGCCGAATGGGACCAGGCGACGCGCAAGGTTTCCGGCAAGATCGCCACGCCGGGCGGCTGGGACATGCCCGTCAGCTTCACGCTCAGGACGGACGGCGGCGTGACCTCGCACTGTCCGTGCCGCACGAACCAGGAGTTCGGCCGGGTGTGCCCCCACGTCATCGCCGTGGCGCTCTACATCATGTGCCGCATGAACAATCCCGAGGAGGAGGAGGCCCACCAGCGCGAGCTGCGCGCGGCCCAACGCCGGGCGGCCGTGAATCCGGCGGACTACATCCCGCGCTCGCCGCGGGGGCGGCCGATGCGTCTCGAACTCAAGTGGGACGAGAAGACCTTCCGTGACGAATTCTATGCGGACGGGGTCAAGGCGACGCTCCTGTTCGTGGACAAGGCCGGCGTGCGCTACACGCCCGACGATCCCCGCCTTCGCGCGGCGCCGGGCGTCTCGCTCTCGACGGGATCCTGCGACCTGCTCGACGTGCTCGAAGACATCTGCGAAGGCCCGGTCAAGCCGTCCTTCACCCTCGCCCCCGGCGACTTCCTGAACATCGTCGCGATGATGACGCGCGCGCCGAAGGCGCGGTGCGTGATGAAGGCCGAGTATTTCGAGGAGGACGGCCGCTTTGCGCTCTTCCCCTACGCCGAGCTGCCGTTCGACCACGTCGCGTCCTCCGACCGCTTCTTCGTGCATGGGCGCCAGGGTTTCGTCTGGAGCCGCCCCGTGACCGAGACCGGCGCGGGCCGCGGCTGCTTTACGCCCCTCGAGGGCGTCCTCCCCGAGGCGTTCCACTCGCTCTACCAGCACGACGAAATCATTTCGCGCGAGGCGATGCCCGCGTTCCTGCACGGCAATCTGCCGCTGCTGCGCACCCTGTGCGACGTGCAGCTGTCGCCGTCCGAAGACCTTTTCAAGTTCGTGCCCGACCATCCCGTGTTCCACCTCGAGGTCGTCGGGTCGCGTGCGTCGCTGGGCGCGGATCTCCATGCCGTCTACGGCACGCAGAAGATCCGCTGCTGCGCGCCGGCGGGTCCGGACGAAATCTGCCGCCCCGACCCCGATGACATGCTGCTCTACCATACGCGCAACCTCGCGGCCGAGCAGGCGGCGCAGAAGCTGCTGGCCGGATACGGCTTCGTTTCGGACGGCAAGCAGCCGCGCGCATTCATCTCCAAGCCGCGCGAGGTGCTGAACTTTCTCGCCAGCGGCGCCCCGGCCCTTGAACGGAACAACCACTGGAAGGTGTTCCTGTCGGAGCGGCTGACCGAGCTGGTGGACGGGTACGGACAGATCCTCGCGACGGTCGACGTCGCGGACGTGAAGGGGAGCGAGGCCGGCACCGTCGAGGTCGGCTGCGGGTTCGACGACGGCGGCCGCCACGTGCCGCCCTCGGTCATCCAGGCCGCCATCAACCGCGGCGATTCCTTCGTGGAGCACAACGGCGAGATTCTGCTGATCGATTCGGACGCCGTGCGGCAGATGCGCGAGGTGTTCGCGGACTGCCCGAACCGTCCCGGCGCGAAGCCGGGCCACTTCCGCGTGCCGTCCGTCTACGCCCCCTACGTGCGCGCGTCGCTTGACGTCATCGCCGACGCCGTGGAGCTCGCGGACGAAGCCGCGTCGAACTGGCGCGCGCTCGCGGCGAAGCGCAACCGCGACGAAGGCGCGAAGTGGGAGCCCGTCGACCTCGGCCGGCTCGAGGGCACGCTGCGTCCGTACCAGAAGGAGGGCGTCTACTGGATGCGCTTCCTCGAGAAGAGCGGACTCTCCGGCCTGCTGGCGGACGAGATGGGCCTCGGCAAGACGCTCCAGACGCTGACGTGGCTGTCGCTCGCGCGCACCGACCCGGCGGCCGTGGGCAAGCCCGCGCTGATCGTGTGCCCGACCTCGCTCGTCCCGAACTGGGCGGCCGAAGCGGAAAAGTTCACGCCGTGGCAGAAGGTGCTCGTCGTGTCGGGGCCGGATCGTGCGGACACGTTTGCGCGCATTCCCGACTCCGACCTCGTCATCACCTCGTATGCGCTCCTGCAGCGCGACCTCGAGGCGGCCTATTCCGGGCGGACGTTCAGCGTGGTCGTACTCGACGAGGCGCAGCACATCAAGAACCGCCAGACGCGCAACGCGAAGGCGGCCAAGCAGTTGGAAAGCGTGCAGAAGCTCGTTCTCACCGGCACCCCGGTCGAGAACTCCGTCGCCGACGTGTGGAGCATCTTCGACTTCCTCCTGCCCGACTACCTCGGCGACTACGACTCGTTCAAGGCGACGACGCAGGATGTGATCGAGATGGGCGGAACCGAAGGCCGCCTCGAGCAGGAACGCCTCCACCGCAAGCTCCATCCGTTCATCCTCCGCCGCCTCAAGAAGACGGTCGCGAAAGACCTGCCGGACAAGATCGTCAAGGTGGCGTACTGTCCGATGACGCCCGCGCAGCAGCACTGGTACAACCGGATCCTCGCGGAGGCGCGCGGCAAGATCGGCAACATGGTCAAGGAGAAGGGCTTCGCGAAGTCGCGCATGGAGATCCTCGCGCTGCTGATGAAGCTGCGCCAGGTCGCCAGCGACCTCGAACTGCTCAGGGAATACCGCGAGAAACGCGGCACGAACGCCGCGGCCGATTCGCTCTCCGGCAAGCTCGACGTCTTCTTCGAACTGCTCGACGAGGCCATCGACGGCGGCCACCGCGTGCTCGTGTTCAGCCAGTTCGTGACGATGCTCTCCATCCTGCGGCGCGAACTTGAGGCGCGCGGCATCAGGTACTGCTATCTCGACGGCGAGACGAAGGACCGTCTCGGCGTCTGCCGGAAGTTCAATACGGACGAGTCGATTCCGCTCTTCCTCATCTCGCTCCATGCGGGCGGCACGGGCCTCAACCTCACGGGCGCGGACATGGTCATCCACTTCGATCCCTGGTGGAATCCCGCCGTCGAAGACCAGGCGACGGACCGTGCCCACCGCATCGGCCAGAAGCGCACGGTGTACGTCGTGAAGATGATCGCCGAGCATTCGGTCGAAGAACGCGTGCTCGCGCTCCAGCGGAAGAAGCAGCTCGTCATCGACGCGACCGTCGGCACGACCGACGAGGCCGCGGTGCAGAAACTCACCTACGACGACATCAAGTCGATCGTCGGCCTGTAGGCGAACGGAACATGGTGATGGTCAAGGCCAGAATGAAGAGGACGGTCCGGGCTGGCCGCAACCTGCTGCGGCGGCGGTGGCGCGGCGTGTGGCTGGGCGTCGCGGCACTCGCGCTCGCGCTGGGATTCGCCTGCGTGTGGCCCGGGCGGTCCCGCCAGCTGCGTCCGCCGCGGGCGGTGGACGTGCGGGAATACGTGCCGCTCCTCGCCACCGGCTACTGCAACTGCGGGACGTGCTGTGGCTGGCGCCGCAACTGGTGGCATTTCGGGCGGGCCGAGTACGCCTACGGTCCGCAGAAGGGGATGCGCAAGATCGTCGGCCGCACGGCCGCGGGCACGACGGCCCGGCATGGCACGATCGCGGCCGACCCGAAGGTGTTTCCGTTCGGGACGCGTCTGTGGATTCCCGGCTACGGCGAGGGTGTGGTCGAAGATGTCGGCGGCGCGATCAAGGGCCGGCACATCGACCTCTGGTTCCCCACCCATGCCGCGGCGCGCGTGTGGGGGTCGCAGGAACTCGTCGCCGCCGTGCTGAAAGAGGGGGCTTGGAGGGCGGCCCCGGAGGGGAAGGATCGGTTTTTGACGCGTTGGCCATAGAAAGGGCTAGTCTGTCCGCCGCTTTTGTGCTATAATAGACGTTCGATGGAAAAAATTGACTTGGCAATGCAGAAAGCCGCCGTCCTGACGGAGGCATTGCCGTACATTCAGGATTTCAACGGCTCGACCGTGCTTGTGAAGGTGGGCGGCAGCGTGATGGAGAACGAGACGAATCTCGTCTCGCTTCTGGCCGACATCTCCTTCATGGACGCGGTGGGCATGCGCATCGTGCTGGTGCATGGCGGCGGCAAGGCGATTTCGAAGGCCATCAAGGAAAGCGGCCACGAGCCGAAGTTCGTGGACGGTCTTCGCGTGACGGACGAGCCCACGATGGAAATCGTGCGCCGAACGCTGAACAACGTCGTCAACGCGGATCTCGTGAAGAAGCTGCAGGCGTTCAAGACGAACGCGCGTCCGCTGCACGGAAACTGGATGTTCACGGCGGAGAAGATCACGACGCCCGACCGCGGCTATGTGGGCGATCCCGTGGCCGTCGACACGCGTGCCGTGCTGGAGATGCTGGATGCGGGCATCGTGCCCGTCATCACGCCGTTGGGCACGGGCCGTGACGGGCATCTCTACAACATCAACGCCGACAGCGCCGCCGCGGCCCTCGCGAAGGCGCTCAAGGTCCGCAAGTTCGCCGTCGTCTCGGATGTGCCGGGACTTCTGCGCGATCCGGCGGACCCTTCGACGCTGATGCCGACGCTCCATCTCGGCGACGTGGCGGCGCTGAAGCGGGAGGGCGTGATCTCCGGCGGCATGCTGCCGAAGATCGAAGGTTGCGAGGACGCAATCCGGGCGGGCGTGCGCAAGGTGCACCTCGTCGACGGCCGCATGCCTCATTCGCTTTTACTGGAAATATTCACCCGCGAGGGTGTTGGAACGGAGATCACTGATGAGCAAGAGCACTGAAATCCTCGAAGAGTACAAGAAGTATCTGATGCCGACGTATTCCCCCGTCGTCGTCGTGGACAAGGCCAAGGGGTCGCGCGTCTACAATCCCGAGGGTACGCTGTACTACGATTTCACGAGCGGCATCAGCTGCCATAACGTGGGCCACTGCACGGAAGGCGTCGTCAAGGCGGTTCAGGAGCAGGTTGCCCGGCTCGGCCACTGCTCGAACCTCTTCGCATCGGAGCCGCAGGTCAAGCTCGCGAAGAAGCTCGTCGAAATCTCCGATCTCGGCGGCAAGGTGTTCTTCTGCAATTCGGGCGCCGAGGCGAACGAGGCCGCGATCAAGCTCGCGCGCCGCTGGGGCGCCGCCAACGGCGGCCGCTACGAAGTCGTCACGATGCGCAACAGCTTCCACGGCCGTACGCTCGCGACGGTCGCGGCGACGGGCCAGAGCTGGTGCCAGCAGGGCTTCGAGCCGTTGCCGGTGGGCTTCAACTACGCTGATTTCAACGATCTCGAGAGCGTGAAGGCCGCGGTGGGCGAGAAGACGGTCGCCATCATGGTCGAAGCCGTCCAGGGCGAAGGCGGCGTGATGCCGGCGACCGAGGAGTTCATGGCGGGCGTGCGCGCGCTCTGCGACGAGAAGAACCTGATCATGATCTGCGACGAAGTCCAGTGCGGCATGGGCCGTACGGGCAAGTGGTGGGGCTGGCAGAACTTCTCCGTGAAGCCGGACCTCTTCACCGTCGCGAAGTCCCTTGCGGACGGCATCCCGATGGGCGCGCTCGTCTCGAACGCGAAGTATGCCGACGTCTTCACGTACGGCAGCCACGGCTCGACGTTCGGCGGCAACCCGCTCGCGTGCGCGGCGGCCCTCGCCACGATCAAGATCATCGAAGACGAGAAGCTCGTCGACGCGGCGGTCCAGAAGGGCGAGATGCTCAAGGCCGCCCTTCAGGCGTTCGCCGAGAAGTACGACCAGGTGCTCGACGTGCGCGGCCTCGGCCTCATGCTCGGCATGGTCGTCGACGGCGATCCGAAGGCGGTCATCGAGAAGTTCGTCGAATTCAACATCCTTGCGCTCACCGCCGGCGGCAACGTCGTGCGCTTCCTGCCGACGCTGTCCATGACGACGGCCCGCATCGAAGAAGCCGTCGAAATGATGGGCGACGCGCTCGAAGAACTGTTCGGCGCGGAATAGGCAGGTCGACGGCAGTCGGTCGGGCAGTTGGAAGACGTTCAGGGAAAGGCGGCAGAACATGGCAGCTAGGAACCAGAAGCCCCCGCGCATTCTCATCGTCACGCCGGAGATCACCTATCTCCCCGAGGGCATGGGAAACCTTGCGGGAAAGATGAGCGCGAAGGCGGGCGGCATGGCGGACGTCTCCGCTTCGCTGGTCGCCGCGCTGTTCGACCTGGGGGCGGACGTGCACGTGGCGCTTCCGCACTACCGGCGCATGTTCCACGAGGAGACGGCGAAGCTCGTCGCGGACGAGCTCCGCGTCTACAAGAGCCGCATGCCCCATGAGCGCATCCACTTGGCCGAGGACCGCTGCTTCTACTACCGCGACCGCGTCTATTCCCAGAGCGGCGCGAACCCCCGCCTCGCGCTGGCGTTCCAGCGCGAGGTGATCAACCACGTCATCCCCGAAGTGCAGCCGGACCTCATCCACTGCAACGACTGGATGACGGGCCTCATTCCCGCGGCCGCGCGCCGCATGGGCATCCCCTGCCTCTTCACGGTCCACAACATCCACACGCACAAGCTCACGCTCGCGCAGGTGGAGGATGCGGGCATCGACGCGGCGGAATTCTGGGGCAACCTCTACTACGACTATCCGCCGTACGACTACTTCAGCGCGCGCGACAACGACCTGATCGACCTCCAGGCGTCGGGCGTCTTCGGCGCGCACTTCATCAACACGGTCTCCCCGACGTTCCTCAAGGAAATCGTCAACGGCTGGCACGGGTTCATTCCCGACTCGATCCGCAACGAAATCCGCAACAAGTTCAACGCGGGCTGCGCGTCGGGCATTCTCAACGCTCCCGACCCCTCCGACAATCCGGCGACGGACGACAAGATCCCGTTCCGGTACGGTCCGGAAAACCATGTCGAGATGAAGCGCCAGAACAAGCTTGCGCTTCAGCATGCGCTCGGACTCGAGGAAAACCCCGACGTGCCGCTCTTCTTCTGGCCGTCGCGCCTTGATCCCGTGCAGAAGGGTCCGCAGCTCCTGACGGACATCCTTTACCGCTTCCTCGACAAGCACTGGCAGAGCGGCGCGCAGATCGCGGTCATCGCGAACGGCGCCTTCCAGCAGCCTTTCTGGGACATCCGCTCGTTCCACGGCCTCGAGCGCCGGCTCGGCGTCAGCAACTTCGACGGACGCCTCTCGCAGCTCGGCTTCGCGGCCTCCGACTTCATGCTCATGCCGTCGCTGTTCGAGCCGTGCGGCCTGCCGCAGATGCAGGCGCCGATCTACGGTTCGCTTGCCGTCGCCCACAATACGGGCGGCCTGCACGACACGGTCGAGCCGCTCGATGTCGCGAACCA
>CADCPA010000075.1 GCA_902803135.1 uncultured bacterium
GGCCACTGGCACGCGGATCATGATCGATCCGCTGGAGGGCGACGGCCTTCTGCGCGAGAAGGGCGTGGTGAACCTCGACGACATGCCGTACACGTGGCCGGAGGGCGAGAAGTTCAACGTGCTTCTGCGCTACCGCCAGGCCAGCCGCCGGGGCGACTTCGAGGTGCCGCTCTTCACGGTCACGTCCGCCGCCGCCGCCGGCCTGCGCGGCAACATCGCGCTCGAGGTGGAGCGTCCGCGCAACTACGCCGTGTCGCTTGACGAGAAGGACGTCGAGGAGGGCGTGTGCTTCACGGCGAAGTTCACCGATCACAACGGAACCTTGCTGCTGGTGCGATGACGGCGCAGTCATGACGTGCGGGGCAGAACGCAATGCCCCAATCGCGCCGCCGTCAACGTGACCCTCCTCACGCACTTTTGTCAACATTCGCACGCCAACGTCCATCGGACTTTGGTATAATGACACCATGACAATCTCGAAGACCATTGGTGTCCTTTCCGTTTCGGCGGCCGCGTTTGCGGCTGTGGCGGCGTCTCCGGCGGAATGGGTCGATACGCGCATTGGCACAGACCGCGCGCATGGCAGCAACATTGTCGGGCCCAGCGTGCCTCACGGGTCGGCGCATCCCTCGCCGGATTCCCTCTGGCCGGTGCAGCATGTCAGGCCGAACGGCGCGAAGCATGGCTTCGGCGCGCCGACGAGCGGCTGGTGGCCGGGCGACCCTGTCGTCGGCTTCTCGCAGCTCCATGCCCAGGGTACGGGCGGCACGCCGAGCTACGGCATCTTCCGCTACGTCTTTCCCGCGTCGGCGATGGAACTCGTCGAAACGCATCCCTACCGTCTGCGCGTGAAATTGACGGACCTCAAGGCCGAGGTGGCGGTTTCCGCTACGGCGCATGGCGCGATCTACCGTGCGCGCGGTTTTGACGGCAAGCCGCTTGCCTTCGACCTTGACCGCCGCTGCAAGCTCGACGGCAAGGCCGACTGCGTCAACAAGAACGGCGAGTTCACCGGCAACTGGAATCCCGCGCCGTTCAAATGCCATGCCTATTCGGAAGTGGACGAGAAGACGGGGCTCCACCGCATCGCCGTCTCTTTCAAGAGCGCGGAGCAGGCGAAGGCCTACTTCGACGCCGAACTCAAGGGGCGCGACGTGGACGCCGTCGCCGCCGATGCGAAGAAGCTGTGGGACGCGGTTCTCGGCCGTATCGAGATCGAAGGCCTTGACGCGAAGGAGCGCCGTAAATTCTACTCGCAGCTGGCACAGACCTGCATCCAGCCGCGCGATCGCACGGCGGACGGCATCGGCTGGGACGACCACTACACGCTGTGGGACACCTGGAAGACGCTCTTCCCGCTCATGTCGATTCTCGACCCCGTCGCCTATGCCGCCAATGTCAACGCCTTCGGCGACCGGTTCGCCCGGTCGGGACGCTGCGAGGCCTGCTACACGTCGGGCAAGGAGTTCAAGACGGGCCAGGGTGGCGACGAGGTGGACTATGTCATCGCCGACGCTTTCGCGAAGAAGATTCCCGGCATCGACTGGTCGCGCATCAAGCCGCTGCTCGAATCCCGCTGGAACGGTCGTACGACCGGCTATCGCACGAAGGGCTATACGCCGGTCGGCGAGCGCGAAGACTATTGCGGGCGCATGAAGTCCGGCTCCGCCACGACGAGCTTCGCCTATCAGGACTGGTGCTGCTTCCAGGTGCTGGGTTCGGAGAAATTCCTCGTCCGCTCGGCGAATTGGACGAATGTCTGGGACGCGACGGCGGTGGACAAGGCGAGCGGCACGACGGGCTTCGTCCGCGCGCGCAAGGCGGACGGAACGTTTGCCGACACGGATCCGCGCAAGGGCTTCAACAGCGATTTCTACGAAGCGACCTGTTGGGAGGCGAGTTTCTTCGTGCCGCACATGATGGACGAGCTCATCGCCCGGTGCGGCGGCAAGGACGCGTTCGAGAAGCGTCTCACCTACGCCCTCGAGCACAAGCTCATCGACTTCGGCAACGAGCCGAGCTTCCAGACCCCCTGGCTCTTCGCCTATGTGGGCCGCGGCGACCTCGTGACGAAGTGGGCGCGTGAAGTGGGCAAGCTCTTCGACGGCGAGGACCTGCCCGGCGACAACGACTCGGGCGCGATGAGTTCCTACTACATCTTCATCAAGCTCGGCTTCTATCCGATTGCGGGCCAGGACCTCTACGTGCTCCACGGCAGCGCCTATCCGAAGATCGTGCTGAACCTCGCCAACGGCAAGACGTTCACGATCCGCGCGAAGAATCTCGAGAAGGGCACGAAGATCAAGTCGGTTGCCCTTGACGGCCGGCCGCACGATCCGCTCTTCCTCCGTCACGCCGAAATCGTCTCCGGCGGCGAACTCGTCTTTACGTACGAATGACTTCGAGGGCTGCACGATGAAATCGAACGGCATGCTGCTCGTCGGAGCCGCCTGTCTCGCGGCGGGGTTGGGCGCGGCGGAAACGCCGGTCGTACGCGGCGCCGAAAAGGCCGTCGCCGTCGCGGAGACGGTTGCAGGTGCCGAAGAGGTCAAGCTGACGGCGACGGTGGGGCCCGACACCTACGACTACGACCAGGCCATCTGGTGCGAACCCGTGTTCGTGCTCAAGGACGGTTCGCGCCTCGACGCGACGACGCTCGACCTCCACAAGGCGTCCGCCGGCTGGGGGAAAGTGACCGTCAACAAGGTCGGCTGGGCGGGGGACGGGCCGGCCCGCGTCGGCGGCGAAACGTTCACGCGTTTCATTGCCGCACATGCGCCTTCCGAAGTTGTGCTGCCTGTGCCTGCGGATGCGGTCCGCTTCGAGGCGCGCGGCGGTCTCACGGCACCACAGGGCAAAGGCAGCTGTACGTTCCGTGTCGAAGCGGGCGACTTCTCGCGGCGCGAACGCGAGGAACGGCTCCTTGGCCAGGCGACGAACGGACTCGTCGCCGTGGAACGGCTCTACGCCCACCGCCGCGCCGCGCATCCGACGGCGGCGGAGTCGTGCGCCCTCGACATCGTCGCGCGCGAGCTCGAGGCGGTTCGCGCCGCCGCGGCGCTGCTGACGGGCAAAGAGCCCGTCGCGCCTTCCGTCGCCGAAGCCGCGCGCCGTACGCTCGGCCATCTGCCGGACATCCGGCGCACGCTGATGATCGACCTCAATCCGGCCGTTGCCTTCGACCGCATCCTCTTCATCCGGCGCAAGAACGGGCGCAACTACCTGCCCTGCAATTGGCAGAGCAACTCGATGTTGCCGCGCAACGGACACGACAACGAACTCTGCTTCCTCGACATCCGCGGCCGCCACACGGGACGCACCGAACTCCTCTACAAGCCCGAGGGCGGACGTCCCCTCGCCGACGTCGAGCTCCATTGGAATGCGGACAAGTTGCTCTTCTCCGGCATCGGCGCCTCGAACGCCTGGCACGTGATGGAGCTCGATCTCGCATCCCGCAAGGTCCGTCAGGTCACGCGCGACGCGCCGGCCGACATCAACCACTACGACGCCTGCTACGTGCCCGACGGCCATATCGTCTTCACGTGCACCGCGCTGAAGTACGCCGTGCCGTGCGTGTGGGGCAATGCGCCCGTCGCCAATCTTTTCCGCTGCCGCGCGGACGGTTCGGAAATGGACCTTCTCGGCAACGATCAGGAGCATGCGTGGTGTCCCGAAACGATGCCCGACGGACGTGTCATGTATCTCCGCTGGGAGTATACGGACATTCCGCATTCCAACGCGCGCATCCTCTTCACCTGCAATCCCGACGGCACGAACCAGCGCGCCCTCTACGGCAGCAATTCCTTCTGGCCGAATTCGATGTTCTACGCACGGCCGATCCCCGGCAAGCCCACGCAGTTCGTCGCCGTGCTCACGGGCCATCACGGTCTTCGCCGCGAAGGCCAGCTCGGCCTCTTCGACGTGGCGAAAGGCACCGAGGAGGGCGAAGGCGCGCTTCAGCTGCTGCCCGGCTACGGCCAGCCTGTCGATCCGATCGTGCGCGACCAGCTCTACAATGGCACGTGGCCGATGAATCTCCACCCGTTCCCGCTCGACGACACGACGTTCCTCGTGGCGCGCAAGAACAGGGGCGAATCCAACTACGCGATCTACCTGACCGATCGTTTCGACAACGAGCTCTGCCTGCTGCGCGAAGCCGGACACGACCTCTGCGAACCCCTGCCGTTCATGAAGACGCCCGTGCCGCATGTGCAGCCCGACCGCATCACGCCCGGTGCGACGACGGCCCAGGTCTATCTCGCGAACATCTACGAGGGGCCCGGCCTCAAGGGCATTCCCGCCGGGACGGTGAAGAACCTGCGCCTCTACACGTACACGTTCGGCTTCCAGGACGAAGGCGGACTCTACGGCGCGATCGGCCTGGACGGTCCGTGGGACATGCGCCGCACGCTCGGCACCGTGCCGGTGAATCCCGACGGCAGCGCCTACTTCAAGGTGCCCGCCAATACGCCGATCGCCGTACAACCGCTTGATGCGGAAGGAAAGGCTCTGCAGATCATGCGCAGCTGGTTCACCGCGCGGAGCGGCGAATACCTGTCGTGTGCGGGCTGCCACGAGAAGCAGAGTTTCGTCGCGCGGGCGCCGCGCGTGGCGGCGAATCTGCCGCTCGAGGAGATCCGCCCGTGGCGGGGGCCGTCGCGCAACTTCGAATTTCTGCGCGAAGTGCAGCCCGTGCTCGACGCCTTCTGCGTGCGCTGCCACAACGAACCCGATCCGCCGCATGCGGAGATGTTCGGCGACCGCAAATGGAAGCCCGATCTGCGCCCGACTCCGCTCACGGGCTGGAATTCGCAGATGAGCGGTCATGTCGACCGCCGCTGGGGCGGCAAGTTCACGACGTCGTACTTCAATCTCGTCCGCTTCGTGCGCCACCCCGGCATCGAGAGCGACATCCATCTCTGCGAGCCGATGGAATGGCATGCCGACACGACCGAACTCATGCTGATGCTGGACAAGGGACACAAGGGCGTGGCGCTCACGCCCGAGGCGCGCGACCGTCTCGTGACGTGGATCGACTTCAATACGCCGTTCCACGGACGCTGGCAGACGATTGTGGGCGATTCCGCACTCGGCCGCGAGAAACTGCGCGCCGAACGCCGCGCCCTCTACACGGGGCTTGAGGAAAACCACGAGACCATCGCGACGCCGGCTCCCGTGCTCACGGCGCCGCCGCTGCGCGAGAAGGCGCCGGCGGGTCCGGCGGTGGCGTGCGACGGCTGGCCGTTCGATCCGGCGGCGAAGCCCGCGGCGTCCGCTCCTGCGCTTCCGCTCGGCGCGGGCGTCGAAATGCCGCTTGCGGCAATCCCCGGCGGCGCGTTCGTGATGGGGTCGAACGACGCGAAGGCGAAGACGGACGAGCGCCCGGCCGCCGTCGTGCAGGTGAAACCGTTCCAGATGGGCACGCGCGAAGTGACGAACCGCGAATTCCGCGAGTTCGACCCGCGTCACGACAGCCGCTGCGAATCGCGCCACGGCTACCAGTTCGGCGTGACCGGCTATGACGTCAACGGCGACGACCTGCCCGTCGTGCGCGTGAGCTGGCAGAAGGCAAATGCATTCTGCGCGTGGCTGTCGAAGAAGACGGGGCGCACGGTGCGCCTGCCCACCGAGGCGGAATGGGAATGGGCCGCGCGCGCGGGGTCGTCCCGGCCGTTCTGGTGGGGCGAGCGTACCGCCGACTTCGCGGCATATGCCAACCTGGCGGACATCTCGCTGAGCGACTATTCGGGCAATCCGTACGAGCCGGATGTCAACAAGGCGCGTTACCGCAATACCGAGAACCTCTTCGACAACTGGGTGCCGCAGATCCACGACGTCAACGACGGGGCCTTCCTCGAGGAGAAGAGCGGCAAGTGGAAGCCGAATCCGTGGGGCCTCTACGACATGCACGGCAACGTGTGGGAATGGACGGCGTCGAAATATCGGCCGTATCCCTATGTGGCGGATGACGGGCGCAATGCGCCCGAGGGCGACGAACGCCGCGTCGTGCGCGGCGGCTCGTGGTATTCGCGTCCGAAGCTCGCCACGGCCTCTTTCCGCCGTGCGTACCGTCCGTACGCGTCCGTCTACGATGTGGGCTTCCGCGTCGTCGTCGAACAGTAGAAGACAAATCGGCACGCGCGGGGGAACGATGACGAGATCGGCCGCCTGCCCTTGCGGAGGAGGTGGGAGGGGCGTCAGTTCTTCGTTTTCGTTGTCAACGTGGCGCCGGTTGAGGAGGCCATGATGCAGAGGATGGCGAACCATTGGGTCCAGGTCAGCTTTTCGCCGAGGAAGCAGAAGCCGGAGAGGGCGGCAATGGCGGGCTGAAGGCTCTGCAGCACGCCGAACGTCTTGCCGGGGAGGCTGTTCAGCGACAGCAGGTCGAGCGTGAAGGGGAGCGCGCTCGAGAAGACGGCGATGCCGAGACCGAGCCAAAGGACATGCGGCGTGAGCTGCGTGAAGACGCCGCTGAAGATGCCGA
The DNA here is from genome assembly GCA_902803135.1 of uncultured bacterium. Classification (GTDB taxonomy): domain Bacteria; phylum Verrucomicrobiota; class Kiritimatiellia; order RFP12; family UBA1067; genus RUG572. Next base: position 6,485 of record CADCPA010000075.1, read on the forward strand.
AGGGCAGCACGAAGAGCGCGGCGAAGAGCATGCCGGAGCAGATGGCGTCCGCATTCTTCACACGGCCCGCGATGCGGTCCGTCGCCACGATGTAGAACGCCCACATCAGACCCGCGAGCGCGACGAAGCCGACGCCGATGGGGTCGACCGCCCCTTCGCCAAACCCCTTGTGCCAGGGTACGATGAGCCCGATGCCCAGCGCGGCGAGCAGGGCCCACAGGATGTCCTTGACGCTGCGCGAACGCACGAGGGCGAGCACGAGGGGACCGGTAAACTCGATGGTCACCGCGACGCCGAGCGGGACGCGTCCGACGCCGCAGTAGAAACTTGCATTCATTGCGGCGATGGAGAAGGCGTAGAAGAGGATGCAGCCCCACTGCGCCTTCGTGAACGAACGCCAGGGCGGACGGTGGAACAGCGACAGGATCAGGCCTGCAAAGCCGATGCGCAGGAGCACGGCGCCGCCGGGGCCGATCAACGGCAGCAGCATCTTCGCGATCGATGCGCCGCCTTGTACGCTGACGCAGGCGCCGACCACGGCGGCGACCGCGACTTTCTTCGTAATCTTCATGTTCAGCCCAAAAGCCCGCCTTCGGCAGGCGGCGCGATGAGAAAGCGCTTCATCTCGGCCGGCAGCAGATTGGCGGCGTCAAGGTCCGAAAGATCGCGCCACTCGAATTCGATCCAGTCTTCGCGGGCCTCCGCCGCGGTTCCGGCAGGAATGTCGAGGCGGAAGACCAGATTGATCTCGGCATGGGGTTTGCCCTGCTGCCGGAACTGGTTCTCGACGACGCCGAGCAGGGCGCCCGCCGTCGCGTTGACGCCCATTTCCTCCTTCATCTCGCGCACGAGCGCCTGGCGGCCCGTCTCGCCGAACTCGATGTGTCCGCCGGGCAGATAGGTGCTGCTGCCGCCTTTCGCCTTGCAGAGCAACACCTTGCCGTTCTGGACGCACACGCCGCGGGCGATGGTTTCAATGCCCGCCAATTCATATTCCGGAAAATTCATGGTGGATATTATAGCAGAAGGCGGGGAAAATGGGGAATGGCAAACTCCAAGCCGAGACGTCTGTAGACCGCCTGCGGCGCATGTGGTAGAATATCCGCATGAGCAAACGGAAACTGTTGTGGACGGGACTTGCGCTCTTCGCATGTGCGGGTTGGACGCAGGCGGACGAAGTCGAAACATGGCGCGTGTACGAACAGGCGTTTACCTCGGGCAAGGACTACGCGGAGGGCGGCGGCGACGCGGTGGTTCTTGATGTCGCGTTCACGCGAGACGGCGCGAACGAGACGCTTGTGCGCCCTGGCTTCTGGGACGGCGGCGCGACGTTCCGCGTGCGCTTTGCGCCGCCGGCGGCGGGCGTGTGGATCTGGCGCACGACCTGTGCGGACGATGCGGCGCTGAACGGTCTGTCCGGTTCCGTGACGGCCGTGCCCTATCGCGGCACGCTCGAAATCTACCGTCGTGGCTTCGTGCGGACCGAGCCCGGCAAGAAGCATTTCACCTATGCGGACGGCACGCCGTTCTTCTACCTCGGCGACACGCACTGGGGGCTCTACAAGGAGGAAATCGACGCCCCAGGGCCACATGCGGGGACGACAGGCGCGACGTCGCACCATGCCTACGTCGTCAACCGCCGTGCAGAGCAGGGATTCACCGTCTACCAGACCGAGCCGATCGGCGCCGCGTTCAACGCGGCGGACGGTACGGTCGACGCGTCGGACATCCCCGGCTTTCAGCTGGCGGACCGCTACTACCAGGTGATCGCGGACGCCGGCCTCGTGCATGCGAATGCCGAGTTCTTCTTTGCGGCGAGCATGTGTCCGCCCCTCGCGCAGAATCCCGCCGCGCTCGCCCGCCTCGCGCGCTACTGGGTGGCCCGCTTCGGCGCATATCCCGTCCTTTGGACGCTCGGACAGGAAGTGGATAACGATTTCTACTACGAGCGCGGGGCGGAATGGCGGCAGTGGAATTACGCCAACAATCCGTGGGTGGCGGTCGCCGCGGCGATCCACGCCTGCGACGCGTACCGCCATCCGCTTTCGGCGCATCAGGAGAACACCGCCCATACGACGGTTACTGGTCGTGGCACGCAGGGCGACAAGTCGAAGATCTCCGGCGATGGGCGCTCCTCTTTTGCGGACGAGGCGGTGGCCGCACGCACGGGACACAGCTGGTGGGCCGCGCAGTGGGGTCCGCCGCTGACATCCCCCGTCAACTGGGAGGTGCCGCGCGACTACCGCGCCTCGGCGCGTCCCGCGGTCAACTACGAAGGACGCTACTGTTATCTCTGGACGAAAGATTTCGGCGCGCGTCTGCAAGGCTGGGTTGCCTTCCTGACGGGGTTCTGCGGCTACGGCTACGGCGCCATCGACATGTGGCTCTACCAGAGCACCTACGACATCGACCGCGTGTCGCGCGACGGTGTCGACGTGATTACCGTCGCAGACAAGGCCGTCCCCTGGAGCACGGCGATCGAGTTTCCGAGCGCGCGCCAGATGGGTTACCTGAAATCCTTCCTGACGGCACTGCCCTGGTGGGAGCTCGAGCCCGATCTCGGGGACAAGACGCTCTTTGTTCCCGACAAGGACTGTTTCGGCGTGTGCGCTGCAAAGAAAGGCGAACTCTACGTGCTTTACTTCTATTCCCGTGCGACGGCGACCGGCACATTGCAGGGACTCGCCCCCGGCGCGTCGTACGCGGCGACGTGGTTCAACCCGCGCACGGGCGAGGTCGGGACGACGCAGCCCCTTGCGGGCGCACAGTTGCCGTCCAAGCCGGACGGCGACGACTGGGTGCTGACGGTGCGCCGCTTCCTGTTGCCATGACGACTTTCTTTCGGTATAATAAGGCCTCCACGATTTTGAAAGGAAAATACATGAAGTCAAAGACGCTTTTTGCAGCCGCCGGAATGGTTGCCCTGGCGATGCAGCCGCTGGCGGCCGCCATCGAGTATCAATACGACAGTTCGGGGGCTCCCGAGCTCAAGGAGTGGATGGAGACGAAGCTCAAACCGATGGTCGAAGAGTGGTACCCGAAACTCGGCGAGCTGCTGCAGTCGCCGGACTACACGGCGCCGCAGAAGCTGAAAATCCGCTTCCTCCAGGACAAGGAGATGGACGGCACCCCGGCCTGGGCGGCGGGCGGCGAAATCTCGCTGAACCACGAGTGGATTGCGGGCCAGCTCAAGGGCGAGGCGCTCGGCTGCGTCGTACACGAGATGGTGCATGCCGTGCAGGGCTATGATTTCGACCGTGTTCCGGAGTGGGCGTCCGAAGGCCTGGCGGACTACATGCGCTGGTTCCTCTACGAACCTGAAACGCAGGGTGCGCGCATCGACTTCAAGACGGCGCACGTCAACTACGACAACTCCTACCGCGTGACGGCCAACTTCATCGACTGGGTCGAGCGCACGTGGGGCGACAAGAAGAACCCGATCTACCGGCAGCTCAACGCGCGCATGCGCACGGGCACGTATACGGACGCCTTCTGGAAGGACGTGACGGGCTTCGACGTCAAGGCCCTCGACGCGGCCTGGAAGTTCGCGGGCATCGTCGACTACAAGTTCGACAGCTCCGAAGCGCCGGAACTCGCCGGCTGGATGAACGGCGAACTCAGGGAAATGGTGGAAATCTGGTATCCGCGGCTGTGCTGCTACCTGTCCTCCCCCGGCTTCACGGCGCCCCAGAAGGTGAAGTTCCGCTTCCTGCCGAACAGCAAGATGAACGGCACGCCGGCCTGGGCGGCGGGCAACGAGATCTCGCTGAACCACGAGTGGATCGCGGGCCAGCTCAAGGGCGAGGCGCTCGGCTGCGTCGTACATGAGATGGTGCACGTGGTGCAGGCCTATCGCGGCGGCGGACGTCGCGGCGGCCGCGCGCCCGGCTGGGTGCAGGAAGGTCTTGCCGACTACGTGCGCTGGTTCCTCTACGAGCCGGAGAAGCACGCCGCCGGCGCGAACTTCCGCGACGCCCGTACGCGCTACGACAACAGCTACCGCGTGACGGCGAACTTCATCGACTGGGTCGAGCGCCGCCACGGCGACGCGGACACGCCGATCTACCGCCGTCTGAACGAAGTGGCGCGCACGGCGCGCTATTCGGACGACTTCTGGAAGGAGGCGACGGGCAAGGACCTGCAGGCCCTCGACGCCGAATGGAAGAGCTCCTCGCGTCCCGTGCGCGTGCAGTCGCCCGACAAGAAAAACCAGATTTCGCTCTCCCTCTCCCGCCGCGGCGTCGAGATCGCCGTTTCGCGCAAGGGCCGGAAGCAGGTCACCGCGGTGTTCGGCCGCCAGCGCTACAAGGATGCGGACGATGCGCCGAACGGCCAGACGTGCGTGATCCGGAAAGTGGACGTCCACCGCGTGCAGGGCAAGGTCCCGGCGCCCGTCTACAAGAAGGCGGAAGTGGATCTTGAGGCCGTCGAGGCCTTTGTGTGGTTCGACGACAACTGGGGCTTCATCCTCCATGCCCGCAACGACGGCGTCGCCTACCGTCTGTTCACGGACAAGGAGGGCGAGCGTCTCATCGCCGTCGACGACACGCAGCTCGACTTCCCGTCCGGCGAGACGCGCTGCTGGGCGGGCCGCAACAACGGCGCCTGGAAGGGCGACAAGCTGCAGAACAGCTGGGAATCGGTGTTCAAGGACACGACGGTCGGCAAGCTCGACAAGCTGGACAAGAGCCTCTACTACCTGCCGTTCGTCACCGAACAGCAGGGCGTGTTCATGGCGTTCACCGAGAGCGATCTCCGCGACTATCCGGGCGTCAACCTCGTGCGCACGACGGACGCC
>CADCPA010000076.1 GCA_902803135.1 uncultured bacterium
AACGAGATCGGACTCCTCATCCGCGAGAACCGCCACACCGCGCGCAGCATGATGTGCTTCAGCCGCGACGAGGGCAAGACCTGGACTCAGCCCGAGGATACGTGCTGGGGCCTGACGGGAGACCGCCACGAGGGCGTGCAGCTGCCGGACGGGCGCTGGGTGGTGGCGTTCCGCGACCGTGCGCTCGGCAGCAGCACGTACGGCCAGTACGTGGCGTGGGTGGGGTCTTACGACGATCTGCGCCACGGTCGCCCCGGGCAGTACCGCATCCACCTGATGAAGAGTTGGAGCGGCACGCAGTACGGCGGCTGGCAGGGCGACACCGGCTACTCGGGCGTCGAGCTCCTGCCGGACGGCACAATCATCTGCACCACGTACATCAAGCTCTTCCCAGACAACCGCCTGCAGTCTATTGCCTGCACACGCTTCCGCATCGAAGAGACTGACCGATGGCAACCGGTTGCATCCCTCACGTGTGAGGCTGGTAGACGAGAACGGGGTGGTTGGCCGTCAAGGTGAAGGTGGTGGAAGTGGTGCGGTTGAGCGTGCCGGACCACAGGGCGTCGAGCGCGACGCCGTCGAGCGGCCATTCGAGGCCTGTCGAGGTCAGCTGCGTGCCGGGCGTCGGCGCGAAGACGGAAACGGACGAGCGAAGTTCGCAGGAATAGGTCCGACGCCCCTTCACGACCGTAAACACGCCGGCATTCGTCACGAGCGCGATTTCAGGCGCGACAGCCGCGAAGTCGGGCAGACGGAACACGTTGCCGAGAAAATGGTCGTCGCGCAGGCCGTCCGCGCCGAGGATGATCAGTCCTTCCGCGCCCCACCGTTCGACGGCCACGCGGAATGCCTTGGCGAGGTCGTTCGTCTCCTGTTCGGCGATGTGCACGAAGCGTGCGCCCAGCGCAGCCTTCGTCGCCGCATCAAGCGAATCGCCGTCGCCAACCACGAGGTCGGGCTCGCGGCCGAGCGCGCGGGCCTTCGCCAGTGCGCCGTCGCAGCAGACGACTGTTTCCGCCTGGGCGAAAAGCGCGAGCGGAAGTGCGTGCGCGGGCTGCGCGCCGTTGGCGAGGATGACCGTACGCGCGTTCATTGCACCGCCTCGAACCAGAATTTGACCGACTTCGAATAGCCGGCCCCGCGCATGTAGTTGTAGAGTGCGAGCTTCAGCGCCTTGCCGATGCGATCCCAATCCGGCGCGCCCGGCTCTTCGAACGGAATTTCGTTCAAGGCGAAGCGCGCACCCTTCGTCCTGGGCGGCGGCGGAATCCGAATGCCGAATTTCGCGGGGTCCGCTGCGATCGGCGAATGCACCGTGAGCGCGAAGCGATGGAAGAACGCGCTCTGGACGAGATTCGCCTTGAAGAAGTCGCGGACATGCCCCAGCGCGGCGCGCGCCTCGCGTTCGGTCTCCGTGGGGAAGCCGTACATCAGATAGGCGTGCACGAGAATCTCCGCGTCGCGGAACGCCGTCAGAGCCTTGCGCGCGGATTCCAGCGTGATGCCTTTGTTCATCAACGCCAGCAGACGATCGACGGCGCATTCGAGGCCGCCGGTCACGGCGATGCAGCCGGCCTTCGCCATCAGCTTTACGAGCTTCGGCGTGAACGCCAAGTCGAAACGCACATTGCCCCACCAGCGGCAGACGAACCTGCGCTTCAGAATTTCGCGGCACATCCGCCCGATGAGCGCCGGGGGCATCGCTTCGTCCGTGAAATGGAAATCGGGCGGGCAGCCGGTCTCTTCGGCAAGCGCCTGCATCGCGTCAACGAGCGTGGACGCATCCGGCATCTGAAAGCACTTGATGTAGTCGAGCGACACGTCGCAGAACGCGCACTTGTGCCAATAGCAGCCGCGCGCCATCTGGATCTTGAGCCAGCGCCCCGTCGACCAGAGCCGGTGCATGGGGTTCTCCGATTCGGGGAGATCCATGTAGAGGGAAAGGTCGAGTCCGTCATAGGACGGCTTCACGAACGGCGGAATCGTCTCCGCGGGCGCACCGAGGAACTTGAGCCAGGGCCCGTAGCCCTCGTCGTACTGCACCACGTCGAAGAAACGCGAAATGCGCGGCTCGTTCGACGTACGCAATTCCGTATTCACATAGCCGCCACCCAGCACTGTGCGGATCGACGGATCGATCCGCTTGACGACCTGGGCAATGCGAAAGGCGCCGAGCAATGTGCCGGGGAAGGGACACGTCACGCCGACGACCGTCGGCTTCACCTCGGCGAGAATCCGTTCGACGTGCGCCTCGAGGATGCGGTCGACCGGACTCCGCCGCCGCAGGCGCTTCAGGATCGATCCGAAGTCGGGCACGGTAACGCCGAGCCGTTCGGCATAGCGCGAGAAGCCGAAATCCGGATCGACGTTGTCACGGATCCACAACGCCAGCCCGTCGATGTACGCGGTCGTCTCGACCTTTGCCTCGGCGGAAAGACGGCGGTTCTGCAGAATCTCGATCGCCTCGTCCGTAAAGTCGTCCCCGTACGCGCGCAGCACCTCCAGCGCGACCTCGATCGACAGATCGCGCTGCGTGCACCGATACCCCCGTGCGGAAAGAAACCCCACCAGCGAAGGCGTGGCGGGGTAGGGTGTGTTCAACTGAACAAACGGAGGTGTCAGGAACAGGATCATCAGCTCGCAGGCTGCGGAGGCGTTTCCGGAGCGGGCGCCGCCGGAGCCGGGGCGGGAACGGGTTCCGCGGGCGGGGGCGCTTCCAGCGACCACTCCTCGAAACGCTGCTTCTGCTCGACGGGCTTCACGTAGACGTTCGACTCGTCGACGACCTTCTTGGGATCAAGTGCGTTTTCGAACGTCGGGAGCGGACGCGGCGGCAGGTCGGCCTGCACGGCGACACGGCCTTCCTGGCCGGCGGCGTTCTTCACGACGATGCCGCCGACGAGCGCCGCAGCCGCGGCCTTCTGCTCTTCCGTCACGGCCTCGCGCGCATCGACTTCGGCCTTGGCGGTTTCATCGACTTCGGCGAGCTCCGTGTGGCGGGCCGGCAGCGGCTTCAGGAGCGGATCGTCGTCCTGGATGATCGTGCACTTGAGGGGTTCCTTGATGTACTCCTCGATTTCCGGAATCGCGAAGCTCTCGTCCTCGTCCGCAAACGAGATGGCGATGCCCGTGTTGCCCGCGCGGCCCGTGCGGCCGATGCGGTGCACGTAGTCCTCGGCCTCGTAGGGGAAGTCGAAGTTGATCACGTATTCGATGTCGTCAACATGGATGCCGCGCCCCGCGACGTCCGTCGCGACCACGATCTTGATCTTGCCGGCGCGGAAGTCTTCCAGCACGCGCAGACGCTTGTTCTGGTTGACGTCGCCGGAGAGCATCTCGCACTTGATGCCGCGGCACTTCAGCGACTCGTAGACGTCTTCGGTCGTCGCCTTGCGGTTGCAGAAGACGATCGCACGGGCCTCCGGGTGGAGCGCGACATGGTTGAAGAGCACCTTGAACTTGTCCTCGGCGCGAATCACGTAGACGACCTGACGCACCGTGTCGGTGGCGTTGTGGTCGCTCTCGACTTCGGCCTTGACCGGATCGGACATCCAGCGGGAGGCAAGGCGCATCACGTCGTCCGTCAGCGTGGCGGAATAGAGCATCGTCGTACGCGTGCCTTCGGTCGGCCGCAGATGGCCCATGATGCGGCTCACGTCGGGGATGAAGCCCATGTCGAGCATGCGGTCCGCCTCGTCGATGACGAGCGTGTCGACCTTGCTGAGGTCGAGCACGCGGCGCTGGCAGAAGTCCAGCAGACGGCCGGGCGTCGCGACGAGCAGGTCCACCGGCGCGTCAAGAATCTCCTCCTTCTGACGGTCGAAGTCCATGCCGCCGTAGACGGCGAGCGAACGGAGACCGCAATACTTGCCGATCGCATCGGCGTCTTTGCAGATCTGGATGACCAGCTCGCGCGTCGGCGCGATCACAAGCGCCCGCGGGCAGCCCCCCTTCTGCGCACGGCTTTCCGGCGTGCGGAGGTAGCGCGTGAGAATCGCCACGAGGAACGCGGCCGTCTTGCCGCTGCCCGTCTGGGCCTTGCCCGCGACGTTCTTGCCGTCCAGCGCGTTCTGGAGCGAAAGCGCCTGGATCTCCGTGCAGTACTGGAAGCCCAAGTCGGCGATGCCGTGCATCACCTCGCTCGGAAGATCGAAATCATGGAACCGCTTCTTGCCTTCCTGTTCGGGAACGACGAACGACGCGGGATCCCACGCCGCATGCGCGGCCTTGCGCCTCTCCATCTCCTCGGCACTCACGACGCCGCCCGGACGCATCTCGTTCGCGGCCGTATTGACGGGCTTCGGCCCCCGGCGCGACGCATCGCGCCCTTCGCGGCGACGGTCGTCGCGGCGCGTCTGCGGGCGGCGATTCTGGCCCGGACCATCCGGCGGACGGCGCTCGCCCCGCGGCGGCGGATCGCGGCGCACCTGCGGATCGCGGCGCGGCTGCGACGGATCGCGGGTACCGTTCTTCGGCTGCTGCTGGGAACGCGACCCCTGTTCGCCGTTCTCCTTGCCGACGCCGTGACGGCCGCGCTTGCCGCGCTTGTTCCGGCCGTTCCCGCCGACCTTCTTCGGCTGCTGTGCGCCCTTGCCGCCACCCTTCTGCGCGGCCGGCTTCTTGCCGGTGAAAACCGACACCAGCTTCTTTAAAAATCCAAATGCCATTTTGTTTCCTTGAAACCAAGGGCCGCGCGTGGAAGGCGATAACGTCCCCCGCGGCGGCCCGTCGTTCTGCGGCGGTCCGAAAAACGGACCGCCGACCTGTTGCGATTAACGCTTCGAGAACTGGAAGCGCTTGCGAGCGCCGGGCTGACCGGGTTTCTTGCGCTCCTTCATGCGACTGTCACGGGTCAGGCAGCCGTTCTTCTTGAGCGCCGCACGGTATTCGGACTCTTCATGCTCAGGCGTGCCGTTGGCGGCCGGAATCGTGACCTTCGCACCCGCCGCCTCGATGGCGCGGGCGAGACCGTGACGGATGGCACCGGCCTGGCCGGAGCAGCCGCCGCCCTTGGCGAACACCACGACGTCGACCTTGGAGAGGTCGAAACCGCTGATCGCGACGGGCTGCTTGAGATAGGAACGGAGCGCTTCGGAGGTGATGTACTCTTCGAGAGCGACCTTGTTGACGGTCCACTTGCCTTCACCGGGAACGAGCATGACGCGCGCGCAGGCGGTCTTGCGACGGCCGGTACCGGCGGAAATAACCTTCTTCGTAGCCATTTCTCGTAATCTCCTTAGAGCGTGATCGTCTCGGGCTTCTGAGCCGCGAGCATACCCTTGTCGGCTTCACCGGCGAAAACCTTGACGCGCGTCATCATCTTGCGCGCGATGGTGTTCTTCGGGAGCATGCCCCAAACGGCTTCCATGATCATGCGCTCCGGATGCGACGCGCGCATCTCGGCGGCCGTGAAGTGCTTCAGGCCGTTCCGATAGCCGGAATAACGCTGATAGTCCTTCTGCTCTTCCTTCTTGCCCGTCAGCTTGACCTGAGCGGCGTTGGTCACGATCACGAAGGCACCGGCATCGACCGACGGGTCGAACGCAGGCGTATCCTTGGCGCGGAGCTTGTTGGCAATCACGACCGCGAGGCGGCCGAGAACCTGGTCCTTGGCGTCCACGATGAACCACTTGCGGTTGTCGCCGGGGTTCGCGGGACGCGTGCTTTTCTGCAGCATCTGTGTATCCTTTTTCTGTGGCTTTGTGCCTCTTTTCAGAGGATTTGTCCGAATTTCACAGGTGAAACCCTTCACGTGCGGGGAACCGACTTTGTCAGCCGACTCCGCGTTGAAGTGCGTATTAAAGCAAATATTTGACGAAAGGTCAAGTAGGAAAGCAAAAAATTACACTTTCCGTCCAACGAGGCGCTTCGACAGGGCCGCCAGGAATGTCGTGTCGCCCGGCAGACCCGCGAGTGCGGCGACGGCCGCGTTGGTCGATTCGCGCACGCGGCGCCCGGTCTCCTCCTGCGAATAGGGGGAGTCGCCGTCGAGCAGATCGTCCTCGTACTGGAACGCAAGGCCGAGGTTGAGGGCGAACACGCGCAGCTGCTCGACCTGTTCGGGCGTTCCGCCGCCGGCCCACGCGCCCATGCAGGCCGCCGCCATGAAGAGATCGGCCGTCTTGTGCTCGTAGACGTAGTCGACCGCCGCGGACACCGCGGCGGTGTCGCCCGTCGCACGGCTGCGATCGAGCACCAGGTCTTCGACCTGGCCCGCCACGACGCCGACGCCGCGCCGGCCCAGTTCGCCGATGATGGCGGCGACGTTGCGCGGCGCACGCGCCGCAGTCTCGAAGGCGAGCGCCTGCAGGGCGTCGCCCGCGAGAATCGCATTCGCCTCGCCGAACTTCGTCCAGACCGTCGCCTTGCCGCGCCGTTCGGTGTCGTTGTCCATCGCCGGCAGGTCGTCGTGGACGAGCGTATAGGCATGGAGCAGCTCGATGCCGCACGCGGGCATCAGGGCGTCTTCGGCCATGCCGCCCACGGCGACGGCGGCCGCGAGGCAGATCTGCGGACGAATCCGCTTTCCGCCCCCTTCGACCGCCCAGCGCATCGCGGCGCTCAGCGCCGCCGGACGGTCCGCGACCGCCGGCAGCATCCGGTCGAGCGCCTGTTCGACCATTTCCAGATAATTCATTTTCTCAACCTATTTCGCCACCACGCCGCCGCGGAACTGCACCGGTCCCAGAAGACCCGAGTTCTGCAGCGGGTCTTCCTTGGACCAGTGCTTCCACGTCGTGAAGGTGTGGCGCCCCGTCGGGGACGGCTGGCCTTCCTTCACCCAGTCCGGAATGCGCTTGACGCCGAATTCCTTCTTGCCCTTGTGGCTCTTGCCGTTCCACTCGCAGTCGTCCGCGTACAGACGGTCGTCGCCGATGAGGCGGTTCGGCCAGAGGTTCGTGACCTTGACTTCAACGTCGATTTCGGCCGCGTTCGCCACGGCGTCCGTCACGTCCACGCGGAACGGCGGCTTCCAGAGCACGGGATACTTCGTGCCGTTGACCGTCACTTCGGCGAAGTTCTTCACCGTGCCGAGGTCGAGCATCACGCGGCCGCCATTCGCCAGCAGGGGCTTGACGGACGCCGCCGCGACCTTCTTCGTGTACGTCGCCGTGCCGGAGAAGTACTTCACGCCCGTGTCGGAGTGCTCGTTCCAGGGCATCAGCGAGTTGAACGTGACCGACGCCGGGGCGGACCACCCCGCCGGGAACGCGACGTCCCACGCGCCCGTCACGAGCACGGATGCGGGCGGATTCGCCGACACCGTCTGCTGCGCCCCGTCGCTCCAGACGAGTTTCGCCGTGAGCGGCTGCCACGCCAGCACGCCGCCGTCCTTCGTGAGCTCCCACGTCGGCGCGGGCTGCGGCTTCTCGCGCGCCTCGGGCAGCGCGAAGACGCTGTGTTCGCCGTACCTCGACGACACCTCCTCCCCGTCGTAGACGTACGTCACGCGGAATTCCTTCGGCACCAGGAAAAGCGGATCGCGGCCCGCCAGCTCGTCGTTCTCGATCCGCAGATTGATCTCGCCGTTCTCCACCGCAGCCGCCACCTTGGCCGTGACGTCGATGATGGGCGATTCCTTCGGCGGTTCCCAGGTGGGGTCGATGAGGCCGTACCACGCGCCTTCGAGCTTCGCGCCCGCCGGCAGCGTATAGCGGCTGTTTTCCTGCGCGAGGTCGCGGCAGCGCTTGCCGTTGAGCCAGTAGATGGCCTCGAACGCCTTGACCTTGTTGGGCACGGGGTCGCCGCCCAGATCGACATTGTTCACGCCCACGGGCCTGCCGGGCTTCACGAAATCGGAAACCCGGGCGCAGTCGCGGCGGCCGCCATTGAAGACGCCGTATTCGGCCTTCTTGATTTCAAGCGTGTGGGCCTTCTTCGGCACCGTGTACTCCGGCCGCACCTTCACGTCCGCGGCGGCGGACACGAGATGGCGGTTGGCGGACGCACGGCGGAAGACGACGAACGCGGACCCGCTGGGCGGGAACTCGAGCATCACCGTCGTACGGCCTTTCCCGGTCCGCCACACCTTCGCCTCGGCGATCGCCCCCGTCTCGGCATCCCAGATCTCCGGCACGCGGCCCGTCAGGCGGAACGACGCCTCGAATTTCCTGGGCGCTTCGTTGTCGAGCGCCACGAAGTACCAGTCGGCCGATGCGTCGCGGCGGTGGATGGACACCGCGCCCCGAGACGGATCCGGCTCCGTGCTCGTGAAGTCCGGCTCGATGCCGAGCGCCTTGAGCGCGTCGCCCGGATTCTTCGCCATCACGCCCTTCGCCCACACGGCGTCGGCGAGGGCCTTGACGTCCTGGTCGGCCTGCGGCCAGCCGCGGAGCCCCGGGGCTCGGACCGGTTTCTTCACACCGCACACCTTGGCGCCGGCGTCGATGAGCTCGCCGATCTTCTTCAGGCACGCGGGACTCATCGTCTCCTTCTGCGGCAGGGCGAGGAGCGCGTACGAGACGCCGCCCGGCACCACGACGCGGCCATCCTTCACCGTGAGCGCCATCAGCGCCTTGGTCGCGCAGATGTCCTTGTCGTAGCCCACCGGCAGCGAATCGTCCACACCGCCCTGCGGCACATCTTCACCGCACCAGAAGAGGACATCCGCCACGAACGTGCCTTCCTGGAGCATCCACTGGCAGCGGCTCTGGTAGTCGAACCACGACGGCGCGTACTTCCACCAGGTCTGCGTGCGGTCGAGGTGCATGCCCCAACGGCCCATCGTCATGCCCGGCAGATACTTGTCGCCCGCCCACGGCTGGTGCGTGAAGCGGTGGTAGATGATGCGATTGATGCCGGCGGCGTACACGCGGTCGCCCTGGCTCTTGATGGAGAACGGCGTCGTGCGCCAACGTCCGCCCGCGCCCGGATCGGCCGTGAAGCTCTCGGTGGCCGCATAGCGGCGGCCCCACACGTGCGCGAGGGCGGCGGCAAGGCGCGAGTTGCCGATGTCGCCCTGGTGATGGTCGCCGCGCGCGGCGTTGGACCAGAATTCGGCCATCGGCACGTCGATATCCTGGCCGTATTGCAGGTCGTCGGACGGACAGTTGCCGTACGGTTCGATCGAGCAGAGGAGTCCATGCCGGTGGCAGAGTTCCGTCAGACGGCCGGCGTAGTTCTCGGCGAAGAGGTCCGCCACGACGCGGCGGAAGTCTTCGAGGAAACGCTCGCTCTCCTCGACGCTGCCGACGACGCGGCCCGCGAACACGGGCATGTAGGGAATCAGCGAATAGCCCATGCGCCGGGCGAACGTCTTGTCGAAGTCCTGCGTCCAGTTCTGCGAGGCGACTTCATAGCTGTCGACGAGGATGTTGTTGAAGCCCGTCTCGGCGATCTTGTCCTTCGGCACGCCGAGCGTCTGGCAGAGGCGCGCCACGTACTGCTCGAAGTGGTAGTCCATGGCGGACGCCGAGAGCTTGTCCACTTCCAGACCGCGGCCGTGGTCCGACGCCGGATGGTTGCAGCGGCCGTTGCAGATGTAGCCGACGCGGAGGATCGTCCAGTCGCCCGCGGGCACATCCCACACGAGCCGGCCGTCCTTGCCCATCTTCGCCGTGAGCTCGACCGTCTTGTCCTTCGCGACGGTCTGCTCCGGCGCGACCGGCGTCGTATCGCGACGCGTGATGCCGCGCTCGGCGAACGTCTTCTCGGCCAGATTGCTGATCTTCGCGCCCGGCTTCGGCGTGGGATACGCGAGCACCGCGATGTCCGCATAGAAGCCGTTGTCGTTCTTCTCGCGCGGCAGCACGTCCGCGAACGTCGTCGGACCCTTCACGGCCGTTTCCGTGTAGACGACGCGCTTCATGCCGTTCGCCGGCGGATTCCACGGACCGCCCGAGCTCGACCAGCCCGAACAGTTGGGGATGCAGATTTCGAGCCCGAGGCGTTTCGCCTCCTTCTGCGCATGCGCGAACATGTCGAACCACGCGGGCGAATTGAAGTCCATCGGCCCCGCCGGCACGTCACAGCCCGCGTCGAACATCTGCACGCCGCCGATGCCCGCCTTGGCGAGCGCCTCGAAGTCGCACGTGATGCCTTCCTTCGTCACGTTGCCGTTCATCATGTGGTACCACGTGTGCGGCTTCGCCGTACGCGGGGGCGTACGGAAACCTTCATCCAGCGTGCCCGCCGTCGACATCG
>CADCPA010000077.1 GCA_902803135.1 uncultured bacterium
GCTTCCGCTCGTTCTCTCCGGCACGGGCACGTTCAACTTCAGCGGCGACCGCACGAACGCGACCGACAACGCGATCACCTTCACCGGCTCCGCCACGTACAAGCAGTCCGGCGCATTCTCGGTGCAGGGCGCGGACGGCGGGATGCCGAAGGTGACGGTCTCCGGCGGCGGCGCGTTCACGACGACCGGCGAACTGCGCGTGGGCTACGATGGACGCGACGGCGAGATGCTCATATCCGGCGTGCCGACCGTATCGACCGGCAACATCCGAATCGGCGCCAACCCCAGCACGCGGCAGCCCGTGAAGGGCAAGGTGACGATTGAGAACGCGACGGTCTCGGCGCCGGACTACGCCGCGATGAGCGCGAACTGCCTGACGGACGGCAGCGACCGCGAGACGCTCGTGAACGAGCTGGTGCTGGGTCCGGGAGCCGTGTTGAAGACAAGGCGCATCTTGCGCAACGACGACCCGCGCGGACGCGTCACCTTCGCCGGCGGCACGTTCGTCGCGACCGACACGCGAACCGACACGTTCGCCAACGGGCAGGACGGCGTCCTCGAGATCGTCCCGACCGCCGGCAGCGACGTGAACGTCAACATCGGCACGAACAATGCGACGATGCTCCAGAACCACACGCATGTGTTCGGCGACGGCGGATTTCACGTCTTCGGCACGCAGGTGCACGGCACGACGCCCGTGCCCGTGTTCACGCTGGGCGCAAAGAACCTTTCGGACTTTCTGCTCGACTACAGGGGCGGAACCCGGGTGGACGACGCCACGCTGCGGCTCGGCGTGCCGCTGCCGCCCGCGACCGTCGTGACGGGCACGCGCGGCGTGCTCGATCTCAACGGCCTCACGATCACGAACACCGTGACGGGCGACATTACGGTGACGGGCAACGGCCGTCTCGTGGTGGGCGCGGATGGAGCCGACGGCTCGTTGGACGTGAAGATGGGAGACGCCGTTCTCGAGAAGGTGGGCGCGGGAACGCTTTCCCTTGACGCGTCGTTCGGCGGCACGCTTGCGGTCACGGAGGGCACGGTGACGGTGAAGCCGGTCGCGTTCAGCAGCTACCGCTTCAAGCTTGAGGGATGCAAGCCGGATGCGGACGCGGTGCAGCTCTCCGAGCTCAAGCTGCTGTGCGACGGGGACGACGTGACGCGTCCCTACGCGGGCCTCGGCTACGACGAGACGGCGGAGGACAACGCCATTCCCTATCCCGCCAACGAGAATCCGTCGCTGCTCGTGGACGGCACCGTGGACACGAAGTGGCTTGACTGGCGCATTCTGCCGAACCGTCCGGAGGCGGACCACGAGCGCGCGTGGCTGCGGATCGACTACGGCGCGCCGAAGCGCATCACGGGCTACGCCTGGTACACGGCCAACGACTACGACAGGCGCGACCCCACGGCGTGGCGGCTGCAGGGCAGCGACGACGGCGGCGCGACGTGGACCGACATCGACGTGCAGAGCGGCTTCACGGCCGCTGGCGCGCGCAAGACGCTGGCCGGGGTGTTCGCGGTGAAGGGGGCGTTCAGCCCTGAATCGCGCATCGCCGTCGGGCCGGGCGCGACGTTGCGCGTGGACGGCGGGAGCCTGTCGGCCGCCGCGATGGAGAACAAGGGCGCGATCGAGCTCGTGAACGGCGCGACGCTTGAAAGTGCGGGCGGCTACGTGCGCGGCGGCGTGTCGGGCGCCGGCGGATTCGAGGCGAAGGGCGGGGTGGTGACGCTCCTCGGCGAGCCGACGTACTCGGGCGTCACCCACGTGAAGAGCGGCACGCTCAACGTGGGCGAGCCGGCCAATCCGCTGCCGCGTCCGTTCGACGGCAAGTACTTCCGCCTCACGATCAAGCGTTCGAACGGCGGAGACTCGGGTGGTTCGGACGTCAAACATGCCGCCACCAACTTCAAGCTTCAGATGTCCGAGTTCCAGCTGTACAGCGCCGACGGCAAAGTCCAGAGCCTGGGGCTGACGGCGGCGGCCGTGGGGACGGCGGCGTCGGCGCTTGCGGCGGGAACGTTCAGCTGCCCCAAGGTGTATCTTTATTCGGGCGACAACGCCGTCAACAACGACGCGAAGCTCTTCGACGGCGATACCGCAACGAAGCTGTGCTGCCTCGACGCGGTGAACGGCGAGCGCGGCAACTGGCACATCGTCATGATGCGCCTTGCCGACGACGCGAAGCCGGTCGCCGCCTACAACTTCATCACCGCCAACGACTACGTGCGCCGCAGCCCGACGGACTGGACGCTGGAGGGCAGCCGCAACGGCATGGAATGGGAGCTGCTGGACGAACGTCATTGGGCGCCGCACACCACGTTCACCGACCGGACGAAATACAGCGACGCGTCGATTCGGTACAAACCATTCAACAACGGCGTCAACTATCAGTTCGAGACGGACGTGCCCCCTGTGTTCGACGGCAAGTTCCTGCGCTTCACGTTCAAGAAGACGTCGGGCAACGTCATCCTGCAGCTGTCCGAGCTGATGGTGTTCGACATTTCCGGAAAGAACGTGGCGCTCGGCCTCGTGAAGGGTGCCGACGGCGCGGCGGCCGCCACGCTCGCGCCCGGTTCGTTCTGCAAGGGCGCGAACTACGCGGCGGGCGGCAGCGGCAGCGAAGACATGGACAAGCTCTTCGACGACGACAGGCACACCAAGCTCTGCGCCGTCAACAACGACATGGGCGGCAGCTCCGCCAACTACCGCGTGCTGACAATGCGCCTTGCAGCCGACGCGCTGCCGCTCAGCGGCTATCTCTTCGTGACCGCCAACGATGCGCTTGAACGCAGTCCATGCGACTGGCAGGTGGAAGGCAGCGTGGACGGCGTGAACTGGACGACGCTCGACGAGCGTGCGGACATTGCGAAGCCGTACTGCCTCTACACGGCGATGAACGCGGGGCATCCGTTCACGTTCTCGTCGCTGGCGGCGGCACAGGGACGCGCCGCCCTGCCGGACGGAAGCGAGGTGACTGTCGATTCCGGCGCCACGCTGAACCTCAACGACCCGGCGGCGGCGGTCGGTGCGCTGCGCGTGGACTGCACGGAGGGCGCCGGCACGATCAACT
Organism: uncultured bacterium; assembly: GCA_902803135.1. Taxonomy (GTDB): domain Bacteria; phylum Verrucomicrobiota; class Kiritimatiellia; order RFP12; family UBA1067; genus RUG572. Next base: position 3,075 of record CADCPA010000077.1, read on the forward strand.
CGTTGCGTACGGCCGCCGGCGGCACGCTCGTCCTCGTGAACGTTCCGGCCGACCTCACGAATCTGGAAGGCTATGAGCTTCCGCTTGAGGTCACGCCGGCGCCGGGCGGCGCTTCGTTCAGCGGCTGGAAGGTCGTGGTGGACGGCAAGGCGAGCAACTTTCTCAAACCCAAGCTGAAGAATGGGCGCATCGTCCTCGTCGGCGGCAGCACGGTCATCTTCTTCAGATAGCCCACGCCCTCATCTCGCCGCACCCGGCACTTCAAGGTAATCGGTCGGTGAAATGCAAATGCAAGTGGGCGCTTCGCCGGGTGAGCGCCTTGGGGCCCCTCATCCTGCGGCGCGGGCGCTGGCCGCAGCGCCGCGCGCCGCAGTCTGCCTCCCCA
>CADCPA010000078.1 GCA_902803135.1 uncultured bacterium
AAGTTGAATGTTCACAAATCACAATTGCCACTATTGTTCACAAATTGCAAATCTCAATTTGCATTTGTGACAGTGATGACATTTGTGAACAATTGAGATTTGTGACCATTCAAGTTAGAGGCAAGGGAATGGCCCTGGTAAAAGGGAAGCTGGGTGGCTGATTGACGGGCTTATGTCAGGAAATCATCAAGATGTGGTAGAAAATCGTGTACGACGACGTTTAATCTGTAGCGGCATACCCGTCAATCAGCCACCCGGTAAAGGGAATGGCCCTGGTAAAACGACGTGCGGAGAGCGTAGAGCCCTCCGCACGTCACCCATCGGCTTCCGTTCTCGCGCGTCACTTGATGATGAGGAAGAGGCCGACAGCCTTCGAATTGGTCAGCACGACGCGGCCGCCCTGCACGCGCACCGCGAAGTTCTCCGAGTAGTCGTTGCCCGCCGCGTCGCGCACATCCACGGGAAGCGTGATCGCCCGCTCGTCCGTCAGACCCAGCGCCGCATCGCTCAGCACGTATTTCGGATTGGCCGGACGGTTTTCAAAGACGGCCTTGACGCCGCCCAGTTCCTTGAGGGCGAGGGCGTCGGGATTCTGGAAGGTCACGACATCGACCTTCGAGGACGTGCCCGTACCCGCCACCGAGAGGCGGTTCGCCTCGCCGACGAAGCGGAACGCGCCGCTCAGCTGGCCCGCACCGGACACCGTGCCGTAGATCGGATAGACCGCCGTCCCCGTATTCTCGAGGATGGCGTCGGCCGCGATCTTCGAAACGCCGCCCAAGCCAGGACGCACGTCCGACCCGTCCGCCGTCGGCGCGAAGCGGAACGCCGGGTTCTGGAAGGCAATTGCCTCGTCGGCGCTTTCCATGCCCGGCAGCTGGACCTTCAACACGCAGCGCACGCCGTTCGCGTCGTTAATCATGCCGCCCCAGCCGCCCGTGCCGTCAAAGGTGCGGATGTCCACCGTGTGCCAGCCGGGCGTCAGCTCGATCGACCCCGTCTGGACGTTCTGCCAACCCGTGGTCCGCAGCACCTCCGTTCCGTCGATGACGAGGCCGACGTTGTCGTCGCAGCCACCCGTAAACGTCCAAGTGCCGGCCCGTTCAGGTTCGACGAGGAACGAGCCCGAGGAGCTCGTGAGCGCCTGGCGCGCCGCGCGCAGCACATTCTGCGGCATCAGACGGTTCGGCGCGACATACGTGATGCGCGACTCGTCCCACTCCTCGTTCGTCATCAGGTCTTCCGCCGTCTTGCCCGTCGCACGGCGGAGACGCAGGCTGGACGTCGGCCGCATCGGCAGGTTCGCCGGGTCGAAGCGCGTGTAGTCCGCCGCGGCGAGACCGCCCTCGGATCCGATGCGGAAACCGAGACCCGTCGTCGTCGAATTCCACTCCTTCTGGCGGTACTGCGGACCCGCCTCGCCGCTGCCGTCGAATCCATACGCCTTGAACGCATGCCAGCCGGCCGCGAGCGTCGCGGAACCTCTGTTCACCTGCTCCCAGGACGTTCCGTAGACAATCTGCTGGCCGTCGATTTCAAGGTAAATCTCGTCGTCGAAGTTGCCGGCGAAGGACCACAGGCCCGCCTGGTCCGGCGCCACGTAGAACTCGCCCTGGTAGGCGTAGGTGTGGTAGGCGCGCTGGCCGTTCAGACGCCAGTTGTGCAGCAGCTCCATGCCCGTGTTGAGCATCTGGAGGCGGCAGTTCCAGAAGTCGTTCGTCGCCAGATCCTTCGTATGGAGGTTGAAGAGACCGAACTCGACGAGATTGGTCGTGACGTTCGCAACCTGGGCATAGGCGCCCGTCTCCAATTCGAGGCCCCCCGCAAAGCCCGACGCACCGCGCAGATCGGCGGACGCCTTGTTCACGTGCCACGTACCTTCGGGAATGCCCTGGAGGTCCGGATCGCTCACGAAGAGGCCGTCGCCCGCCAACGTCACGTTCGCCGCACCGGCAAGCCCCGTCTTGAAGGTCACGGTCTGGCCGGCGTCGTTGAGCGTGAACGGCACCTCGCCGGCCGCCGTCGGCTTCGTACCGAAGAGCACGGCCGCGCCGAAGCCCGTCTCGAACGAGGCCTTCGCCTGAAGTTCGCCGGACTGGAACACGTAGTTCGGCAGGTTGTGCTCGACATGCGAGGGCGTATTGTTCGGCGTGCCGAGGTCCTTCAGACCTCCGTCGCCGACCTTCAGGAGGCCGCCTTCCTGACGCACGACTTCTTCGTGCGTGAGCGTGTCCTGGCCGAAGCCGGACATGTAGTCGAGCCGCGACCGCGGATTCAGGCTCGGCACGTCGACCACGCCGTCCTTGATCGTCAGATAGGCGAACGGACTGTCGAAGCCCACCTCCACCGGTGCGGTCGACGTGAACTCGCCACCTGCGACGAGCAGCTCGTGCGTCGCCGTCGACGAGCCGCTCCACTCGCCGATCTTCACGACATTCGTCGCGAGCAGGGTCGACCCCGTCTTGACCGTCAGCCGCGTACTCGCCGGCGACGCGTTGTAGCAGCCCAGGCGGAGATCGGCCACCGTCAATTCCGCGCCCGGCTCGAGGTCCAAGATGCCGTAGCGGGCATTGGCGCCCAGGCGCAGATTCGGAATCGTCCACGCGAAGTCGCCCATTGTATAGACGTTTCCAGGTTGTGAAGCGTGGAAGGACACCATGGAGAAGGCCGTTCCGCTGAAGGTATCGGGGATGACGTAGCTCTCCTGGGTGTCGAAGATGACCTCGCCGCCCTCCACATGGAAGTCGATGCGGTCGAAATCCACAACCGGCGGCGTCGAATCGCCTGACCCCCAATACAGCCTGCCCTTCGCCATGTTGAGCGTGAATCCGGCCTGCGACCAGTCGGCCCAGTTGTTGAAGTGCGAGGTACCGTCCGCCTGGTTCACCGTCACCTGTCCTTGAACGCCATACGGGAAGACGCGCAGGTCGCCCGTTTCGAGCTCGATGGTCGTGCCTTCGGCGCCGACATACTCCGTCGGGCGCAGGTCGAAAACGCCGCCCTTCACCCGAATCGTGCCGTTGTTCGTCACCGCGGCAGTTTCCTGGAACAGATTGCCCGACACGTGCGTCCAGGTCACATTCTCAGCCACCGTCACCGGTGCGCGGATGTACGAGGTGCCGCTGCCGAACGTGACCGAATCCTGGTCGACGAAAACCTCGGCGTGCACACCCGGAGTCGCCGACCCCCAGAAGCCGAGGCGGCCGCCCAGCAGGTGGATGCCGTTCGGCACCGTGACGTTGCACCCGTTCTCGAAGACGAGCGAACCTTCCGGCGGCAGGTCGATACGGCCCACGGAGAGATCGGCGTCAATGCAGTTGAAGCCCATTTCACCAGTCGGTTCGGATGTCTTCAGCGTGAGCGTCATGTCGTCCGTACCCGTCAGCGTCGCGCGTCCGCGACCCAGGTCGACGCTCGGCCGCAAGTCAATGCGGCCGAGCGAACCGATTGTCGCGTCGCCTGTCATCACGACTTCACCGAGGTGGAAGCCCCAGTTGGACGCCGCGTAGCTGTTGTAGAGCGCCCCGTTGCCGTCCGGCCCCGCCCCCTCGATGTTGAACGTCGCCAGCTGCGTAATCGCCGAACGGGCCTGGCCCGGTGCCGTATTGCCGACGTTGCCGTCTTCCAACGCATAGTTCAGATCGAACCGCGCGCCGTTCTTCACCGTCACCGTGCTGCCCGGGGCACCCGCCGCGCCCGTCGTCGCATCCGCGCCGAGCCTCATCGTGCCGGCGTTGACGGCGAAGGCCGTCACGTCCTTGAATCCGGCGGCCAGCGTCGTAAACGTGCCCGCGCCGTCCTGCGTCACCGACGGCGTGGAGATCTTGCCCTGGCCCGCAAACGTGTAGCTGCCGTCCGTCAGGGTCAGACCGCGCACCTGCACGTCCTGGTCCACCCACACCGTCTGGAGCTGAGCCTCGCCGTCGAACATCGCCTGCATGCCGTCCACGAACGACGTCGGTTCGCCCGTTCCGTTCAGCAACCAGGCCGAAGAGCTCCAGGTATCGTGCGCGGTGCCCCGCCACAACATGTACTGGAAAGCCTGCAAGACAAGCACCAGCCTGCCGTCGAACAGGTCGAGACGGCCGGCGCCGCCGCTGACGGTCGGTACGAGGCGCGTCGCGAGTTCGGCCGCCAACGGGGACGTCGCGAGCACGTAGGTGCCGATTTCCGAGTCCGCCGTGCACAGCAGCTGGATCGGAATCTCGCCCGAAGCCGGCAGTTCCGTAATCGCATTCAGCACGGGCTGGGTGCCGGCGATCGTGCCCAGCGAAAGCTTGAGCGTTGCCGGGCTCTTCAGCAGCAGACTGGCAGACGACAGCGTCGCGGGGAACGCGATGACCGTGCCCGGTGTCGTATTCTCGACCGTCACCGTCCCCGCGAAGGCTCCGAGGTCGAACGACTGCTCGACATCGGCGTCGGCGACGATCGTCAGCGCGGACAAATCGTCTGGACCGTATTCAATGCCGCGCGCCAGCGTGTCGACGTGCGCCATGCCATCGGTCACGACGTCGGCGAGCGCCACGACAATGTCGTCCACGGCGCTGGACGTGTCCAGATCGCCGTTCTGAACGCCCACCATCGATAGGCGATGCTCGCCCGCCGTGGCTGTGAAGTCCGTCTCGAACACCTGCCAGTCGAGACCGTCGGTATAGACCTCGCCAATCGTCACGCCGTCGATCTGCGCCTGCACCGTGTGGCCCGTATGGCTGAGGCGGCCCGCCGCGCGGAACGCGAGGCGGTACGTGCCGTCGGCCGGCAGCGTGATCGTCTGCGACGCCGACGCGTTTCGCTGCAGGAACAAGGCCGCCGTGCCGAACGTGCTCTCGGCCCAGGTCCGGTCGCCGTCCATCGTGATGCCCGCATCGCCGGCCGCCTCCCACGCGGACGTCGTCGCATAGGACGCCTGGTCGTAATTCACCGTCGTCTCCGTCTGGAAATACTTCCAGCCGCCGGCCAGCTCCGTTCCCGTTTCAAAGTCGGGATTGGCCACGAAATTGCCGATGACGGGCAGACGCGCGGCCTTGAGCGAAACCTGGTCGATGGTCGTCGCCTTGTCCGCACCCGGATCCGTGCCCTGGATCTTCAGCACGTGCTCGCCCGCCGCCGCACGGAACACGACTTCCAGCATCCGCCACCGCGACGACGTCGTCATCACGCCTCCCAGCGACCGGTCGTCGAGATAGGCGGTAATCTCATGGCCGGCGTATTTGGGCCGCGCCGCATAGTTGAGCGTCAGGCGATAGAAGCCGTCCTTGGGAATCGTCACCGTCTGCCACACCGCGCCGCCCTTCTGGATGAACACGCAGTGCGCGCCCGTGCAGATGTAGTCGCACCAGGGATGGTCACCCACGTTCTTCTGGATTCCGGCACCGAAGTCCGCAATGTTCTCCGTCGGTCCCATCCAGTTCGCCGTGGACGCGCCCTGGCGCCAATAGGAATAGTCGGCGCGACCCGCCATGACCGTGTTCTCCTCGAACCCGCCGTTCGCCACGAGCTCGGTCGCAGTTCCCCCGACGAGGTCGATCTGCGCCGGCCAGGCCGGCACGGCGATGGGATAGGGTATGGCCTGAACGGACCCGCCGACGAGCAGTCCCCACGACACCAGCAGCAGTTTTTTCATAAACTTTCCTCCTTTATTATCGCCACGACATGCCGCCGGAACCAACCCCGAACGCGGCTCTACGGGAATTATAACAAAGGTGGGGCTTTATTGCAATGAGGAGTTTGAAGCGTGGGGGAGTTCCAGTACGAAGACGCAACCGCCGCCCTCCCGCGCCGCGACGGAGAGACGGCCGTCCATGTCCTTGGCGAGCGCATCGGAAATCGAGAGCCCGAGGCCCAGACCGCCTGTGGCCGCCGTGAGATCCGTATCCGCACGCCAGAAACGTTCGAAGGCATGTGCCCGCGCCTCGTCGGACATTCCCGGCCCCCGGTCGAGCACGGCCACGCGCACGCGCGACTCTTCCTGCGAGACGACGACCTCGACCGGACCGCCCGCCGCCGCATATTTCGCCGCATTGCCGAGAAGGTTGACGAGTATCTGCTTCGTCGCATCGGCGTCCGCCCAGGCCGTCACGTCCTCGTCCGCCTTCAGCGTGATGCCATGCTCCGCGAAATCGCCGCGCACGAGATCCACGACGTCCGCCGCCAACACGGCGAGATCGAGCGCACGCGGATGGTAGCGGCGACGCCCCTGCTCAAGCCGCGAGAAGTCGAGCAGATTCTCCACGAGCCGCAGCATGCGCGCGTTTTCGGACGCGATGACATCATAGGCATGCGCCTGCTTCGCCGCGGGGAGGCGCCCGCCCCTCAGCAGATCCGCCCATACGCCGATGCCCGCAAGCGGCGTCTTGAGTTCATGCGACGCGTTGGAGAGGAACGTCGTCTTCGTGAGATCGTCCGTGCGCGCCTTCGCCGCGGCACGCACGAGCAGCACGGTGCCGGCGGAAAGGACGCCGGCCAGCAGCAGGCCGAGGACGAGACCGACCGGCCACAGGGCCCGTGCCAGGAAGTCGGGCTCGACGGGATCTTCCGCAAACGCGACACCGCAGACGCTGCCGTTGCGCTTGCCGTCGCGCACCCAGACGACCGGCCGGTCCGCACAGAGGCGCAAGCCCGCCATCGGCGGCTTCTTGCTGTTTTTTCCCACGGGATCCCAGTCGCCAATCGACTTGAAGCCGGCAATGGCGGATCGCACCTCGTCCGGCAGGTCCTGCGCACAGACGAAGCCCGTCTTCGGCTTCCACACGAAGACGCCCGTCGGCGGCCGCACGTCAGGAGCAGCTGCCAGAACATCCCGTAGCGCCGCGCAGCGCGCCTCAAGCGAAAGCGCCTCGTCCGTCTTCCCCTCGTCATCGAAGAACGCCTCGCGCAGCCGCGCATGGATCCGTTCGAGCACGCCTTCGCGTGCGACGACGGTGGCCGCCTGCCGCGTCTCCGCGATCTTATGAAGCTGGAGCAGGCCGGCCCCTGTCAACACGACCGCAGGGATGCAGACGAGAAAGAGGTAGAGCTTGAGATCGCGGGACGGCATGGGCTGTTTACCGGTCGACGCGGGCCGAGCCGCCGCCGACGAGCTTCTCGACGTCGGCTTTCGTCGCCATCGACGTGTCGCCCGGCGTCGTCATCGCGAGCGCCCCGTGCGCCGCGCCGTACTCGACCGCCAGCTGCGCGTCGTCAAACGTGAGGAAGCCGTAGATGAGTCCGCTCGCAAACGAGTCGCCGCCGCCGACGCGGTCGTAGATTTCGAGGTTCGGACGCTCCACGCTCGCGTGCAGCCCGCCCTTGTACCAGCAGAGCGCGCGCCAGTCGTTCACCGTCGCGCTCTTCACGCTGCGCAGCGTCGTCGCCACGGCCTTGAAGTTCGGATAGCGCGCCACCGCCTTCTCGATCATCTTCGAGAAGCCTTCGGTCGGCAGCGTCGTGAGGTTGGCGTCCACGCCCTCGACGGTGATGCCGAGCGCCGCGGTGAAGTCTTCCTCGTTGCCGATCATCACGTCGACATACTTGGCGATTTCGCGGTTCACCTCCTGGGCGCGGGCCTGTCCGCCGATCGACTTCCAGAGCGACGCACGGTAGTTGAGGTCGTAGCTCGTCACCGTGCCATGCTTCTTCGCGGCCTTCAGCGCCTCGATCGCCACTTCGGCGGTCGTCTCGGACAGCGCGGCGAAGATGCCGCCCGTGTGGAACCAGCGCACGCCTTCACGGCCGAACAGCCCGTCCCAATCGATGTCGCCGGGCTTGAGCCGGGAGACGGCCGTCAGCCCGCGGTCGGAACACGAACGCGCCCCGCGGCAGCCGAAGCCGCGCTCGACGAAGTTGAGTCCGTTGCGCACGGTACGGCCGATGCCGTCGAACGGCACCCACTTCACATGGCTCACGTCCACGCCGCCCTGCAGCATGAAATCCTCGACGAGACGGCCGACCGGGTTGTCCGCAAACGCCGTCACCGCCGTCGTCTTCAACCCGAAACAGCGGCGAAGGCCGCGCACGACGTTGTATTCGCCGCCGCCCTCCCACACGTTGAACGACCGCGCACAGTGGATGCGTCCGTCGCCCGGATCGAGCCGCAGCATGATTTCCCCGAGGCTCGCCGCATCCCACAGGCAGCTCCCGGCCGGTTTGACATTCAAAGCTTTCATTGACGGTCCTTCCTGATTTCCGAACGCGACGACTCGCCCCCATAGGGTGGTGGCGAGACGCGCGCCGAGTAATCCCAATTCCCCCATCCCTCTTCAACGAGCGCCATCTGGTATTCGCGATAGCCCACCTTCCAGATCATCCAGGCGATGAGAAACATCATGATGCTGCCCGAGCCGAGATACTTCATCAACTGGAAGAGAACGACGATGAGGACGATGTTGACGCCCGCCATCACCCCGGCGGAAGGCCGCACACGCCGCAGCCAGTCCATCAGATTTCCCCGGAAGCGGGTCAATGCGAATACGGCACCGCCAAGCCCCAAGACGATGAACAAGCCTGGCAGCCCGGCCCCGCTCGCGCCTTTCAGCACAAAAAACACGGCAACGACACGGCCAACGACCATCGCGACAAAGGTCGCGCGCGGACGGCTCATGAAGAGGCGCATCACGCTGCGGAAGATCCGTCCGCCGTCCAGCGGGAACCCCGGCAGCAGATTGAAAAAGCCCAGCATGAGATTCAGTGCACCCGTCATGTAGAGGAGATCGACAATCCAATGGACGCCCTCCGGCGACATCCAACCCAGCTGCGCATAGCGGAGATTCGGCTCGCCGAGATGCCAGTTCGCGCCGAAGAGAAGATTCGGAATGGCGAACAGCCAGGACGAGATGCTGTACAGCATCTCGTTCCATACGCTGCCCGTGGTGAAGAACACGAGCGATCCAAATGCCAGCGAAGCGAGCGCAAAGCTGACGAGCGGCCCGGCCAACGCCGTGAGAAACTCCTGGGACGCCTTGCGCGGCAGCGCGATCAGCGAAGCGCATCCCCCCAGCAACGACAGGGTAATGTCGTTCGTCTCGTAGCCGAAGCCGCGGGCCGTCAAGGCGTGCCCCAGCTCATGGGCCGTGATCGACAGGAGCAGCAGCACCGCGCCCGCCAAGCCGCTCATGATGCCGCCGCCGCCCATCGTGAAGAAGAACAGCAGGACAATCAGCGAGAAGTCGAGATACAAAGGAATCCCGAACACCGTGCACAATCTCATCTTACGCGGAAACATAGGCGTCCATCCGTCCTTGTCTGACCGATTACCTCATCACTTGAACTCCCCATAGGGCGGGCAGCCGTACGGACCGATCACCGCGACCGGCTCGAACGTCTTGCCGTCCAGCGCCGCCGTCCACCCGCGCGCGCCCGTCGGGAAGCGGAGGATGCGTCCGTCCTTGTAGACGACTTCGATCACGGCAATGAATCCGGCCACGCTCCCATTGTTGAAGGCGTCGACTTCGATCTGATTGCGCCCTGCCCTGAGGTTCAGCTTGTCGCCAAAGGCCGTTGTCGGCGTGTACCAGAGCTGGCCGTTCGTCTGCGAGGCGACTTCCTTCCCGTTGATCGAGAAGACCGCGCCGTCGTCGCAGGAGAAGATGAGCCCGCCCTTCTCGATCTCGCCCTCCGGCAAGTCGAGGTCCGCACGGAAGACCGGCTTCGCGCCATCATGCTGCCCCTTCGGATGCCACACCCAGCTGGCACCGACGAAGGACGGCGCGTCGCCGCGTTGAAGATCGGCCAGCTGCTTCTCGAGCGCGGCGCCGAGATTGCCGTCGAGCGCAACTTCGTCGGTCCGCACGCGCAGGTCGCGGAACTCGATCTTCATCGGCGCGCCCTGATGCATCTGGAGGGAGATGTAGCCCTGCTTCGGCAGGAAGTCTGCGCGCGCGTCGATCACCGCCGCCGTCCGCACGCCGTTGATCCACACGGCCAGCGCACGGTCCTTCACGATGACGCGGATGTCGTTCCAGGCGTTCGGCTTGTAGAGCTTCTGCAGCTCCTTGCCGTCTGCGAACGGCCGCACCGTCTTGCGTCCGTCCGTTCCGAGCGCCACATCGGCGCCGCGCTCGCCCACCAGGAACTGCTTCGTGTGGAAGATGTAGCCGACGTAGCGGCCGGCACCGTCCATGTCGGCCTGGTAGCCGCTGTCGACGAGCAGGTCGTCCGTACTGCGCAGCTGGATGCCGGAATTGGCAGACGCGCTCAAACGGAACTCGCCGCGCAGTTCGAAGTCGGTGAATTGTTCCTTCGCGTAGACAAGATAGCGGCTCTGCGTGCACGGCTTGTCGGGCGTCGACTCGGCCGTGAGCACGCCGTCGCGCATCGCGAAGAAGTCGCCGTCCTGCTTCCAGTCGGCCAGGTCGTTGCCGAGAAGCGGACGGAACAGCACGGCATCCGAACCCGGCACCTGTCCGCGCCGCGCAAGCGCCGCAATGATGCGTTTCAGCGCCGCACGGTTCGCCCCTTCGGCTTTCGTCCATGCCGTCACGAGGGGCGCGGCAACCGACTCGGGCAGCGTCAGCGCGCCGAAGACGAGCATCTCGTTCTCGGGCACGGTCGCACGGCGGACGAGACCGTCGCCGAGCGTGTAGGCGATGCGCAGCTCCTTCGTCTGCCCCGGCGCGGGATCGCCCGGGAAACCGCCGCGTCCGACCAGGCGGCAGCCCGCCATGATCTCGCGCGACCCCGCCTCGACGAGCGCATCGACCATGAGCTTCACATCCGCAACGTGGTTCCGCTCGAAGTTGCCGAACTTCGCCTCCAGCACCTTCACCGGCTTCTGCTCGGGCAGGAACTCGCGCACGGCCGCGCGGATGATCGAACCCGAAAGACGCTCCTCTTCCGGATACGCCGCCAGAAGATCCAGGAGCAGCGGAAGATCCTGCTTCGCATCGCACAACGAGGCAAGCGCCTTGAAGACGTCCGCGCGCCGGCGCGCATCCGGCGTCTTGCGTGCGAACGCGACGAGCGGGGCGAGCGCGCTGCGCGCCCGGCGTTCGCCGAGAACGTCCGCCGCAAGCCGCGCCTCCTTCGCGTCGGCCCCTTCGGTCACACGCTTCAGGAGCACGGCATCGGCCGCGGCGTTCGGAAACGCCACGAGCTGACGGCGCGCGAGCGAGGCGTCCGCCCCGCTGCCGCAAGCGCCCTTGATCAACGCCGGCAGCACCGTCAGATTGCCCTGCTGCACCGGCGTCTTCGGCGGGAATGCCGTCAGCGCCTCCGTCGCGCCCGCATAGCCGTCGGGCACCGGGTTCACCCGCACCGCGCGTGCATGGCGAATGGCGTCGAGCCGCGGACCCGACACCTTCTTCTCCGCCGCCGCGAGCGCCGCATCGGCCGCGGGACCGGGGATGTTCTGCAGCCCGTAGAGCGCCGCATGGAACTCGACAAGCCGGCTGTCGTTGGCGAGCAGGGCCGCGAGCGCCGGCACGCTGGCCGGTCCGCCGCGATGCGTCAGCTCCTGGCACGCCGTCACGCGGTCGTTCGAGTCGCCCTTCTGGACGATCTCGATCAGCTGCGCCTCGTTCATCCGATAGGCGCGTTCGCTTTCGAGGCCCGCGTCGGCCGCTCCGGCCACAAGCACCCACGCCGCAACGGCGCATTTCAAATTGAAGATTTCAAATTTCATTTTGTTGCTTGCCTTCATAAAGTTCTTCGTTGTTCCTGTTCCCGGAGCAACGCATGCCCCCCCCTTCACTCTTCGCTCTTCACTCTTCACTCTTCACTCTTCACCATTCACCATTCACTATTCACTATTCACTTTCCCCAAGCGGTCCCCGTTCAGCCACGCCCGGCCCTTAAATGATTTCCCAGCCGGGGCGCGGGGTGCGCGCGAGCATGCGGTTCGCTTCGGGATCGTCGATGAACTGCTCCTTCACGGGATCCCAGCGCATGTCGCGGCCGAGCCACTGCGCGATGTTCGCGCAATGCGTGGACGTCATCGACCGGTGCATGAGCACCGGGTTCGCCACCGTCTTCTGACGCGTCTTCACCGAGTTGAAGAACTGGCGCATGTGGTTCTCGGTCGAGTAGCCCGTGCGCAGGCAGTAGTCGGAGAGGATCTTGTTGTAGTCCGCGAGGAGCGACGGACGCGACACGTCCGGCCGCGTATAGCCATCCGCACACGACACCCACCCTTCGCTGCCGACGTAGCGAACGCCGCACGTCCCGCGCCAGCCGCGCTGTTCGGCGATCATTTCCTGTCCGTTCGCGAAACGGAGCGCCATTCCGTTCGGCTCCGCCATGTGCATGCACGGATAGTAGACAGGCGAGGTCGTCTCCATGCCAAGCGCGTCGTGGCACTGCGCATACGTATGCGAACACCAGTCGCCGATGATGCTCGTGCCGAAGTCGTAGAAGTGCGGCCAGCGGCTGAGGTACTCCGCGTTGTACGGACGCCACGCGCACGGCCCCAGCCATTTGTCCCAGTCGACGACATCCTTCGGCGGCTCGGGCTGTGCCGGCAGCCATGTGCGCTGCAGATAGAGCGGCGTGCCGAAGTAGAGATGCGCGTAGACCTTCTTCACTTCGCCGAGACGGCCGAGACGCACGAGCTCGTTGCACACGATGAAGTTCGGTTCGCTCAGGCGCTGCAGCCCCGCCTGATAGACGCGTGCGTACTTGCGCGCCGTCGCGACGACGGCCTGGCCTTCGCGCACGGTCATTGCGGACGGTTTCTCGCAGTACACGTCCTTGCCGGCGCGCATCGCGAGTACGGACATCGGCGCATGCCACCGGTCGCCCGTCGCAATGTAGACGCAGTCGATGTCCTTGCGCGCAAGGAGTTCACGCACGTCGATGTAGGCTGCGCAGTCCTTGTTGCCATAGTGGTTGTCCACCATGTTCTTGACGCCTTCGCGGCGGTCCTTGCGCACGTCGCAGATGGCGACGAACTGGATGTCCTTCTCGGGAAGGCCCCAGCTGCCGAGCACGCCCCTGCCACGGTTGCCGAGACCGATGCCGCCCATCACAAGGCGGTTGGACGGTGCAACGGCGCCATTGAGCCCGAGGGCGGAGCCGGGGACGAGGGTCGGCAAAGCCAGTGCGCCCAAGCTTCCGAGAAATGAACGTCGACTCAGTTGAACAGTCATCGGATCATACCTTTCCTAGTCGATAAACAGCGCAGTGGCGATCGCATGGCCGCCGCGGAAGCGGATCATCACCGGCTCCCGCTTGAAAATCATTCGACATAGCGTCCAAAGTCGAGCGCGATGACGCCCTTCAACGGCTTGAGCACATAGCCCTTCATGTTGGGTTCATACACCGCATCGAACTTGACCTTGTAGTCGTAGTTGATGAAGAAGAACGAAAGTGCGTCGCCCACCTGCTGGATCGCCCGCACGAAATCGAACCGACCTTCGTAGGTGAGGACGGCACCGCGCACGAAAATCGAGCCGCGGGTGAGGCTGATCTCGGCTTTCGAGCCATCCGTACGCGTCGCGGTCGCCACGAGCGTCTCTTCGTCCGGCGTCGCCACCTCGAGCGAGGCGAACTCGCCGTCGAACGCCATGACGCCCGAATGGGTCTTGTCCTTGAAGAGGAACTCGTCCACCACCGGCGGCGTATAATAGAGCGCCTGCCAGCCCGTGCAGACTTTCGTGAGGAACGGCTCCTCGTACGTGTCGCTCATCTTGTGGATGTCGCGGAAATAGAGGCGCTTGCCGTCCATCAGCAGGTTCGCGCGGTAGAACTTGGAGTTGTACCACACGCTCTTGCGGCCCATCTTGCGCCAGTCCTCGAGCGCCACCTGCGTCTGGGGGATGTTCTCCTTGTGCTCGGCCCTGAAACGGCGGCCCGTCTCGCACATCTTCTCGACCGTCAGCACGCCCTTGTCGCGCAGTTCGGCAATCCGCCGGATCTGGTACGGCAGGCCCTTCATGATGGCCTCGTACCCGAAGCTGTTCTCCTGGCCCGTCTGCATGAGCGAGATGCCCAGAAGCCCCTTCGGCTCTTCGGCGTAGATGCGGAAATACCAGTCGACGATGGCTTTCGTGTAGCCCGACTCCCACACGGGTTCGAGCGTGGACGGACCGCCCGGCCCCGGACCCACCGAGTTCGCGTAGTTGTAGATCGGGTCCGAGGTCAGCATCTTGATGACCGGCGCCTTGACCGCGTTCTTCATGTCGATCGCCGCGGAGAGCATGTTCTTCTTCGAGGCGTAGTAGATGCCGTTGAAGTAGCCGCCGCGCAGACCGTAGGCGTCCGTATTGTCCTGTTCGCGGCAGACGCAAAACGCCTGCACGCCGTACTTCTCGGCCATGTAGTCCATCGAGTACGCGTCGAGCAGCCACGAACCGACGGACTTCGGATAGTACCCGAACTTCTCCTTGAAGAAGCGGAACAGTTCGTCGCACAGCTTCTCGCGCTCCGCCTGCGTATAGGCCATCAGGAAGCCGGGCTTGATGTGCCAGTCCCACGCCCAGCCGTTGCGTCCCTGCCACACGAGCCCGGCCTTCTCGACCATCGGCTTCACCACTTCGAACCACACGCCGAATTCCGTGCGATCCGGATCGGCCGCCTTGACGACGGCCATCATGTCCGCACGCATCATCGCGTCGTATTGCAGCAGAACCGTGTTCTCGAGCTTGTTTTTCGTGTTCAGCTCGACCTCCGCACGGAACGGCTTGACGAGATCCAGCTTCGGGTCGCGCGGATCGCAGCCGCGCACGAAGTTGACGATGTTCATCACCCGGCGCGGCGCCGGCGCGGCCGTCGCCGCGGAGAAAAACAGTCCCCCCAGCGCGAGAACGGCGAGAATGAGTTTACGGTTCATGTTTTCTTTCTTCCTATTCTGACACCAACACACCCTATTCATCTGCCGTATTATTTTACCATTCACGGCATTCCCCCTCAAGACGATTCCGAAAGGCTGCGCACCGTGCCGTCGGTCAACACGAGCACGAACGTCTTCGCGTCGACGGAGGGGGAGGCCTTCACGCCGCGGATCTTTTTCGCACCGTCCTTGTAGGGATAGAGCACGGTGACGAGGCGCTTCGTGCCGGTGAACGAACCGCAGACGACGGGCGTGGGAATGGGCCGATGCTCGTGCGGACCGCCCTTCCAGATCGGCATCCACCCCTGGTAGTAGGGGGCCTGCTGCCCCTTCATGTCGACGATCTTTGCGCCCGGATCCGCCTGCGCGGCGAAGAGCGCCGTTCCCAAACCGAAATCGCCGGTGAAGGTTCCGTCCTTGACGAGCAGCGTACACTCTTCGAGATGCCACATCTGTTCATACGCATGCGGCTTGTCGTCGGAGGCCGCCAGACGGTCGATGACGACGAAGAACGGCGCGAGACCCTTCTCCTGCTTGTAGAAGAGGACCTTGCGCTGATGCACGGCCTTGTAAAGGTCTTTTCCGTAGCCGTCGCCGTAGGCGCTCACCGCGATGTCGACGCGCGGCGTCCCGGCGAACTTCACGTCCGCCGGCTTTCGGATATCCGCGTCGTGCCACGTGTAGGTCTTGCGACGGGCCTGGTCGAGACCGTCGATGCGGATCGTATTGTGCGCCCGCGTCGAGAGCACGTACTTGCGGCAGTCGGACGAATCATACATGTAGTTGCCGCCTTCGACGAGCATGTTCCGGCCGTAGGCGCTCAGGAGGAAGTTGAGCTTGTCCTCGTGCTGATGGCCGCGTCCGAACGGCGAACCGTCCAAATAGCCCCACACGGCATCTTCGTTCCACGACGAGCGGAAGACGACCGCGCCCGCATAGGGGAAAACGCACGAAAGGCCGTCCGGCGGCGCGCCTTCCGTTCCGTTGGTCGCCAGCCAGCGGAAATCCGTCCGCGCGGGATAAAGCCGCTGCGCACGCCGCATCCAGCTCGCGACCTTCTCCTCGCTGCCGTCGTTGAGCGACGGCGTACGACCATCCGGACGACGCAGCTTCGCGTAGACCTCGAACATGCGTTCAAGTCCCGTGCGGATGAACGCGGGCGGGGGACGTCCGAGCTGTTCGTAGAGATTGTAGACGCCGAGATAGTTGGAAATGACGACGCCATGGTAGCCGGTCGCCAGTTCGTATTGGAATCCGTCGGGGTAGACCTGGCGGTCGAACTCCCCTTCGAGGACCTTGAGCGCATGCGCCTCCCAGGCGGGAGCGTCCTTCAGGAACGGATAGAGGACCGCGATGCGGAGGAGCCCGTGCAGCTCCATCAAGAGCCAGTTGCCGTGCGACAGGTTGCCGCGCAGCCGCCAGCCATGTTCCCAGATCGAAATGAAGTAGCGCGTGAGGAATTCGTCCGAGACCTCCGGCGCCTTCAGAAACGCATGGACCTGATGGCTCCAGCCCTCCATGCGGATGCCCGCCTCGATCGTACGCCAGCAATGCGTCGCGTTGTACGGCTGCTTTTCCGGACACGCCGCCTGGTCGAACCAGCTGGAAATCTGGTCGACCCAGACCTTGGCCGCCTGCCCGTCCTTCGTCAACGTGTAGTATTCGGCCAGCTCCGTCCAGAACGGATGGCGCGACAGCTGCCAGGTCCATTCGCGATACTTGTTGAACGTGGGGTTCGCGTCCCAGTCGATTTTCCCCTGCGGAAACTGATGCGGCATGCCGCAGGAGGACAGAAGGTAGGACATCGTCTTGTCCGCGGACTTCTTGAGCGCCTGGCGTTCCTTCTCCGTGTATTTCTTCTCGAGCCAGCTGCGGTTGAGCACGTCGGGTTTCAACGTCGCGCGCAGGTAGTCCGCGAAGATCTTCTCCGCCCCCGCCACGTCGCCGGCTTGCATCTTCGCGGGGATTCCCGCGAGCGCGGGAATCGACGTGTCGAGATGCTGCGCGAAGAACGTGTCGACGGGCGTGCACGGACCCGCCCGCACGGCGGATGCGAACGACAGCCCGACCACCCCCGCCAGCAACACCCAAGCTCTTTTCATGATCGCCACCTTCTTCCCCGATCTTCCGGCCGAACGGCTTAGTTGGCCGGCAGCCATTCGCCCTGCTCCATCAGGCCGCGGATGGTGTTGGGTTCGAGCGAGTTGTCGCTGAGCAGCATCATGTCCTGGCGCGAGTTGATCCAGGACTTCTCGAAGAACGCCGTGCGCTCCACCTTCTTGCCCGGCTCGAACGGGTTGTCGACGGTCACGACGTCGCGTATCCCCTCGCTGCGCCACTTGCGCACGCGGTCGAGAAGCGCGGCCGTGTCGGCCTGCGACTTGCGCCACAGCTCCCAGCCCTCGTTGCGTCCCTGGGTCGTGCCCCCGATGAGCGCCCTGAGCGTGCTGTCGCGCCGGTCCGCCCAGGCGCGGTTGACGAACGACGAGGCGAACATGCGCCCGCCCTCCTGCAGCGCCGTGCCGATCTTGCCGGGCGGCGCGATCACCAGCACCGGGGCGACGCGCACGTAGTTGCACAGCTTGGGAATTCGCGGGTTCGGCACGGCGCTGATCGAAAGAGCGAACGATGTCACGTACTTCGCCTCGCAGCGCACGCCGCCGTACAGGCACGAAAACGTGCCCTCGAACCCGAACGCGCTCACGGTGGAGATCGTACTGCCACGCCGATAGGCGGCGGCGAACAGCTTTGTAATCGGCGGCATCTCCTGCGTGAAGCGCCCGCCGACGGCCACGAATTCCGAGAGGCCCGGCTCCACGATGCCTTTGTTGATCTCGGCCGCCAGACCCTGCGCCATGACGTTCGGGTTCTGGAACTCGGCCAGGCGCTGCGGCGTGAGCACTTCGCTCGACATCGCCATCGGTCCGATTGTCTGCACCAGCAGGTGCTTTTGGGGCGAGGAGAGGATGGTCGAGGCCATGTACTTGTTGTCGCTTCGCATGTTCCACACGATCAGGCCCTTCCCGGTCCAGTCGGCGTCCAGACGATAGCACATCGCCGGAAGCCGGAGGACGGGGTCCCACAGCACGAATGTCTTCTTCGCGCCGGCAGACGCCTGCGCACCGGCCGCGAGCGCCGCCGCGCCGGTGGCGTCGTTTCCGACCTTGTAGTACGTGGCCGCCATGAGCGTCTGCAGGCACAGCACCCCTGTCGCAACACCGGCAATCAGCATCTTGATCATTGAAAAAACCCTTTCTCAGCTTATCGCAATTTAAGCAGTTTACACGATGACAGCTCTCCTGTCAAATCCTTACTGGAGCAAAGATACGGCCAACGCATTTAAAAGCCGATCGCGACGGAGCGCGACCCTCCCCTAACTACGCGAATGTTGCGCGAAACGGGCGAATCGGAAGGGCCGCGCTCGACCCTCCCGATTCGCCCGCAGTTCGCCAGCAGTGGCGGAATCGAGCGGCACCGACCAAGATGAAGCGCCTTCTATTCAAGCGCCACTACTTGAACAAGTCGTCAAGCGTCACTTCGGACTGAGGCGTCCACCGATATTCGTTGTGCGCGACGCCTTCTGTCGTAATCATCGTCAGATGGACACCCTTGCGAGTTCCTGTTACCTGAGAAAAAATACCGATCTTCTCGCGCAGTTCGCGGTCCTTCTTCTTGTCAATGACAAATGGTCCTGCAGACCACTTCATTTCGCAAACATTGATGATGCCGTCTGCGCGATCAAGCAGTAAATCTATCTGCGCACCTTCGGTGTATACATCATTCGGCACATGCCGCCAGGCATATGTTCCAGTCAACACGCCGCCTATGCCCAACTTCGCCTTGATCTGCGGAACATGCTGCAGGCACACCTTCTCAAACGCCAAGCCCTTCCATGTGTTGACACGCGGCGTATTGATAGAGTTCTCAAGGCGCTTCTCGTCCCCGATGTCCTTATCCCCAGCGAACTGATTCCAGAACAGGGCGAAGTTGTCGACAAGCTGGTACTGGCGTCCCCTTTTCTTTTTGCCCGGTTCATTGAATCCACGAATGAACCCGCACTGTTCCAGTTCCTCGAGAACGACCTTGAAATTTCCTCCTTGCGGCGCCTTCGTCGCCGCCGCGATCTCCTCGCGCGTGGTGCCGTATGGCCGTCCTGCCAACGCCTCGACGACAGAAAGATGTACTCGCGCATGACGGAAAAGAGACGAAAACAGCTGCGCATACTCAAGGCGCAACTTCCCGTCCTGGGCAAAGACAAGACGGTCGACATTCTGGGCGAAGCTCAATCCTGGTTGCAGGAGACTCCAATAGTAAGGCACGCCCCCGAAAACCATGTAGTACTGGGCAATCTCCGTACGCGAAAGATGCAATCCGAGCTCTGCGGCATACTCCTCGCATTCGCCAAGCGTAAATGGATGCAGGCATATCTGATCAGTCAGGCGGTTGTGGAGTCCTCCACGATCCTTTACGATCTTGGTGACAATCCATGACGTGGCCGATCCACAGACAATCAGCACGATGTCATTGCGAGCCGAAGCCCAGCCATTCCAGAATCTGTCAAGTGCCATGACCATCTTGGACTGCGGCGTATCCATCCACGGAAGTTCATCTATAAAAACAATCTTTTTCTCTTCAGGCTTCTTGGAAATGAGTCTTTCCAGATGGGTGAATGCCTCATTCCACGACGTCAAGGTCGGACACTCCGAATATCCATACTTGATCAAACTATCGCGAAATTCAATCAATTGCTCTCGAAGATTGCCTTTCTGAAGACCAGTATGGTAAAAAGCAAAATTGTCCTTGAAAAGTTGCCGGACAAGATAAGTCTTACCAACACGGCGGCGTCCATAAACCGCAATAAATTGAGATTCGCGCTTTTGCAAATCCCACTCAAACGACTCAATCTCATGTTTCCTTGCAACCACAACAGATCCTCCTTTTGCCAACTCGTCAATATCATATCATTTTTGAGCGCTACTGACAAGTTGCAAATGAACTTGTCAGAATGTCAACAAACAAGAGACATTCTGACAAGAAGCACAAAGAACCAACATGGCGGACTCCGCGTTTGCGTACCGCCAGTCCTGGGTTACCTTGTACCCGGGAGTATGTCAAAGGGATGCGGGGGACTGTCTTCATAGGGACGAGATGCACTTTGACGGTCAAAAAATGGGTAAATTTCTATGAGAGGTCCTTGTCAAGAGCGACCGCCTAGGGCGGACACTTTCCTCGAATGCCATTGAACCACGCTTTTATCCGCAATCAGGTCGACCTGCGACCGTTGCACATTGAGATCCGTCTTCGAGCTGCTATCTCCAGAACGCAAGCGCCCGTATGGAGTTGCCAGTTTACCGCCGCAGTCATCGGGACGGTTTTTTAGGCTATTCTTGGAAACGACCAGCGCTAGTGCGCACTGCTCTTGCGAGCTCCTTGGAGTCGTCGTGTTTTCTGTTGGAACTTCACCTCCGTGTCCGTCAAATGTTCTTGATCTGTTTCTCCGCGTCTAGAATTTCGTCGTGATAGGGCTTCCCGGTTCAGAGGATGACGGGATGGAAGTGCCTTTTGTTCCCGTGCAGCAGATTGGCGATTTCCTCTGCGTCCCGCATGTCATTCTTGTGCGTGTTGCCGAAGATGGATCTAAGCTTGTGCGCATTGCCGACATAGACGTTGCACCCGCACTTCTTGGCGAGAAAGCTAATCCATCGGCAGTGCGTTCCCGTTTCCATCCCGATGGTCACGCCCTTGTTCGCAAGAAAGAACGCTTCAAGTTCTTCGCGCTTGTTGGGCATCCACCGCTTGAGGATGATGTTTGCCTTTTCGTCGAGTCCGACGATTGCGTGCTTTTTGTCGCCTAGATCGATCCCGATCGGTCATGAGGGGGACAGTCCCCATGAGTTCCACGGAATGAGGGGACATGAGACGAGAGATGCGATCAACAATTGGGGACAGTCCCCCACAAGTTCTCATAATTTCATACGCACCGTAATCTCATTTTCAGGTTGCCTTTCGCCGAGCGGGAGGCTGGGCAGGCTGAATGAGATTACGGTGCGTATGAAATCACTAACGTCGGTGGATGAAAGTTCCATGGGGGACAAGCCCCACGTCGTTCAATTGCCGAATACATCGTAGAAAAGCGCCGCACCTACGCGAAGACCGGCAGCAAAGCGCCCCCTGCCGCAAAGTACCCACCCTGCATTTCAGTGACCGATTACCAACAGAAATCGCGCGTGTAGATGTCGACTTCAAAACCGGAAAAGCTGTAGCGCGCTGAACGCGAAAGTATGGTACAATGAGACCCAAACACCGAAAGGATGGAAAACAATGAGAAATGCAGCTTTTCTTGCCGCCTTGGCGGTAGCAGCTACGACGGCAGGCGGGATGGCGGCGCTCGACAAGACCGCGCCAGAGGAACAGCCGCCGAAGAAGGTCACGCCGACGTTCAAGGACGAGCTGCCGGTCGTGGACCTGACCCGCGACACGTTCCGCCAGACGGTGATCGCGATGGGCACGCCGGACA
>CADCPA010000079.1 GCA_902803135.1 uncultured bacterium
TTCGCCTTTGTCGCCGCGTTCTTCCTCGGCATGGTGCTCACGCCGCCCGATCCGATGAGCCAGCTGCTCATGGCCCTGCCGCTGTGCCTGCTGTATGAAATCAGCATCTGGGGCGTCCGCTTCAAGGAAATCTGTTCCGGCGAAGGCCGCGACACGAAGCCGGACAAGCCGAAGATGGAAGAATCGAAGCCCTCGAAGAAGGGCAAGAAGAAGGGCAAGAAGAAGAGCGGCGGGGAGCCCAAGGCGTGAGGCAATCTCGCTTGTTGATCGTGCTCGGCTTTCTCGGCGCGATCCTGGCGGGAACGTTTCTGCTGATGATTCCCGCCTCATCGCCCTCCCACACGTGGATGAAGCCGATGGACGCGCTGTTTACGGCGTGTTCGGCCGTCTGCATCACCGGTCTCACGGTCATCGATCCCGGCACGCAGCTGTCCCTGTTCGGACGCTGCGTGCTCCTGGCTCTTGTGCAGCTCGGCTGCATGGGCATCATGACCGTGGGCACGTTCTTCCTCGTCGTCGTCGGCCGACGCCTGTCCCTGACGAGCGAGTTCTCCCTGATGGACGCCTATGGCGTCTCGGGCGTGCACGGCTGGCGCGGCCTCGTCGTCTGGGTAGTGCTGTCGATGACGGTCATCGAGCTGCTGGGCATGTGGGCGCTCCACGCCGCCCATCCGTCCTTCACCTGGTTCCGTGCCTATTTCTACGCCGTGATGGCGTTCTGCAATGCGGGCTTCTCGTTGGACCCCGGTTCCATCGCCGTCTTCCAGGGCGAACCCCTCGTCCTGCTGATCATGGCGACATTGGTCATTCTCGGCGGCCTCGGCTTCCTCGTCATCTACAATCTCTGCACGATCCAGTTCTGGCGGCGCAACCTCGTGAAGCGCGGACGCCTCACGCTCCATTCGCGGGTCGTTCTCTGGTCTTCGCTGTTCTTCTTCGCGGGCATGTTCCTCTTCGTGCTGGTGGTTGAATGGAAGGGCGGGCTCGAACCGTTCTCCTTCCTCGAGAAGTGTTCGATCGCGCTGTTCCAGTCCGTCTCGCCGCGTACCTGCGGCTTCACCGTTCTGCCCGTGCACGAACTTCATCCGGCGACGCGCTTCATTTCCGCCGTGCTGATGTTCATCGGCGCGGCGCCCGGCGGCGCGGGCGGCGGCATCAAGGTGACGACGCTGGCCGTCTTCCTCGTGACGCTCTACGCCATCTGCCGCGGCCGTCGCGAAACGGTCATGTTCAAGCGTACGATTTCCGATGCCATCGTGCGCGAAGCGCTCGTGATCGTCATGGTCTTCACCGGACTCATCGTCCTGAGCATGACCATCCTCCTCATCACCGAAGGCGGCAACGCGAAGATCTCCTTCGAGCATCTTTTCTTCGAGACGGTCTCGGCCGTGTCGACGACCGGGCTCAGCTGCGGCTCCACCACGGTGAATCTCTCGATGGTCGGCCGTGTCGTCATCATGGTCAGCATGCTGTGCGGACGCCTCGGCGCCCTCGCCGTCGTCCTGCTGATCGGCGGACAGGAGGAACGCCTCTCGATCCGCTACCCGAAAGAAGAGCTCGTCGTGGGGTAGAACGTTCCCGATTCAAACATCCGAAGGAGAACAAGTAACATGCCTTTCTTTGCGCCTTGGATGCTCTGGGGGCTCGCCGCCGCGGCGATTCCCGTTCTGCTGCACATCTTCCGCCGCCGCACGGCGCGCCGCATTCTCTGGGGCGCGTGGATGTTCCTTGCCGAGACGATGCGCATGAAGCGCCGCCGTCTGCTCCTTGAAGATCTTCTTCTGATGCTGTTGCGCACGCTCGCCGTCATCTGCGCGGCGCTCGCGTTTTCGCGTCCGTATCTGCCCGAGTTTGCGCTTTTCGGTTCGCATCGCGGCGCGCGCGACGTGGTCGTGCTGCTGGACGATTCTGCCTCCATGAACCTGCGCGGACCCGGCGGCCGCACCCGTTTCGAGGACGCGAAGGAGGAGGCGCGCGAACTCGTGCGCCGCGCGCCGGGCGGCACGGCCTTCGGCCTCGTCGCCGGTGGCAAGATCATGACGGCCGCGCCGTTTTCCTCGAAGCACGAGATCCTCGCGATGATCGATGCGGCCGAGCCCGGCACGGGCGTCTTCGACGCGCCGGCCCGTCTGGCGGATGCCGCGGCCGTCCTCGCCGGCGGGACGCACGCGCAGAAGGACGCGGTCATCTTCGGCGACGGCCAGGCTTGGGGCTGGCGCGCGGACGAGACGACGGCTTGGGAACGCGTGGGCCGCCTCTACGCGCGCTTCGGCGGCAAGGCCGCCGTCACCGAGCGTGTGCTCGAGTCGTCCCAGAAGGTGACGAATGCGGGCGTCGCGTCGATTACGCCGTCGCGCCGCATCGTCGGTACGGACCGCCCCGTGACGTTCTCGGTGGCCGTGACGGCGTCGGGCACCGAGGCGGCTGCGCCGGGCGAAGTCGAGTTTTCGGTGGACGGCCGGCCGGTCGCCCATGCGCCCGCGGGGCAGGTGCTGCCCGGCGCCACGCGCACGCTCTCGTTCCCCTTTGCCTTTACGAACGTCGGGCCCCACCTCGTCGTCGCCCGGATTCCGCAGCTGGACGATCTGGCGTCCGACAACGTCGCCACCCAGGTCGTCGACGTGATCGACACCCTCGACGTGCTCCTCGTGAACGGCCATCCGGGCGCGAAGGGCTTCGATCGTCCGACGGCCTTCCTTGAAGCCGCGCTTGCGGGCGGCGTGACATCGCGCACCGTGCGCGTGCAGGATCTGGTGCGCACGAACACGTTCGACAAGGTCGCCGCCTGCTTCCTCTGCGACGTGCCGAATCTGCCCGGGAAGACGGCCGACCAGGTCGCCAGGTACGTCGCCGAAGGCGGCGGACTCGTCGTCGTGCCGGCCGACACGGCCGAACTTGCGTTCTATACGAACTGGACGTGGAAGGGCGAAACCGTGCTGCCGCATGCGTGGACCGCGTTTACGGACGGCCATGCACGTTTCGACGAGACGAAGCTGCCGAAGAACGTCGACGTGTTCCGCCGCTTCGCCGACGGAACGGCGGCGTGCATCGTCGCGCCGTTCGGCAAGGGCCGCATCGCGATCTACGCGGAACCGTTCGACCGCGCCTGGAGCTCGTTCCCGTCCGACCCCGCCTTCGTGCCGCTCGCGCACGAGCTCGTCTACGAAGTGACCGGCGTGCAGAGCGCGCCCCTGACGCCCGGTCTCGCCGAGCGGACGCGCGAAGGCGATCTGCAGCCGCTCGACGACAAGTCGCTCGCCGCCATCCGCGCCCATGTTCCGCTGGGCCTCGCGCGTCTGACCTCCGACATTCTGGCCTCCGTTTCGGGCGAAGGCTTCGGTTCTGAAATCTGGAAGCCGTTTGCGCTGGCCGCCTTGTTCCTCGTCCTGTTCGAGGCCTTCCTCGCGCGGCGGTTCGACAAGTCCCGCGGACTTCAGACGCCGCACGGCTTCGGCGTCTACCTGCGCCGCGCGCTCCGCCTGCTGGCCGTGCTCGCGCTCGTGTGGATGCTGCTCCACCTTGTGTGGGCGCACGACCGCACGCGGGCGACGCCGCGCCGCGTCGTCGTGCTCGAAGACCGCTCGCTCTCGATGCGCCGGTCGGACGGTGCGGGCGAGGCGGCGAAGGTCCGCCAGGACGTGGCGACGAACGTCGTGGAAGATCTCGTGGCCGTGCTCTCCGCCAACTATGAGGTGAACGTCGCGACGTTCGGCGGACAGACCACCGACTTCGCGGCGGCGCTTGAATCCGTGCGTGGTCAGGTCCGTCCCGAAGAACTCGCGGGCGTCGTGCTCGTGACCGACGGCCGCATGGCCGGCGGCTCCGACCCCGAACCCGTCGCCCGCCGCTACGCCCATGCGGGTCAGCCCGTGGCGACCGTGCTCGTCGGCGACACCGCGGCGCGTCCGGACGCCGCCATTGCCGACGTGCGCGCCCCCCAGACGGTGTTTCTCGGCGATGCGGCGCGCTTCGCCGCCACGGTGCGCGCGCGCGGGCTTGCGAAGCAGGCAATCAAGATCAAGCTGCTCGCGGACGACAAGGAACTCGACGCGCGCACCGAGGAAATCGTCGACGAGGTGTGGGAGAAGGAAATCCGCTTCCGCGACGTGCCGGCCGACCGCGGCGTGAGGCACTATGCGATTGCGATCGAACCGCCGGAAGGCGATGCGGAGGCGGACAACAACCGGTGGCCCGTCGATGTCGCCGTCACGGACGACCGCATCAACGTGCTGATTCTGGATCGGCGTCCGCGTTGGGAATTCCGCTACCTGCGCAACCTGTTCTTTGCGCGCGACAAGTCCATCCACCTGCAGTACTGGTTGGCGGACCCCGACCGCGTCGCGGGCGAGAAGCGCGACCTGCCGCCGGCGTCGGCGGCGCGTCCCTTCGGCTCGGCCGAGGCGGGTGCACTGCCGCGCGACCGCGATGCCTGGCGCGCGTTCGACGTGATCGTGCTCGGCGACCTCTCTCCGTCCACGCTTTCGCCGGAAACGCGCGAGGACATCCGCTTCTGCGTCGAGGAACGCGGCGCCCTGCTGGTGCTGAGCTGCGGAGAAGCGTCGCTGCCGGTCGCCTATGCGGGCACGCCGTTCGCCTCGCTCTTCCCCGTGTCGCTTACGAACGCGGAAGGGCGCGTGACGGCGCGCTGGGAGCGCACGCCGTTCCAGCCCGTCCTGACGCCGATGGGCGCGTCTCATCCGGTCACGTCGCTGGGAGACACCGTGGCGGCGAACGAGCAGACTTGGGCGGGGCTCCAGCCGGCAAGCACGCGGCTCACGGGCGTCGAGGCGCTGCCGGGCTCGGAGACGCTGGCCTATGTGGAAGGCGGCACGGCGCTCGACTCGCCCCTGATCGTGGCGGCGCAACGTGGACGCGGCAAGGTGCTCTATCTCGGCACGGACGAATCCTGGCGTCTGCGCTATCGCGTGGGCGACGAGCTGCACCACCGTTTCTGGGGCAACGTGGCGGTGTGGGGCGCGGGTTCGCGTCTGCGCGAAGGCAATGCGTATGCGCGCGTCGGCACGGATGCGCTCCACTACGCGCCGGGCGACGAAGTGAAGATCTCCGTGCGTCTGACGGGCCGCGATTCGAAGCCGGTTGTCGTGAACGATCTGGTGGCGAACGTGACGGGGCCGGACGGCCGCACGGAGGCGCTGCCGCTGATCTCCCGCGCGGAGACGAATGGCGTCTACGAGGCGAGTCTGCAGGCCACGGGCGTGCAGGGGCCGTTCACCGTGGAGATCGTCTCGCAGACGGCGGAGAACCTGCTCGTCGGCGACTGGCCGGCGGACTTCTCGACGAAATTCTCCGTCGAGGAGAGCTTCACGCCGCGCGAATTCGTTGATCCCACGGCCGATGGCGCCCTGCCGTCGCAGCTCGCGCGTTTGACGAACGGCAAGGTGATCCGTCCCGGAAACGAGTTCGAGCTCGCCGCGGCGTTCGGTGCCGGCAGCGGCGTGGTGACGGAGCATGTGGAGAATCCCATCTGGGCGCATCCGAGCGCCTTCATCCTCCTCGTGCTGGCGCTCGCCCTCGACTGGATCCTGCGAAAGCGCCGCGGTCTCGCGTAACCGCCGACCGTTCGGCAAATCGGGAAATTTGAAATCGGAAATCTGAAATCCGCATGATCGATCTGCATTGCCACAGCACGTGCTCCGACGGTACGTTCACCCCCGAGGAGCTGGCGGAGAAGGGCAAAGACTTCGCCGTCTTCGCGCTCACCGACCACGACACGGTCGACGGGGCGAAGCGCTTTCTCGCCGCGACGAAGGGACAGAAGGGCGTGCGCCTCGCGGGCGTCGAGCTCTCGATCGATCCGGGCAAAGGGTATGCCATCTTCCATCTGCTCGGCCTCGGCATCGACCCCGATTCGCCGCGGCTCAACGCGTTCCTCGACGAAATCCGCGAAGGTCGCGACGCGCGCAACGTCAAGATCGCGGCGCGGCTCGCGGAACTGGGGCGTCCCGTGACGCCGGAAGAGCTCGCCAAATACGCGAACGGCAAGATCCTGGCGCGTCCGCACTTCGCGCGCGTGCTGATGGACCATGGCTGGGCGTCGAGCGTGAAGGACGCGTTCGACAACTACCTGGGTCCGGGCAAGCCAGCCTATGTGCCGCGCTTTAAGCCGCCGCAAGCCGCGGCGATCGACGCCATCCACGCGGCGGGCGGCGTCGCGGTCATGGCGCATCCGCGCTATTGGACGCTCGACCCTGTCGCGTTGCGGACGGGTCTGAAGCGGCTGAAAGACCTCGGCCTCGACGGCATCGAGGCGATCTACGAGGCCAATCTGCCGGGCGAGACGGTCGACCATCTGCGCGCCGCGAAGGAACTCGGTCTGGCCGTGACGGCGGGCAGCGACTTCCACGGCGCGAACAAGCCCGCAATCGCCCTCGGCCTGTCGGTCGACCACGAGCTGGACCTGCTCGCCCCGCTGCTGTCCAAACTGAAGACGCGCGAGTCGTTCAAACATTCCCAATCCCCAAATCCAGACATTATGCTATAATATCCGCCCCTATGAAAGAAGAGTTGTATCGCTTGAACTGTTTCGTCGAGAACAAACCCGGTGTGCTGGCGCGCATCGTCGGTCTGATTTCGGGCCGCGGCTACAACATCCAGACCCTCAGCGTGGGGCCAACGGAAGACGGTTCGGTTTCGCGGATGAAGATCGACGTGCTCGGAAACGAGCGCGTGATCCAGCAGATCATCCTTCAACTGCGCAACCAGGTGAACGTCATTGAAGTGACGTCGCGCCTGAAGGGCTGAGCGGTGAAATTCGCCGTCATCGGCCATCCCGTGGGCCACTCGCTTTCGCCGCGCATGCACACGGCGAACTTCCGCGCGCTCGGACTCGACGCCACGTATGGTGCCGTCGACGTGGAGCCGGGGGCAGTCCCCTCGGCGCTGGCGCAATTCCGGCGGGGCGGCTTCCGCGGCATCAACGTGACGGTGCCCCACAAGCTGGCGGCGCGCGACTGCATGACCCGTCTCGATGCGACGGCCGTGCGCGCCGGGGCCGTCAACACGGTGCGTTTTGAAGAGGACGGCACGATGTCCGGCTTCAACACGGACATGGCGGGTTTCCGCCAGCCGCTCGAGGCGTGCGGCTTTCCATTCCCTCAGGCGACCGTTCTCCTCCTCGGCGCCGGCGGCGCGGCCCAGGCCGTCGCCGCCGCCTGTCTCGATGCGGGCTGCCGGGCGCTCGTCTGGGCGAACCGCACGCCGGAGAAGGTCGAGGCGCTGGCTGCGCGCTTCAAGGACGCCCGCATCGCGACGTGTTCGATTGCGCAGCTGCTGGCGGAAAAGGAGACGCGGCTGGCCCTGCAGGGGACAGTCCCCGCCGCGCCCGTGCTGATCGTCAATGCGACGACGGTCGGACTCAAGCCGGACGATCCAAGCGTGCTGCCTGCCGGGTTTTTCCATGCGGACCAGTTTGTCTACGATTTGATTCCGATCGCCCGCGAAACGGCGACGCTCGCGGCTGCCCGCGCGGCCGGCGCGCAGACGCTCGGCGGACTCGGCATGCTCGCGGCCCAGGCCGCGGAGTCGTTCCGCATCTGGACGGGGCTGGAGCCCGACCTCGCCGCGATGCGCGCGTCCCTACAGGGATGACCCACCCCGAATCTCCACGAATCGATTTTGGAAACGGCATGAAGACGAATCTGCTTGTGTTGTGCCTGGGAGTCTGTGCATCGGTCGCCGCGGCGGCCAACCCGGAGGAGGCCCGGTCGGGACGTCCCGACTTGGTCGCGAAGGTCGCGGCGGGCGAACTGCGCGAGGCGCGGGCGTCCTGGTGGGGGTTCGACGCCGAGGATTCGACGCGCGCCCTGCAGGCGGCGCTCGCATCCGGCGTACCGCGGCTGATCGTGGACAAGACGCCATCTCCGTGGGTGACGCTGCCGCTGAAGGGCGCGTCGAACCAGACGCTCGTCTTCGAAGACGGTGCGGAAATCCGCGCGAAGCGCGGCGCGTATCTGGGCAAGGGCGATTGCCTGCTGACCTACGACCAGAAGGTCAATGTGACGCTCGAGGGCGCGGGCACGCTGCGCATGTGGCATGCGGACTATCTGTCGGCGCCCTACGAACCGGCGGAATGGCGGCATGCGCTCTGTTTCCTGAGCTGCAGCAAT
The DNA here is from genome assembly GCA_902803135.1 of uncultured bacterium. GTDB lineage: Bacteria > Verrucomicrobiota > Kiritimatiellia > RFP12 > UBA1067 > RUG572. The sequence continues at coordinate 8,127 of CADCPA010000079.1, forward strand.
GTCGTCGTGAAGGGACTGTCCCTCGTCGATTCAGGCGGCGACGGCATCTACCTTGGCGCGCGCGGACCCGTACGCAAGAACACCGACGTGACGATTCGCGACGTCGTCTGCAAAGACAACCACCGCCAGGGCATCAGCGTCATCTCCGCCGAGAATCTGCTCATCGAGAATACGCAGCTGCTGACGACGCATGGGACGGCGCCGCAGGCCGGCATCGACTTCGAACCCAACCATCCGACGGAAGTGCTGAAGAACTGCGTGATGCGCAACTGCCGTGCGGAAGGCAATTCCGGCGCGGGCTACGCGACGTGGGTGGGACAGCTCACGCCGACGAGCGAGCCGGTCGATCTGCGTTTCGAGAACTGCACTTCGACGGGCGACCGCGGTTCGTTCTTCTATGGCGGACGCGCCGGCGCCGAGGTGGGCGGACGCGTCACGCTCGTCGGCTGCCGGTTCGTCCGGCCGACGAAGGGCGCGCCCGTGGACATCCGCGAGAACCGGGCCACGCCGTTTGCCGTCGTGGTGGCGGATTCCTGCATTGTGACGAATAGCGTCGACGGCGTGGAGGTCGTCGTGCCGATGGATGCGGCGTGGATGCAGGAAAACCTGCCGATTCTGTGCGATCCGGACGGTTTTCTGCCACGCGGTCCCCGGCCGGATCTCTCGAAAGCCGTTGTCAAGGACGCCCGGCCCGACGAGATGCTGTCGCTCTCGCCGCTCAGGGTGCGCGGCGCTGCGGCCTACTGCGTCTATGCCGACAGGGCGCGTCCGCTCCGTTTCCGCGGGCGTCAGATTTCCGTCGGACGCTACCCGCTCTCGACGAAGTCCATTCAGGTGGCGAATGCCGCAGGTACCGTGCTCAAGCAGTTTCCGATGCCGGGAAAGGAGACCGTCGACTTCGCGTTTGAGGCGCCGGAGAAGGGCTTCTACAGCCTCAAGGTCGATCCGGGGCAGGGCGCGTTCCTCCTGATGGCGGCGGATTGCCCGGTGGCGGTCGACGCGACGGCGCAGGCCGTGGGCTTCATTGCGAGCGAGGGCGACTTCTGGGTGACGGTGCCGAAAGGCACGCCGCGGTTCTTTTTCGAGCCGGAGGGCGAGGGGGCGGAGCGCGTGACGGTGTCGCTCGTCGATCCGTCCGGCGCCGTGGCTTGGTCGCAGCAGGATCTCGCGCGCCGCGTGCGGGCCAAGATCAAAGGACCTGCGTCGGGCCTTTGGCGGGTGAAGATCGCCCGTCCATCCGCCGGCTGCTTCGAAGACTCGCAATACGACTTCGTCGGCATTCCCGGCCATTTCTTCCTCACGGCCGACCGCACGTGGTAGAGGCGTTGAATGCCGATTCTGCTTGCGTGTCATGTCGGCTTGTGAGATAATGTAATTTCTACGTGTTGCCGTGTCAAACGGCGAATCAACAAAAGGAGGTCATCATGGAAATCGTGATTTGCAAAACGAAGGAAGAGGCGAGCCGCAAGGCCGCCGATCTCATTGCGGCGCTGGTGAAGGCCGATCCGAAGTGCGTGCTGGGTCTCGCGACGGGCTCGACGCCGGTCGAAATGTACAAGTGTCTCATCGCCGACAACAAGGCGAAGAAAATCTCCTTCAAGACGGTGAAGACGTGGAACTTGGACGAGTACTGGGGCCTGGCGGGCACGCATGACCAGAGCTACCGCTACTTCATGGACAAGAATCTCTTCGATTCGATCGACATCAACAAGAAGAACACGCATGTTCTGAACGGTCTCGCCAAGGACTGGCGCAAGGAGGTCAAAGCGTACGAGGCGGCGATCGAGAAGGCGGGCGGCATCGACCTCCAGGTGCTCGGCATCGGGTCCGACGGCCACATCGCGTTCAACGAGCCGGGCAGCGCGCTGACGAGCCGCACGCGCATCGTCTCGCTCACCCCGCAGACGATCAAGGACAACGCCCGCTTCTTCAAGAAGGCCGCCGACGTGCCGAGGCAGGCGCTCTCGATGGGCGTGGGCTCGATCATGGAAGCGCGCCGCATTGTGCTGCTCGCGTTCGGCGAGAACAAGGCCGAGGCGGTGAAGGGCATGGTCGAAGGCGGCATCTCCCAGTTCTGCACGGCGAGCGTGCTGCAGCTCCACGACGACGCCTGGATCTTCTGCGACGAAGCCGCCGCGAAGAAGCTCAAGCTCAAGAAGTACTACGCCTGGCGCGCCGAAGAGGCGCTCAAGGCCGAGTTTGCCTAAGTCGGGTTGGAGGGCGCCACGATGAAATGCAATTCGACCGTCGCTTTCGCCGCGGCGCTCTTCGCCGGGTTCTCCACCGCCGCGTGCCTGCACGCGGCGGACATGGCCGACGAGGTCAATCCCCTCATCGGCACGATCACCCAGGATCCCTCGAGCGGACACGGCCTCGGCAAGACCTTCCCCGGTGCGGCGACGCCCTGCGGCATGGTCCAGCTCTCGCCGGACACGATTACCGGCGGCGACAACGGCCCGGGCTACTCGTACATGATGAAGACCATCGAGGGCTTCAGCTTCATGCACCTCTCCGGCATCGGCTGGTTCGGCGAATTCGGCAACCTGCAGGTGATGCCGACGACGGGGCCGCGCAACTTCGACCGCGAGAAGGCCTGCTCGCCCTATTCGCACGACCGCGAGACGGCGAAGGCCGGCTACTACCAGGTCAGGCTCGACCGCTACGGCATCGACGCCGAAATGACGGCCGCGCCGCGTGCGGGCATGCTGCGCTTCACGTATCCCGCCGACCAGACGCGCCGCGTGCAGATCGACCTCGGCCGCCGGATCGGACAGAAGAACCGCTGGCTCCGGCATTCGCGCCAGACGGTGAAGGTCGTCGCGCCGAACGCCATCGAAGGCGAGATGGTGTGTTCGGACAAGGACGGCGGCTGGGGCCGCGGGGCCGGCCAGGTCAACTACACGGTCCATTTCCGCGCGGAATTCTCCGAACCCTTTGCCGTGTGCGGTGCCTGGGAGGGTGGTCCGGACGGCATCGTCGAGAAGCCGTTCGCGAACAACGCCGGCGAATGCACCAGCGTCAACACGGGCTTCTTCGCCGAGTTTCCGGCGAGCGTCCAGCCGCTCCTGATGAAGGCGGGCATCTCGTTCGTCTCGCTCGAGGGTGCGCGCAAGAACCTTGCGCATGACATCGCCGACTTCGACTTCGATGCGGCCCGGGCTCGTTCGCGCGCGCTGTGGAGCGACGCCTTCGCGGGCGTGCACGTGACGGGCGGCACGGCCGACGAGCGTGCGATCTTCGCGACGGCGCTCTACCATTCGCTTATCGATCCGCGCATGGTGGCGGACGTCGACGGCCAGTACATGGGCAGCGACGGCAAGATCTACCAGAGCGGCGTCTTCACGCTGCGCACCGTGTTCAGCGGCTGGGATGTCTTCCGCAGCGAGTTCCCGCTGCTGTCGCTGATTCGTCCGGACATCGTCAACGACACGGTCAACTCGATGATGCGCTGGATGGAGCTGGGTCCGCGCGACACGCTGCCCGTGTGGGACATCTTCGGCTGCAAGTCAAGCTGCATGCTCGGCAATCCGATCATCCCCGTCATCGTCGACGCGTACGAGAAGGGTATCCGCAACTTCGACGCGGAACTCGCGTGGAAGCAGGCGGACCAGACCTCGAAGAAGCGCCGCAACAACGATTGCGGCTGGCAGCCCGGCAATCTCTCCGAATCGCTTGAATACTGCTACACCGACTGGTGCATGGCGAAGTTCTCCGAGATGCTCGGCAAGACGGACGAGGCCCGGCGCTATGCCGAGCGCGCGACGTGGTACAAGAACTGCTGGAGCGACGAGGTGCACTGGATGCGCGCCCGCGAGCGCGACGGCTCCTGGAAGAAGTGGGAAGGCCGCATGCGCCATGGCCAGGGCTGCACGGAGTCGAATCCGTGGCAGCAGGGCTGGTTCGTCCCGCACGACGTCTACGGCTTCGCCGACCTGATGGGCGGAAAGGAGAAGCTGGCGGACGAGTTGGAGGAGTTCTTCGACAAGACGCCGAAGGACTTCCTCTGGAACGACGCGTACAACCACGCGAACGAACCGGTCCACCACGTCGCATTCATGTTCCCCTACAGCGGCAAACCGTGGCTCACGCAGAAGTGGACGCGCGAAATCTGCGAGAAGGCGTACTTCAA
>CADCPA010000080.1 GCA_902803135.1 uncultured bacterium
CTGGCCGAAAGTCCGCTCACGCCGGACAGCGTCACGTTCTGTACGGTCTTCCCGCCGAAGCCGGAAACGATCGTGTTGCCGTTGCCGGCGATGACGAGCGACACCCAGTTCGTCTGCCCGCTGAACACGCCGCCGTTGACGCCGCTGTCGTTGCCGTGCCAGACCACCTCGCGGATCGACGCGCAGCCGCTGAACGCGCCGTCCCCGACGCGTGTCACGCTTGGCGGGATTTCCACGCGCTCAAGGGACTTGCAGTTGTTGAAGGCACCGCCGCCGATCGACACCACGCCCGTGCCGATCACCACGTTCGTCATCGCAGAGCACGCTCCAAACGCGTGGTAGCTGATGTTCGTCACGCTCGACGGTACGACGACCGCCGTCAGGTTGGTGCAATTGTAGAACGACCAGTCGACGATGCTCTTCAGCTTGCCGTCGTCCACGAGCTCAAGCGTACGAAGACTCTTGCAGCTCTCGAACGAGCTGCTCGCGAGCTCGCGCACGCCGGAGAGCGACACGTTCTGGACGGTCTTTTCGCGGAATCCGCTCACTCGCGCATTGCCGTTGCCGACGATGGCTAGCGACACCCAGTTCGTCTGCCCGCTGAAGATTTCGCCGGAGATCGAGTCGATGTTCGCGCCAATGGTCACGTTTGACAGACTGTAGCAGTTGTAGAACGCGCCGCTCCCGATATTCGTCACGCTGTTGGGGATGACGACACTTCCAAGGTTCTGGCATCCGTTAAACGCATTCCCCCTAATCAGCTTCACCTTCGACCCCTCGCCGAAGCACGGCACCTCGTCAAACCGACAGCCGTTGAATGCATAGTCGCCGATGATTTCAAGCACGTCGTCCTCGAACACGATGTCTTCGAGGTTCGGGTAGTTGTAGAAGCAGTAGGACCCGAGCTCCCTTACGCCGCTGACGCGGACGTGGCGCGGCCGCTGGGAATAGCCGTTGTAGGAGTGGACGAGGCGGGTGTTGCCGTTGCCAGATATGACAAGCGTCTGGAAGTTCGTCGACTGCGTCGGAAACATGCCGAGGTCGATGACGTCCGCCTGCGCGAGAATGACCGCGTTCGTGATTCCCTCGCAGGAATGGAACACGTTGTCGGCGAGGTTGGTGACGCTGGCGGGGATGAGGATGTCGAGAAGCCCGTTGCAACTGTCGAACGCACGTTCCTCAATGCGGCGAATGGTCTCTGGCATCCGTAGCGTCTTGAACCACGACTTACTGCTGAACGCATACGAGCCGACGGCGGTGACCGGGTATGACACGCCGCCCGACGCGACTGACGACGGCAGCACGAAGTCCTCCGGCCCCGTTCCGGAATATCCGGTCAGCGTAGCCTCGCCGTTCGCGACGGTGAACGACCAGGGGCCGTCCGTTAAAGCCTGCAACGCCAGGCAGAATGTCAATGTGACAGAGAAAACAATGCGGTGTTTCATGGCAATATGAGGATACGTTTGATCGACAAGCTATCAACCCGCTTTTCCGGGAACGATGCCGACGCCTTCCTTCGGCATCGGAATGTCGTTGGTCTCTTCGAAGAGCTGCGCCGTGAAGCCGGCGTTCCAGCCGTTGAAGAATTCGGACTTCTCGTTCTCGAGGAGGTCCTTCATCCGCACCTGGCGGCCCGAGTAGGCGGCGAGCGTGCCCATGATGCATGTCGCCGTGGACATCGCCACCTGCTCGCCTTCGTTGAGGTAGTTGCCGGTCAGAAGGCCCGCCAGGAAGTCCGCATGCTCCATGATGAGGCCGTTGTCGTCGCGGCCCTCGATGCGGGCGAGATCCTCCGCGACCGGCTTTCCGTCGAAACGGACGATCCTGCCGCCCACCGAGATGTCGCCCTCGGTGCCGACGAGGCGCGTGCCGAAGGGATTCGCGCAGCCGTCCATGTGGCGTCCGAACGTCGTGACATGCAGCTCTTCGCCGTAGTCGTAGTCGATCGCGATTTCATCGTAGATGTCGCCGATGCCGGCCGGACGACGCCAGCGCGCGCCCATGCCGAAGGCGGAGAGCGGGAAGCGTCCGATAAACCAGTTCGCGAGGTCGACCTCGTGGATGGCCTGCTCGGTCACCTGGTCGCCGCTCATCTCCCAGAAGTGGTACCAGTTGTTCGCGAGGTACGAGGCGTTCGTATCTTCGGGACGGCGCGGACGCACCCACATCGAACCGTGGCAGCGGTAGACGCGGCCGGCCATGATCTTGCCGATCGCGCCCTTCTGGATCGGACCGATCTGCCGCAGGAAGCGGTTGGAATGGCGATGGAGCGTACCTGAGAGAATGGAGAGGTTCTTCGCCTTCGCGTCCGCCACGACCTTGAGAAACTCGCGCAGCCCGCGCGGGTCGGTCGCAACCGGCTTTTCGGCGAAGATGTGCTTGCCCGCGGCGATGCAGGCCGCAGCCTGGCGCGCGCGAAAGAACGGCGGCGTGCAAAGAAGCACGATGTCGCAGTCCGTCGCGATGACGTTCAGATAGCCGGACGCGCCGCCGAAGGCGAACTTTTCATCGATGCCATACTTCGCGCAGATCGCCTTCGCCTTCTCGGGGAAGAAGTCCGCCGCCGCCGCGAGCTTCACCTCGCAGCCGAGGCGTTTCGCCGCGTCCATGATGTTCTGGATCGCGCCCGTGCCGCGTCCGCCGCAGCCGACGAGACCGACCTTGAACGCTTTCTTCGCCTCGCCGAGCACCGCCGGCGCCGCCGCCATCGCGCCGGCCGCAACCATGAACTGTCTCCGATTGAATTCCATCATTCCCTCTCCTTCAGGTCATTCAGACCTTGACATGCAACTCAAGATTCTCAGCCGCGTCACGAATCCGAAGCTTCGCAAAGATCCGGTCGCGTCGCGGCAATCCGGGGATGGACCATCACTTCCGCTGCGCGTTGTACGCGTCGAGCTGCGCCTTGGCGCAGTTCGTCGTCACCGTCTGCGCACCGCGCTTGAAGGCCTCGAGCGAATCCGCCAGCTTGTCCACCGTCCACACGTGGAACTCGTAGCCCGCGTCGCGCACGGTCTTGATCATCTCGGCCGTCACGAGCGTCCGGTCGAACTGGCAATCGACACCGTCCGCCTTCGTCTCCTTGAGCGCATCGAGAATGTACTTCGCCGACACGGCCGGCGCGTCCTTCGCCCAGCTCTTCTTCGCGCCCGTGAGCCAGTAGACCTTGTAGTCCGGCATCTGCTCCTTGAGGGCCTTGCAGCTCGCGCGGTTGAAGCTGATGAACAGCGTGTTCTTCGATGTCGCCTTCGTCTGCTTCGCGAAGATCTCCTTGATGTAGGGCACGATGACCGGATCCGTCTTCACCTCAATGTAGATCTGGCGTCCGTCCACCGCGAGTTCCAGCACCTCCTCGAGGAGAGCCGGGCGGGTGGGCGAGAACTTCGACCCCTTCCACTTGCCCCAGCCGCCCACGTCGACCTTCGAGAGCTGCGTCTCCCAGTTCGCGTCCGCACACTTGTTCGTACAGGCGCCGGCCGTTGTGCGGGTGAGGTTGCCGTCATGGAACGTAAACACGCGCTTGTCGGCGGAGAGATAGATGTCGCACTCGAAGCCGAAGCCGCGCGCGACCGCCGTTTTGTACGCCGGCAGCGTATTCTCCGGCGCGTCATGCGATTCGCCGCGATGCGAGATGAACGTATCGTAGGCCGGCACCGCCGCAACCAGCGAACCCGCCACCGCACACGCTAGAACAAACAACGTCTTTTTCATGACTTATCACCTTTCCTTAATGTGAACTCTGAAAACAACGACCCGTCAAATGGAATCTGAAATCCCGATCGTCCGCGCTAGCGGGCGATCGAGATGGTGCGCGACTCTTCCGTTTCGCCAAGCGTGAACGTGAGATGCCACGCGTTGGCGGGAATGAGATCTCCGGCGCGGTCCGGCCATTCGACGAACAACACGGCGCCGCGCGCGAGGTAGTCCTCCCAGCCGATCGTCAGCACGTCGTCCGGACCGTGCAGCCGATAGAGATCCATGTGCACGAGCAGAAACTTCTCGGTCGGGTGTTCGACGACAAGGCAGAAGGTCGGGCTCGTCACCGCGCGCTTCGCGCCGAGGCACGCCGCCAGACCTTGCGTAAAAGTGGTTTTGCCGGACCCGAGATCGCCCTCGAGGCAGACGATGTCGCCCGGCTTCAATTCGGCGGCGAACTGACGCGCCACCGCCCAGGTTTCATCCACGTTGTTGACTTGATACGAACTTTCCATGCCAGAAAGAAGTATACTCCAATGTCCGCCCCCGAGTCAATCCTTTCAAACATCGCCGCCACGGCGGGCTTACGGTTCCCCGGCGACCGTCACGAAGACGCCTTCGCCGCTGGCGAGGGGAATCCAATGGAAGCCGTCACGGTCGGGCGACGAGGATTCGGGATGGCCGCCGCGGTAGACGGTGGCCGCGCGTCCGCCGAGGTCGACGCGCGCAATCGTGCTCCGGCCCGCGCCGAGCTCGATCATGTTGACGAGCGAGAATGCCGTGCCCTTCCCCTCGTTGGCCTTGAAGCAGCCCACGAGCAGCGGATCAGGGCATTCCACGCGACGGATCGTCGCGAAGTCGCGGTACTCGCCCGACATCTTCAGATAGGGCGTTTTCGCCGTGCAGTTGTGGGTGAAGGCGCCGAGATTCGCATAACGGCAGTAGACGGGCGACAGACGGCGGACTTCCGCGAACACGGTCCGCGCGTCATACCAGGCCGGCGTGCGCTCGCCCGAGCAGGTCGTAAGCGACGGGAACGCATCGTTGTACGCGCCATAGACCCAGCAGAGGATGCCGCGGCAGCCGAATGCGAGGAGCGAATGGCACTGCCAGCGGAATTCCGCCGCGTTGGGCGTGCGCTTGTCCTTCGTCCAGCCGAAGGTCTGGATGCAGCACCAGAACTCGCGGCGGCGTTCACGCGCGACCGTGGCAATCACGTTGATCGACTCGACGTAGGCCGAATAGGTCGTGCGCGCACCCTTCGTCCAGTTGAGCGGATAGATGTCCGTGCAGATGTAGTCCGTCGGCACTTCGTCGCAATAGCGCGTGCAGTACTTGCGGTAGAGATCGGGATCGGCGTCGTAGTATTCGATGGCCGCCGCGCCGGCGCCGTACTTGAGCTGCGCGGCGTTCGCGTACATCGGCAGCAGGTTGATGAACGGCACCTTGCCCGTCGCGGCCTGATAGTTGCGCGCAATCCGTCCCCAGCGGGGATAGGCGTCGGTACCGGGCTCGTCCGTGAGATAGGCGCCTGCGTAGGCGGGGTGGTCCGCATACTCGCGTCCCGCGCGCGCAGGTGCCACGCGCGCCACCGCCTCGTCGAGGTAGACCTCGACGCCGAGCGCGTCGCACGCCGTCAGCAACCGGCCGCCGAAAGACGAGTCGGCCGGCGAGGCGATGAGCAGATCGAAGCCGCACGCCGCGAAATCCTCCACGCGCGCCCGATTCCAATCCGCATCGCGGAAGATGCCCCAGCCGCCGATGCGGATCCGCGGCTCGGGACTGAACGCGCCCGGCGGAGTCGGCGCAGGACGGCAGCCGAAACGTTGCGCCGTCGCGTCGTCGAGCGGCTTCAGTTGATCAGCCGGCACATTTCCCGCGCGCGCATAGCGCCCGGGCTTCCCGGCGACGTAGAAGGCAAAGCCGCGCGAGGTCACATGGCAGGGCACCGGTTCGCCATCACAGCAAACGGTCACCCCCTTTGTGCCGCCCTTGCCGCCATCGGCGTTCTGTCCAGACGATTCCGTCCGTCCGGCGGGCGAATCGCCGTGCAGAAGGAAATCTTCGCGACGCCAGCCATCCGCCAGCGTATTGGCGGGAATCAGCACGCGGCAGTCGGGACCGTCGAGAATCAGTTCCTGCGCGTAGTCGGGCCGGTCGTCGGCCTGCGCGAGAAAGGCGGCGGCGGCTTCGCGCGTCGGGAAGAAGCCGAGTCGCGACACGGCGTAGCCGTCGCCGGGCGCGCTTGGATTCGCCGGGTCGAGGCGGAACGACGTAATCGTGCCCTTCCACTGCTTGTGCGCGAACGTGCGCATATCGACGATGAGGTCGTGCCAGGCGCCGTCGGGTTCGATTGGAAACGGCGAATAGGATTTGTCGCAGAGCGTCGTCAGCGTATCGGTCGTGAAGAAGATGCCGGCGGTGCGGATGGATGAAACGACCTGATACCGCAGCGCGAAGAAAGCGTGCGACGCGGCGGCGAAGGCGTCGTCGCGGGCCATCGGCAGCGTGAGCGTCGTATCCGCGCCCGTCGCCGTCACGCGGAAGAGGCCGCATTCGCAACCGCCCGTCGCCTGTGTGGCGACGGCACGCACGGCGTCCGGTCCATGGTTCAGCACCCATTCCGGCGCCGCCGAACAGACGCCCGCCAGTGCAACCAGTCCCACTCCGACAAGTTGTTTCAAACCGTTCATGCCGCCATTATACACCAAACGGCACAAACAAACAACCCCCGCTCGGCACAAACAGACGCCCCCCGCTCGGCACAAACAGACGACCCCCGCCGCGGACAGCGGGGGGAGTCTCTCCCACGATCAGTGGACGAGAATCAGCATGACGTCGTTGAGGCGCTTGATCGACACCTGCCACTGGTTCGTCTCGGGATTGAAGGCGAGCGTGAAGGTGCGCGCAAAGGTCTTCGTCGGCGGAATGAACGCCACGGCGGCATCCGCCGAGGAGTTGCCCGTGAGGACGATCGTCCGGTTCGGCGTGCCGGAATCCATCGGGAACGCGGAGAAGTCGAACGTCACCTTGCCGTTCGCACCCATCACGAGCGGACCGCCCGCAATCGACGCGGCACCGTATTCGATCGTGACGTCGGCGTTGACCGTCGTCTTGCCGTCGTTCATCAGTTCGCCGCCCGCGCCCTTCTTGAGACGAAGCGCGCGGCCCGTGAACGCGAGAGATTCGAAGTGGGCGTCCGCGGACAGCCCCACCGTCAGCGCCGCCGCATCGGAACTGGAATCGAACTGCAGCATCGCGCCTTCAGCCGGCGCGTCGACTGCGGTGGAGCCGGTCTCCGTCACCCGCGACCAGGCATCGGCCGCGGACCACGCTTCATCCGCGCCGGCAACCGTGCGCGTGTAGAGTCCGTTCGGCGACACATACGGAAACTCCGCCGCGAGGGCGGCCATCGCCGTCGAATTGAGCGCCGTATCGTAGATGCGCAGCATGCCGATGTAGCTGCCGAGCAGTTCCGCCGGAGCCGTGTCCATCGCGAACTGCGACTTGTCCGAGTAGAACGAGGTGACGCCGAAGCGGTCGAGGCCCGTATTGCCCGTCGAGCCGTGCACCGAGCCGATCTGGAAGCCCGAACCGAGCGTGATGTCCGTCGGTGACGTGTACGAATTCCACAGCACGCCGTCGAGATAGATGTCGATCGTACGGCTGCGCTTCGAGAACACGTAGAGGTGCTGCGAGGTCGCGGCATTCGGCACCGTCATCGCGGCCAGCACTTCGTAGTGGCTGTCGCCCGTCGTGCGCACGAGCAGCACTTCGTTCTCCGCCGTACCGGCCAGCAGGCCGATCAAGCCGCCGTCCTTCGTGCCGAAGGCCATCACCGTGCAGTTCGCGCGCTGCGGCACGGTCGCGTAGATCGCAGCCGACCATTGCGACGGATACGTGATGGACATGTAGCACTGGGCCGCCGTATAGAGCGCATGGTCGTCGAGGAAGTCATTCGCCTCATCGCCGCTCACCGCACCGATGCCTTCGTCTATTTCACGGAAGAGCGAACCCTTGTTCTGGCCCACGCTCGCGTAGGAGCGGTTCTCGAATTCGAAGTCGTACCAGCAGCCTTCGCCCGACACCAGCGGCGACGCACTGGCCGAATAGCGGATGCGCGAAACGCCGTCCACCGTTTCCACGTGCGCGTCGTCGATGCGCGTCGTGCCGTCCGGACGATACATGACGACATGCGGCGACCCCGTGAACGTCAGGCTCACATAACCGCCTTCATCCGCAAGCGACTCGCGCAGCACGACCGTCGAACCTTCGGCGAACGCGATCGCGCCTTCCGGGCGGCTCGCGCCCAGTTCGAGCGTCGCCGTATCCTGCACATCCAGCGTTCCGTTGAAACCGTTCGCGACGGCCGCGCGCAACGTGGCGGCCCCCTTCACCACGACGGGGCCCGTCATCGCGTTGAGCGACGCAAACTCGACCGTGCCGTTGCCGGCGACGGAGGAATCCGCCACAATCACCTTTCCGGCGCCCTGGGTCGTTCCCTGGAACGAGATCTTCAGTCCGTTTGGATCGATCGTCGTACCCGTCGCCGCATCGCTGAAGGACACAGTGTTGTCCGTGCGCGCGGGCTGGGTCCATCCCGTCGAGTTGTCGTACGAGAACGCGCGCAGCGTACCGGCCGCGGCGTTGATCGGCACGCCGGCCCCGGCCTCGGTTCTGATTTCGGCCAGTTCAAGCACACCGCCGTTCTTGACGTTGATTGCGGAGTTGCCGTTCCTTGCGAGGAGGCCGCGCACGCGCACGCGCCCGCCGTCGATATTGACCGTCTGCTGGCCGGCGCTGTAGACCGTTTGCAAGTAGGCCCCTTCGCCGACGAGCGCCCCCTTGATGTTGTACGTGCCCGTACCGGCCCAGTGCCCCAGGAGAATGCCCTGCTTGCCGCGCTGTTCGTAGACGTTCCACGTCGTGCTGCTGCCCGTCACGTTGACCGTGCCCTCGAGATTGAACGTGAACGAATTGCCCGAATTCGACGCATTCAGGAACATGAGCGCGGCGACATTCACGACGGACGGCTCCATCACGTTCATCGTACCGCCGTTGGCGCCAAGGTAGTGGACGCCGGTATCCGTCAGCGTCGGAATGGAGATCGTCGACCCGTTCGCGAGATTGGACGAATAGCCGTACTTCACCGGCGTGCCGACGGCCCCCTTGTAGACGTCCCAGATCAGCTTCTGGCGCGTTGCGTCCGCTGCGCCGTTCCACATGCGCATCAGGCACAGACCGCAGTTGTCGCCCGCATCGCACTGGCTGCCGCGGCCGCCGTGCAGACTGCCGAACTGCGTGCCCGCCGCCAGCGCGGCAAACGACGTCATCGCGCCGTGCCAGATCTCGCCGTCGTCGAGGCGCAGCGTCATGCCGGCCGTCGTCGAGAACGTAATCGTGTAGAGATGGTAGCCCTGCGGCACATTGTCGATTTCGATGGTGTCCGGACGCTCGCACGTGCCGTTGTTGTTGTGGCAGTAGGCCAGCTGCACGCGACTGTCGTAGCCGGCCAGCTTGAAGAGCTGGAGATAGTTTTTGCCGTTGCCGCCGTTGCCGAAATCGAGCAGCGTGTGGTCCTTGCCGGTCGTGGCGACATCCGTGATGTCGAGCAGCACCGCGCAGGTGAAGGCCTCGGGCATCTGCAGGCCCGAATACGGCGTGTTGCCGTTGCCTAGCGCCATGACGTCGCTGCCCAGCGGACCCACGCGCAGATTGGTATTCTTGAACTCGCCGTTGAACGACGTCAGCCAACCGGTCGGGTTCGCGCCCGGCTGCCCCGTCAGTTCGAAATCGGGATCGGGCAATGTCTCGGCCGCCGTTGCCGCTTCGACGATCTGCAGCGCCGCCACGGATCCGCGCGAATTGGCACGTTCCGCCGTATTGACATTGACCGTGCCGCCGTCGCCGACCGTCACGCCGTTCACGCGCAGCACGTTCGTGCCAAACGCCATCACGCCGCTCTGACACGTCGCGCCCCACGTGTCGGCGGCGCTCGCCCCGAGACGGGCACCCCCTTCTTCCGCATCCCACGTCCAAAGAACGCCGTTGATCTCGGTGGGCGTGAACTTGTTGCCGCTGTTGTCGCTGTTGAAGTAGACAATCACGTCGACGACCTGAAACGGCACGTTTGAAACACCGATGCGCACACGCGCGCCGTTGTCGTCGACATACCCTTTCTGGACATTGTCCTTCGCGCTGTTCCACCGCCACGTGCCGGACCCCGACCAGGTCACGGCCAATTCGTCAGTCGCCGATGTCGACCCCGTCTCGATGTCGTAGAGCGTCGCACCGGTGGCAGACCCCGAACCACCCGACAGATCCCTCCAGGCCGTACCCGGCACCTCAATGAGTCCGTGCGTTCCCTCGTCGCTCGAAACGGCATTCTCGTTCGAGCCGAAGTTCAGCGAAATGACCTGGGTCGCGCCGACGACGCCCGCCAGCAGAACACCCATGACGCC
>CADCPA010000081.1 GCA_902803135.1 uncultured bacterium
CCCGACTTCACCGCCTTGGCTTTGCCCCAGAGCAGATTGACCTGCGCGCCCGACACGCTCTTCGCAGCCGAGGCGAGAGCGAGCTCGCACCCGCGGACGTCGAGGTTGTTGTAGTCCGCGTTGCTCGCCCACCAGCGCCACACGAAATCCTTCTTCGCCGGGGCCGTCGTCGCAGCCGGGGCCGCCGCGGGAGCGGGAGCCGGAGCCGCAGGTTCCTGCGCCATCGCGGCCATCGCCGCCGCACATGCCATCGTCATCATCAGTTTCTTCATTATTGTTTCCTCCTTGAATTGACAACTCCATTATACCACATTTTCGTCCGACATGTTCACTGCGCCGATTATCCGATGGACGGCTTGCGCCCTTCAAGGGCGGGATTGTGGTGGGCCCAGAGCGCCTGGCGCGCGACGCCCAGCATGATCGCCGCGTCGTCGCGCGTCTGCACGCCGCGCGAGAAGATGCGGTGGATGCCCTGCATCATGTGCTCGGTCTGCTTCTCGTCCATGAATCCGATGTCCTGCAGCATCGTCTGCCAGTTCTTCATGAGCTGCATCTTCTGGGCCTGCGGCGCCGGCGGCGCCTTTTCATGCGGCGGCACGTAGCTGCCCGTCGCCGTGAAGAGTTCGTAGCAGGTGATGAGCACGGCCTGCGAGAGGTTGATCGACGTGTAGCCCTCGTCCACGGGAATGCGGACGAGGTGCGTGCACTGGGCGACTTCCTCGTTGAGAAGCCCCTTGTCCTCACGGCCGAACACGAGGGCGACCGGGCCCGTCTCGGCCAGCGCGAGGATGTCCGCCGCGCAGTCGCGCGGAGCCTTCACGTGCTGGCGGTAGAGTCCGCCGCGCGCCGTCGTGCCCACGACCGCCACGCAGTCCGCCACAGCCTCTTCGAACGTGTCGAACTCCCTGCGGGCCGCGAGAATGTCGACCGCATGCACGGCCATTCGCTCGGCCTCGCTCCAGTCGTTCTGGATGTTCGGCGCGGCCAGGACGAGATGGTGGAAACCCATGTTCGCCATGGCGCGGCAGACGCTGCCGACGTTGCCGGTATAGAGCGTGCCGACGAGAACGACCTTGATGCGATCAAGAACGGATGCCATGAAAACTACTTTCGCGGCTTGGAATCGGAGCTGGACGAGGTCGGCGACTTGAAATTGACAGGCGCCGAAGACCGGTGGGAAAATTTGCGGGCCTTCTCGTTGAGCGGATTGCGTTCGGTGGCGCACAGCGTGCCGCGGTAGGAGAGCAGATACTGCCGCTCGCCCTTCGGACGCCGACAGATGATGCATTCCATGCCCTGCACGAGAAACTCCCACGTCTCGTCGTCCGTCTTGAAGAGATTGCCGTACGGCGAAAGGCGCTGATACATGACGAAACGGCGTCCGTCAGGGAGCGTCAACCGGATTTTGGACTTCGTCTTATCCGGCACGACGCGCCCATTGGGCATCTCCGTCAGAAACTCGTGGTACTCCTCGTCGCGTCCCTCTTCGACGAGCACATAGTTGCTGTCTTCGTCGACGTAGCGGCGCGTCGCCAGCACGTCGAAGGACGTGCAGCCGGCAACGAACAGAACCAAAGCCGCCGTGGCAATCGCTTGCAATTTCATTCAGACCGACCTGTCGCTTACTTGTTGAAGCCCTTGTGGTTGAAGAACTCCCAGATGCGGCCGAGCCACGTGTAGCTGCCCGTGCCCGGCGAAGCCTTGGCCTGGAAGCAGTGGTTGCGCTTGGCGAGCGTGTGGAGTTCGCCCTGGATGCCCATGCGGCGGAGCTGTTCCCAGCACTTGACCGAGTTCATCGCGGCCCAGCCGTCGGAGTCGCCGTGGATGAAGAGGATCGGGCAGGTGTCGAGGTCGAAGGCGAACTCGGGCACGAGGCGCGAATCGTCCTCGTTGCCGCCCTTTGCGTTCGGATTCTCACCGCCGTCCGTCAACGCGTAGGCGGGATAGATCGCCACGGCCCACTGGACCTTGCAGGAGATGCGGTCGAGGCGGTCGATCGGCCAGTAGGCATGCGTGCGGCTCGTCGTCGCGCCCATGAGCGTCAGGTGGCCGCCCGCGGAGGAGCCCATGATGCCGATGCGGTTCGGATCGAGGCCCTTCGACTCGGCTTTGGAACGCACGATGCGGATGGCGCGCTGAAGGTCTTCCCAGGCCGTCACGTGCTTCATGAGTCCGTTCGGGCGCGGCGTGCGGTAGCGCATCGTGACGACCGTCATGCCCTTCTCGTTCAGGAAGCGGCGGGCCGGCGCGACTTCGAAGCCGTCCGGACCGTTGCCCATGTAGGAACCGCCCGAGTAGATGATCTGGATCGCCTTCGTCTTGAGTTCCTTCGGGAAGTGCCATTCGAGGTACGGCGTGCACTGATGCGCCTGGGCGTCGGGCATGCGCCCCTTCGGCCACACGTCCTCCTTCTCGTAGGCGCCGCGCGCATCGTCGTTCGGGAAGCGCGTCATGATGTCCACTTCCGGCTCCGGCGCCTTGCCCGTGAAGCCCAGCTGGGTCAGGAACTCGTGGGCGCGGTCGAACCAGTTGTCGTAGCCCGTCGCCTTGTCGCCCTTGCCGTCCGCCCCCCAGAAACCATGCGGGCGGTCCGCGAAGAGGTGGAGCTCGGCGGGGATCTTCATGCGGCGGAGCTGGCGGTAGACCTGCGTGGAGGCACACGGCGAATAGACGTCGCTGCCGCCGTGGAACATGCACATCGGAGCCGTCTTCGCATCGAACTTGAAGCACGCGTCGAGCCGGACGTCCGGCGACGCGCCGTCACGCTGGTTCTCGGTGCCCACGCCGTCCGTCAGCGCGTAGGCGATGGCGCCCGTAATCGCCCAGTTGACATGGCACGGCACCTGGTCGAGATCGTCCACCGGCTGATAGGCCGGCGTCTGCGAGCTCGTCGCCAGGAGCGTCGCGAGATGCGAACCCGCGCTCATGGACATGGTGCCGATGCGCTCGGAATCGAAACCGCGGGCCTGTGCCTGCGCACGCACGCAGCGCACCGCGCGCTGGCCGTCCTCCCACGCCGACTGCCAGATGGGAAGGCCGTTGGGACGCGGCGTACGGTAGACGAAGTTGACGCACTGGAAGCCGGCGGCCGTGAACTTCTCACGCCACATCTTGATGAGGCCCACGTCGCAGCAGCAGCCGTAGCCGCCGCCCGAGATGAGAATCATGCACCCGCCGTTGCGCTTGTCGGCGGCCGGCGGCTCAAACCACTCCAGATACGGGTCCACATGCTGCGCGCGGTCGAAACCGGGGCGGCCGGCCTCGTCGGTCATCGCCGCGATCTGATGCGCCTGCACGTCGGGCATTTTGCCCTTCGGCCAGATGAACACGCGCGAAGCGTCCGCCGCACCCGCGACGACCGCGAACCCCGCCGCCAGCGCGGCGAAGAGAAGAATGGATTTCTTTTTCATGGCAAGGATATTATAACACATTCTGCGTAGTTGACGTCAAATCACCGGATGAAGATCGCACAGCCCGATTCGGTGATGACGAGCTTTCCGTTCGCGTACATCACGTGGAGGCCGTTCGGCACGCCGTCGACGACGAGACGCCAGGTGCCGAGACGGGCCGTATTTTCGACCGCGGGAAGCGTGTAGGAGAGCGGACCGGTCACGCTCGTTTCTTCGGGCACGCCGACGAGCGAAAGCGTGCCGTTCGCACCCGGGTTGAACTTGGTGATCGTGCCGCCGCCGAGCCGCCAGTCGTAGACGAGGTTGCCGATCGGCATCGCCGACGCATCGTCGATCGCCAGGGTTGCGCCGCCATCGACCTGCACGCAGACGGCCGGGCCGAACTTCGTGCCCGCAAGGGGCTGCGTCGTACCCGATTTCACGCGCAGGTTCGAATTATAGGTACCCGACAGGACACCCGGATTCTGGCGGTCGAGCACGAGTGCGCCGCCGTCGAACGTCACAGTCGATCCGGCCGCGAATTCGGCCTGGGCCGCGTGCAGGTCGTAGCCGCGCACGGTGAGCGACGTGCCCGCCTTCGCCTTCAGTGTCGTGCAGCCGACCTTCGACGGACCGTCGAGGAGGTCGACCACCTCGCCGCCGACAGCCGGCGACGCGTTGGTCGAGCGGTTTTCCGCTACGTCCGCGCCATCTGCCGTGAAAGTCGTATCGGCCAGCTCGATCCAGGTCACGCCGTCGTTGCTGCCGTAGATGTGCATCTGCGTCGGGTCGTTCGGCGCATAGAAGTCGCCATCTACCGTCGGGTAGAAGGCCGTCGTCGGCGAACGATACCACTTGTAGGACGTCACCAAGGTCCGCTTGCCGAAATCGACCATGAACCAGGCCGCATCCGGATTCTTGTAGTTGGCGGCCATGAGCTGTCCTTCGGACGACAGGCGAAGGTCGAGCATGTAGGTTTCGAAATCGCCGTCGAAGAGCTCGATCGGCGAGCAGAAGTCACGATGGGTCTTGCCGTCGATCTGGGCTGACGTGTCCCACGAGATGCCGGAGGGATCGACCTGGAGCTTCTCATCCTCGCAGTAGAATTCGAATTCGGCCATCGCCCAGCCGCCGTCATAGCCGCACCAAGTCACCACACTGTCGCATTTAACACGATAATAGCGAAATCCGGGCACGTAGTCGACGGCACCGCCATTGACTTCGACAGCCGGCGCGCCGAACGCCGAGAGCGACAAGGTGCCCTCACCCGCCTTGACGAGCGTCGTCGCTCCGAGAATCGGAATGTTCGAGCAATCCATGTCCATGCCGCCCGTATCGACGGTCAGCGTCCCCGTCTGCGTACCGAAGGCGAGAACTGCGCCCGGCGCGATCGTCACACGCGCCAGGTCGATATCCGACGGATCGACGACCAGCATGCCTTCCTCGATCCGCACCTCGCCCCCCAGCGCGCTGCCCTTCGGCAGCCACAGGCGTCCGCGGCCGCGCTTCACAAAGGCACCGCAGGAGAGCCCGGCGAGGGCCGGATCGGCCAGCAGCGGCTGCCGGATGAAGACTTCGGCCGTATCGGTGTCGATCGTACCGCCGTTCGCACCGAGGTAGAAGCCGGCGAGACCGGACACGAAGTTGTCCGCCTTCCGCTCGTCGACGCCACGGTCCTTGTGGTGCTTGAGCGTACCGCCGTTCAGCAGCACCGTCCCCGTCGAGGGTCCGGTCTGCGCCGCGAGATAGTGCGCGCTCAGCGTGCCGTTCGGCAGGACCTTGACCGTCGAACCATTGCCGAGCACAAGGCCGTCCTCGAGGTCGAGGACCGCCTCCGCATCCGCACCGCCGACTTCCAGCTGCGCGGCCGCCGCCTCGCCGAGCTGGAACGGATTCACGACCCAGCCGTTCGCGTTGCGTTCCTTCACCG
The DNA here is from genome assembly GCA_902803135.1 of uncultured bacterium. Classification (GTDB taxonomy): domain Bacteria; phylum Verrucomicrobiota; class Kiritimatiellia; order RFP12; family UBA1067; genus RUG572. The sequence goes on from CADCPA010000081.1 coordinate 5,320, forward strand.
TGAACGTGCCGCCGCGGAGGAAGAGCCGACCCTCACCGCCATCCGCGCAGCTCATGGACACGGGGCTCGCCTGTTCATAGGCGCCGCCGTTCATCGTGAAGACGCCCTTCCCGTCCAGACCGACGGCCAGACCGCGATCCGCCACGGGACCAACGACCTTGCCGTTGTCCACCACGAATTCGCTCGCGTCAGCCCCCGCCCCTGCGGCGCCGACGACGAAGGTCTCGGTGCCGAAGAAGGAGAGCGTACCGCCCGTGAGGGTCATGCGCGCGGCGCCGGAGGCGCCCAGCACGAGCTTCTTGACGCTCATTTCGCCGGAGGCGATTTCCAGTTCCGCAGGACCCTCGCCCGCACCGCCGCCCAGGCAGACTTCGTCGAAATTGAGTGCGACGAGGGGCCGAACCGCATTGACGGGATCGTATTTCACCGACGTGCCTGCGGGAAGAACCGGACGGTAGATCGGCGACTCGGGAATGGCCGCCACATCCCAGTTCCCCGTGTTGAACCAGTCCTGCGCCGCGAACTCGTCCGCCCCCGTAAACGTCGCATCCAACCGCGCCGGCGCCGAGAAGATCGGGTAGACCTGCCGCGTATTCGTGCCGTTGGCGCCGGTGGGAACGGAAAGCTTCAGCGGATTGGCCGAGCCGAGTTCGCCTTCGGTCGATGTTTCCGAGTCCGACCAGCCGAGGAACGTGCAGCCGGGCTGCGGCTGGACGTAGTAGTAGAAATCAAAGGTTTTATTCTCCTCGTTGCCGCTCTTCTTCGATGCCGCCGTGTTCTGGTAGGCTTCGGCCGAAGCGGGCGCGTCCGCCTCGCCGGCATCCTGCGCCGTCATGCCGACATAGACCTTGCCGTAGCCGGAATTATTCGGTACGGTCGCCACGCCCTCGGCATAGTGATCCGCCCCCGCCCGGACGCTTGACGCCAAACCAATCGCGGCAAACGCCGCCAACCATGTTCCCGTTTTCTTCACCATGCGAGACCTCCTTCACGTGTTCCTCATTCTCAAACCGGCTTCCGTTCGCGTTGCGAAGCGTAGAAGACCGCAAACGCCAGCGACAGAACGACAAACGACAAATCGGTCAGACGGTGCGGCGCGACGCACATGCCGACGGACCAAAGGACCAGCAGAACGCCTGCCGCCAGCCCCCATTTCCGGCGCCACCGCCAGCCAAGGACAAAGAGCGGATTAAAGGGCACGAGCAGCCAGTTCCAGTTCGTCGTCGGCAGATCGGAGACGGCATAGAAATAGACGAGCAACGCGGCCAGTACCGAGAGAATCGCCCCAAAGAGAACGCCCACGCCCTTCCACAGCCGCGGGCAGAATGCGTTCCCGACGGCCGCGCACAGGAGGGTACTGGCGGCCACCAGCGGCGTCAGCGGCGCGCCCTTCGGGCGCGGCGCGCGCTGCGGCAGCAGTTCCCGCGCCGCGACGAGGTTCAGCACGGGGCGGCCGTCGATCGCCGTCTCCGCGAGGAGCGCGACGAGGTCGGCCGGAAGAATGACCTTCTCGAATTCCGACTCGGTCGAATCGAAGGCCGTGCCGACCGCCATGTGGAGAAAGGCGCGCGACCAGGGGATTTGTCCGATCGCGTCGTGGAAGATCTCGCGCCGCGTACGCGCATACGACGGGGGCCACGGCGGAAAGGCGAACATGTGCGGCGCGACGGTCGCGCGCAGCTGTTCGAGCACCGCGACCGTACAGGCCCGCCGCACGTAGTCGTACCGTCCTTCAGCGCCCTTTGCGACCGTCTCGTCGAGATGCCGCCACAGGCGCAGCTTCATGTCCGGCGGCAGGTCGAGCGGATAGGCGACGACCCGACGGCCCTCTTCCCTGTAGCTCTTGAGAAACTGGTCCGTCGGGAAGGCGAAGAGCCCCATCCGCAGCCGTTCGAAGAAGACGGAGAGGAACGGTGCGGACGCCTTCTCATGTTCGCACGAAAAGCAGTTGTCGAGCTTGAAGGTCGGACATTCCAGTCGCAGGCACACATGGCCGACGGCGGACATCAGATCGTCTCCGGGGGCGGCCACCACGAGCGAGACATGCACAAAATCGGGGGCATGGCGGTCCACGCCGTCGGCATCGACCGCACCCAAGACCGTCACGGCACACGAGACGATCCACACAAACAGCCTGCAGGCGGCTCGAGACATCACCCTTCCCGCCTGCATGCGCTGACTCTCTTCCCGATCATGTTGCCATTATAGCATAAGCGGGGAAGAGAGGGAAACGGGAAAATTCCAAACGGGCGCCAATCAACGCCCGCCCTCGACGGCCTGAGTCGCCTTCCACTCCCGCACGCGGTCGAGAATCGGCTTCCCGTCCACTTCGATTCCCGTGATCAGGCAAGCCCCGTCGTGCACGCGGAAGACGGCGACGGGCGTCACGCCGCGCTGACGCAGAAACTTCTCCGCATCCAGGGAAATCTTCTCGTTCACGAAGAACTGGTCGGGGAACGAGACGGTCGCCCGGCGGCCACCCTCCTTAAGACGCTCGATCCGGACCCGCTTCGCCTTGACCCACAGACCCTCGCCCGTCGGCTGCTCCGCCACCTGCACAACCTGGGCGAGACCGTTCGTCGAGCCCTTCGGATCGATCAGCGCATACAATCTGTTTTCGAACACCTCGTAATAACTCGGCTCCGTCGTCAACACCACATTCGTGCAGGACGATTCCACGCGCGTCTGCAGGTAGCGTCCGCGCAGCGGATCGTAGGGATCGTAGGCCGAGCACTGGAACTTCACTTCGGTTCCGGCCGATACCACGCGTTCGTACCGGTAGATCAGCGTTCCCAGGCCGATCACCTGCACAGCCAGCGCGAGCGCCACGCACAAGCTTTTCGTCGTCGGTTTCATCTTAAGACCTCGCTTTCTTGTAGCGGATGAAGGCGATGTTGAGTCCCGTCAGCAGCAGACCGGCGAAAATCAGCACGACACCCTTGACGGTAAAGTCGACGCGGCTTTCGAAGAACTTGGCCAGAATCAGCCAGAAGAGCAGCACCGCGCCCAGATTGGTCCGCGCCAGACGCACCTTCGCGACACCCCAGGCGACAATGCCCGCAGCCAGACACAGCGCGAGCACGTAGAGGCCGGAGGCGTGTTCAAAGGGACA
>CADCPA010000082.1 GCA_902803135.1 uncultured bacterium
CATGTCGAGGGGATTCCACGGCGAGAGGAATTCGCGCGGCAGGCCGCTGCGGTTGAGCAGCAGGTCGCGAAGCGTCACGGAGCGGTAGACCGCGGGCAAAGCCAACTTCGAATAGTCGGTCACCGCCCGGTCGAGGTCAAGCCGGCCTTCGGCCTGCAGCTGTTCGAGGACGGGAAAGAGAAAGAGCTTGGAGAGGGAGCCGATGCGGAAAAGCGTGTGGGCGTCGGCGCTGCCGGCGGACGCAAACACGGTGCCCCCGGGCGAGACGATTGCCACGCTGCAGCTTTCGTCACCACCGTCCTTCACGTAGAAGTCGGCCGTCGCCTGGGCGACGTCGAGCGCCGTCTGCGCCCGTGCAAGACGCTCGCCGATTGTCGTGCATCCGCCGGCAAGGGCGACAAGCAGGCACGCGATCGGTCCGACCTTGAACAGACAGCTCATTCTGCAATGCGCTTGAAGATCAAGCTCGTGTTGACGCCGCCGAAGGCAAAGTTGTTGCTCATCGCGAAATCGGCATCGATCGCGCGTCCGTCGCCGGCAATGTAGTCGAGCGCAGCGCAGGCGGGATCGGGCGTCTTCAAGTTGAGCGTGGGCGGGTACCAGCCCGTCTCAAGCGACTTGACGAGCAGGGCGGCCTCAAGCGCGCCGCACGCGCCGAGCGTGTGGCCCGTGTAGCTCTTCAAGGACGAAATCGGCACGGCGCGTTTGAACGCCTCGTAGGTGGCCGTCGTCTCGGCGATGTCGCCCGCCTTCGTCGCCGTGCCATGTCCGCTCACATAGCCGATTTCGGAACCGTCCAGCCCCGCGTCGGCCAAGGCGCCCTTCAGCGCCCACGCCATCGTCTCGGCGTTCGGATTCGTCACGTGCGTACCGTCCGTCGTCTCGCAGAAGCCCACGAGTTCGGCAAGTATCTTCGCCCCGCGCGCCTTCGCGTGCCCGTACTCTTCGAGGATGAACGTCGACGCACCGTCGCCGATGACGAGTCCGTCGCGATCGACATCGTAGGGAGACGGCGTCGTCTGCGGCGCGTCGTTGCGCAGCGAGGTCGCATAGAGCGTATCGAAAATCGCGATCTGGGTGACGCTGAACTCTTCGCCGCCGCCGGCGATCATCACATCCTGCACGCCCCATCGGATGAGTTCCGCCGCACTGCCGAGCGCGAGCGAACCGCTCGTGCAGGCCGTACCTGTGGGCACGAGGCGTCCGTGTGTCTTGAAATGGACCGAGAGGTTGCACGCCGTCGTCTGCGGCATGAGCTTGATGTAGGTGCCGCTCGTGATGCCCGTCACTTCCTTGGTCGTCAGCATCGAGTAGAAGTCGAGAAGCGAGGGAATCGAGCCGGAACACGAACCGTACGCGACGCCCGTGCGACCGTTCTGAAGCAGCGCGTCGTCGAGTCCCGCCTGGGCGATCGCCTGTTCCGTCGCCGCGAGCGCATACATCGCGACGTCGCCCATCGTACGGGTCGTCTTGCGATTCCAATGAGCCGGCTTCTCAAAGACCGTGCGGCAGGCCAGCCGCGTGTTGAGCCCCTTGTACTCGGACAGCTCGTCCAGCGCCTGCACGCAGTTTACAGGCGTCTTCAAACGGGCGAACGCCGCCTCCACGGTGTTCCCCAACGGACTCACGACGCCCATGCCTGTCACAACGACTCTTCTCTTCATGCCAACTCTCTCTTGACCACCTTTAAGAGGGTATTATAACCGAAGTCTGCGCGCTCCGTCAATGTCGTCGAATTTTGCGGGCCGTCTTCTCAGAAAAGTCCGCCGTTCACGGAAATGACCTGGCGCGTCACATAGGCGGCCTCGTCGCGGAAGAGGAACGCCACCACGCCGGCGACTTCCTCGACCGTGCCGAAGCGGCGCATCGGAATCGCCTTCTTCACGAGCTCGGGCTCTTCAATGGACGCCGCCATTTCCGTTTCGATCACGCCGGGCGCGACGGCATTCACCGTGATGCCGCGCTTCGCGAGTTCAACGGCGAGCGCCTTCGTCGCACCGATTACGCCGGCCTTCGCCGCGGAATAGTTGACCTGTCCGCGATTGCCCGCGATGCCGCTCACGCTTGAGAGCGCGACGATGCGCCCGCGGATGCGATTCGAAATCATCGGCATCACAATCGGCTTGAGGAGATTGTAGAGGCCGGTGAGGTCCGTGTCGATCACCTTGTCCCACGCGTCCCCTTCCAGAATCGGAAACGGCGCATCCGCATTCACGCCTGCATTCGCGACGACGCCGAAGTAGGGCCCGTTCGCCGCCATGTCCGCCTCGAGCGCCGCCGTCACGGCCGCGCGGTCCGCCAGATCGAAGACGAGCGTCGGCTGCACCGGTTCGCCCGAGAGGCGCGCGCAGGCCGCCGCCACCTCTTCCGCCGCCGCCGCATTGCGCACCGCGTGCGTCACGACGGCAAAGCCGTCCGCCGCCAGGCGCAGCGCGACCGCCTTGCCGATGCCCCGCGAAGAACCCGTCACCAAAACCCGCTTCATGATTGTGCCTGCTCCTTGAGAAACTGTTTCAAATCCGGCGGACGATAGGCGTTCAGAGTCGCCGCCGCCACTTCGGCGCCCGCGTCGTCGACAATCGTACACGCGAAGGACGCCGCGTCCGCATCGCTGAAGACGTCCTCCGCCGAGACATGATAGGTCTGGCCCGCCGTGAAGCACGCGCACTTCAACTCGAGCTTGCGCGTGCCGAGCAGCAGTCCCGGACGCGTCGGCCGATCCGGCGCCACATGGCGGTCCCAGCACCCCGCCAGCAGCGCGCTGGCCTGGGCCATGTATTCGATCGCCACCCAGTTCGGCACGCCGTTCTCGCCTTTGAAGAAGAAAATCTGCTCGGGCGTGATCGTCACCTTCGCCGTGAGCCGACGCGCCTCGGCGTCGAACGATTCGACGGCGTCGAGGAGAATCATCGGCGCACGGTGCGGCAGCAGGTCCTCGAGGGACCACGGCACGACGGGAGCGCCTGAAGTCGCCCGCTCCAATGTCGGAGTGGCGCTCATCGACCTTCCCCCGCAGTCAAAACGACACTTGCGTTGGACCCGCCGAAGGCAAACGAATTGCTCATCGTCGCACCTTTCACGCGGCCCGTCGCGAGCAGCAGCCAGCAGATCGCCGCTTCCAGCGCACCCGCCGCGCCGAGGCAGTGGCCCATCAGATGTTTCGTCGACTCCACTTCGACGCCACAGGGGAACACGCGCGCGACGGCCCGCATTTCCATCGAATCGTTCGCAGGCGTGCCCGTACCGTGCAGATTCACATAGGCGACGTCCGCCGGCGCAAGCTGCGCCTCCGCGAGCGCAGCGCGCATCGCGGCCTCGGCGCCACGACCTTCCGGATCGGGCGCCGTCGCATGGTAGGCGTCGCTCGATTCGCCACAGCCGGCAAGAAGGACAGGGACGGGGTAGAGAGGGGAGGGGGAAAAGGCTTCCTTCTCCATCAGAAAAAGCGCAACGCCCTCGCCGAGATTGATGCCGTCGCGATCCGGCGCGAGCGGACGGCACACGCCCTGCGACAATGCACCCAGCGCGTGGAAACCGTTCATCGCGAAACGGCAGCGTCCGTCGACGCCGCCGACGATCGCCGCATCCACGAGGCCGAGCTCGATCAGGCGGCGCGCGCTCGCGAACGCCTTCGCACTGGAACTGCAGGCGGTCGACACGACGAAGGCCGGTCCCTTCACGCCCAACAGCTTCTTCAGGTAGTCCGCCGGCGTGCCGAGCTCCAGCTGCGAGAAGAACATCGCCTCCGGCTTCGCGCCCGTCTCCAGCCAGGCGTCGACATGCCGCTGCGCCTCGTCGACGCCGGTGTTGGACGCGCCGAGTACGATGGCGACGCGCGCCGCGTCATGGCGGACGAAGAATGCATCCAGGTCGTCTTTGAAGTTGGACACCGCCAACTTCAGCAGCTGGTTCGCGCGCATCTTGAATTCCGGCTCATCGACGGCCGGCAGCCCGCCGGGCACCCGGCCGAAGTAGATCTTGCGGCCGGGAATGTCGCCCTCGATTTCGCGCAAGCCCGACGTTCCGGCCGTGTAGGCGGAGAGCACCTCGTCGTTGGTTCGGCCCAGCGCGCAGGCGCAGGAAAGGCGGGTGAGATGAATGGCCATGGTTCTTTCCCGATTACGGCAGCTCGACGGCGGACGGCGCGGGGCCGTGCGACGAGACGGCGTTTCTTCTGGGGAATGGAATCAAATCCGCTTGGGAGTTTCGATACCCAGCAGGGACAGGCCCTTGGAGAGAATCCGTCCGAACAGCGCGCAAAGCGCCAAACGCGCGTCGCGCACGGCCGGCTCGCTCTTCAGGATCGGCGAGCGCTGATAGAACGAGCTATAGAGCTGCGCCGTCTGGAAGAGGTAGTCCGCCAGCACGCTCGGCTTGTAGTTCTCGGCCGCGCGGAGCACGGTCGGGCCGAACTGCAGAAGCTGAAGCGCGAGCTGCTTTTCGACAGGCGTCTCGACCGAGAACGTCGCCGCCGGCTTCGCATCGACCGCGGCCGCCTTTTCGAGCAGCGAGTTGACGCGGGCGTAGGCGTACTGGAGGTACGGACCCGAGTTGCCTTCAAGGGCAAGGGCCTTGTCCCAGTCGAAGTCGATTGCGGTCGCCGGATCGTGCGAGAGGTCGGCGTACTTCACGGCGCCGAAGCCGATCGCCTCGGCGAGAGCCCGGTCGGCCGCGGGATCGTCCGTCTCGCCTTCCGCCTTGCGGCTCTGCACGATCTGCAGGCTGCGGCGCACGGCTTCGGCGAGGAGGTCGTCGAGCTTGATGAGGTTGCCTTCGCGCGTGGAGATCGCCTTGCCGCCATAGCTCATGAGGCCGAACGGCACGTGTACGAGCTTCGTCTTGTAGCCGAGCTTGCCGCAGATGTTGAAGAACTGCTTGAAGTGGAGCTGCTGGCGGTCGTCCGTCACGTAGATGATGCGCTCGGGATCGTAGTCCGCCACGCGGGACTCGACGCACGCGAGGTCGGAGGTCGTGTAGTTGAAGCCGCCGTCCGACTTGCGCACGATCGCGACGCCGAGGCCG
>CADCPA010000083.1 GCA_902803135.1 uncultured bacterium
CCGGAAACGGACTACTTCCCGAACGTGCAGCTGCAGGACGGTTCGACGCTTGACCTGTCGCAGCGCACGACGGCGCTGTCGCTCGCCAGCGGTCTGGAAGGTCTGTCCTGTACGTTCGCCGACGGGGCCAGGATTTCCCTCGCGCTCGGCGACCGTGCGCTTTCCAGCCGGATGCCGCTCGTCACGTGGACGGAAGCGACAAAGCCGGCGAATCTCGGCACGCTGACGTTTGCGCTCGATCCGGCGGCGAAGGCGCGCGGGTTCGGTCTCGTGCTCGATGAGGCGAACGGTCTCCTCCTCGAGCAGCGCGGTCTTGTCATCGTCATCCGGTAGGCGGCGTCCTTCGTGACGTCCTCTCGTTCGTTGAAGGAGCTCAACGTGTCCGACGCACCCGACTTGCGCATCGTCGCGCTCGATCTCGACGGGACCCTGCTTGATTCGCAGAAGCGCCTGAGCGACGTGAACCGGGCCGCCCTCGCGGCGGCGGCCGCCAAGGGCGCGCTCATCGTGCCGACGACAGGTCGTTTCTTCGGCATGATGCCGCCTGCGGTCCGCGACTTGCCGTTCGTACGTTATGCGATCACGATCAACGGTGCGCAGGTCTACGACCGCGTGACCGAGTCGGCCATCGTGCGCGAGGAGATTCCGCTCGCGGTGGCGCAGGAGGTGATGGCGCTGCTCGACGGCTACGACGTCATCTACGACTGCTACCGCAACAACTGGGGCTGGATGGCGGAGGCGTTCAAGGCGAAGGCCGCCGACTATGCGACGGATGCGCACTATCTCAAGATGATTCAGGACTTCCGCCGTCCCGTGCCCGAACTCAAGGCGCATCTGGCGGCGACGGCGGCGGAAGGCGACGTGCAGAAGATCATGCTCTTCACGCGGCGCGATGCGCCGGATGCGGCGACGCGTCCGATCGCCGAGGCGATTGCCGCCCGTTTCCCGCAGCTCAAGGTGACGAGCTCGACGCGCAACAATCTCGAGATCAATCTCGCGTCGGCCCACAAGGGCCAGGCGCTCGCCCGCTTTGCGGAACACCTGGGCCTGACGCTCGCGAACTGCATTTCGTTCGGCGACGGCGCGAACGACCTCACGATGGTCGAGGCGGCGGGAACGGGCGTCGCCATGGCGAACGCCTGTCCCGCGGTGTTGGCCGCCGCGAACTACGTCACCGGCTCGAACGATGCGGACGGCGTCGCGACGGCCCTCCGGCACTTCGGCCTGGCTTAAGCGTTCTTCTGGATTTCGAAGATTTCCTTCAGACCTTTCTTCGCCAGCGCACGGAGGGCGTCGAGAGATTCCTCCGTGAAGGGCTCGTGTTCGGCGGTGCCCTGGAGCTCGACGAAGCGCCCGTCGTCCGTCATCACGACGTTGAGATCGACTTCGGCAGTCGAGTCGTGGAGATAGTCGAGGTCGAGCGTCGGCACGCCGTCGCAAACGCCGACCGAAACGGCGGCGATCTGGCGCTTGATCGGATTTTCGGCGAGCAGACCGTCCGCCATCAGCTGGGCGACGGCGTCTTTCAGTGCGACCATGCCGCCCGTGATGGAGGCGCAGCGCGTGCCGCCGTCCGCCTGGAGGACGTCGCAGTCGATCACGATCTGGCGTTCGCCGAGCTTCTCGAAGTCGACGGCTGCGCGAAGGGCGCGTCCGATCAGGCGCTGGATTTCGGTCGAGCGCGCATCCTGCTTCAGCTTCTTGATGTCGCGGTCCTTGCGTCCCCCGCATGTGGAGGAGGGTAGCATGGCGTATTCGGCCGTGACCCAGCCCTTGCCGGTGTCGCGGAGGAACGGCGGGACCTTTTCTTCGACGCTGGCGGTGCAGAGCACCCACGTGTCGCCCCACTTGACGAGCACGCTGCCGGCGGCGTGCTTCGTGAAGTGGCGGATGATTTCAATGGAACGCAATTCGTCTGGTTTTCTCATGCCGAGAAGTGTACCGCATCCGTTCGCGCGCGTCAAGCGGCGCCTTTGGGTTGAATTGGCACGGTCTGCGCCATTTGCTATAATGTTAGCGGGAGCTGGTGGTGGTGCGGGCGAGGGCCGTGTGGCTGGAGGTGGTGGCGGGCGTGAGGGGCAACCCGACCGCGCTCATGGAGCGGCTGGACGCCCTGACGGACCCGGATCGGGTGGAGGACGCCAACATGCTCGCGGGGTGGA
>CADCPA010000084.1 GCA_902803135.1 uncultured bacterium
ATTTCCTTCAAGTGACAGCAGGGGATAGTGATAGAGGGAGACGGCAGATCCATGATCTTTGCGTGGGTCTGCCACCAAGAAAGAGAAAGACATGCGAATTCTGGGAAGATGTTTTATTGTCGGCCTTGCGGCGGCGGTCGTATTTTGCGGAACCGCGTCAGAGACGGAGGGGGCGCAGGATGTCGCCGCCGCCTTTACGAATCCGCCGCGTGACTATGGCGTGAGCTGTTGGTGGTGGTGGCTGAACGGGAATACTGACAAAGACGCCATCGCGAGTGAGCTGGCCGCGATGAAAGGCAAGGGCTTTCAAGGTGCGATGATTTTTGACGCCGGAGGCTGGAATCATATCGGCCACCGCGACACGGTTCCGCCCGGGCCGAAGTTCGGCTGGCCGGAATGGCTGGATCTGATGCTGTTCGCCTGCGACGAAGCCGAGAAGAACGGCTTGGAACTCGGCTTCACCATCCAGAGCGGGTGGAACCTTGGCGGGCCGGATGTCACGCCGGCGCATATCGCGAAGCAACTCGTGTTCACGAAGACCATGATGAAAGGCGGACAGGGCGGTGCGACACTTCCCAAGCCGCGTGTGTGGCTTGGGTTCTACCGCGACATCGCCGTTCTGGCCTTTCCGGTTGATGACAAGGCTGTCGCGTCCGAGCCGATCCAATTTCTGGAAAACAAGATCGGCGCAACCGACCGCCGCCATACCACCGACTGCCGCTACGAACTCGACAACCGCGAACGTGACGACGCGAAGAACCATCCCGTTCCGTATCTTGTCCCGTACAAGTCGATACGGAACATCACCACGTCCATGCGCGAGGACGGGACGCTCGACTGGACATGCCCTGAGGGGAACTGGATGGTGCTGCGCATCGGCTACACCTGCACAAACAGGAAGGTGGCGTTCTGCAGCGCGACATGGGGCGGGTACGTTCTGGACTATCTCTCCACGAAGGCGCTTGATGCCTATCTGGAAAAAGAGATTGTGCCGATCCTGGCCCATGTCGGCCGTCACGCGGGAACGACGCTCAAATACATCGAGACTGACAGCTGGGAATGCGGCGCCATGAACTGGACGGATGACATGGCGGAATCGTTCCGGCGCGATTTCGGCTACAATCCCGTCCCGTGGCTTGCGATCCTCTCCGGGGTGGTTGTCGACGACATGGAGACGACACACGCCTTCCTCGCCGACTTCCGCAAGGAGATCGGTCTGCGGGTAAATGCTCACTACCGCCGCATGGCCGAGTTTGCCCACGCGCATGGCATGGGCACCAACCCCGAATCCGGCGGGCCCCATCCGGCACCCCTGGACGCCTTGAAGAACTTTGCGCACAGCGACATTGTGATGAGCGAGTTCTGGCTGCCCGACCCTCCGCGCGACGAGATGCGCTACTACGTCAAGCAGGCTTCGGCGGCGGCGCATATCTACGGCAAGCGAATCGTCGGCGCGGAGTCCTTCACCTCGATCGGCCCGCAGTGGAACGACCTGCTGTGGAAAAGCCAAAAGCGCGCATTCGACCACGAAATCTGCGCGGGACTGAACCGCGTCTATCTCCACACGTTCACGTCGTCGCCGGCGAACATGGGGATTCCGGGGCAGGAATATTTCGCCGGTACGCACATCAACTCGCGCGTGACGTGGTGGAACGATTCCAAGGCCGTGTTCGACTATTTCATGCGCGTTCAGTCCGTTGTCCAGAACGGGCGGTTTGTCGCGGATGTCCTCTACTACTACGGCGACCATGTGCCGAACGTCTATCTCATGAAGGCGACAGACCTCTGCCACGCCCTGCCCGGCTTCGACTACGATGTCGTGGACGAAGATGCGCTCGGCACTCTTGTCGTGGATGGCGAGGGACGGATCGCGACGCCGAAAAGCCCGAGCTATCGCGTTCTGGTATTGCCGGAGCACGGGGTGCTGTCCCTCGCCGCCATCCGGACCGTCAAGCGGCTGCTCGCGCAAGGGGCCACTATCGTCGGAGCCAAACCTTCGCGCTGCGTCTCGCTCAAAGGCGGAGAGGTGGCGCGGCGGGAGTTTGCCGCCATCGCCGATGAACTATGGGGTGATGGTTCCGCTGGGATACACAACGTCGGCACGGGACGGCTTGTCGTCGGGAAGACGGCACGGGACTACCTTCTTGGGCAGGGCGTGAAGCAAGACTTTTCCGCCGGAACTGTCGCAGAGGACAACTTGGACTACATCCACTACCGTCTTGACGGCATGGACGCTTGGTTCGTGGCGAACCAGACCCTGAAGCCTCTCGCGGCAACGTGTGAATTCCGCAAAAGCGGCTGTGCGCCGGAACTTTGGGATCCTCTGACCGGTGAACGCCGGGCGCTCTGCGATTTTACGTGCAGGGACGGCACGACCGCAATTCCGCTCGAATTCGATCCGTGCGGTGCGTATTTCATTGTGTTCCGCGACGGCGCTTTGTGCGCAGGCGCCGGGAAGAACTTTCCGTCGTTCAAAACCGTCTTGACCCTTGACGGCGAGTGGAATGTGTCATTCGATCCGACTTGGGGTGGACCGGGCGAAGTCGTGTTCCCGTCCCTCTCGGATTGGACAAAATCGCCAGATCTTGGCGTGAAATACTATTCGGGTACGGCATGGTACACGAAGCGGTTTGCGCTTGCGAAACGTAATGGATTACGGTACCGATTGGAACTTGGAGAAGTGCTGGATACCGGTGTGGCGGGCGTACGGCTGAATGGCAGAGATTTGGGAATTGTCTGGACGAAGCCGTTCGGCGTCGATATCACGGGTGCGCTCTCGAACGGCGAGAACGTCCTCGAAGTGAAAGTCGTCAACTCATGGTACAATCGTGTCCTGGGCGACCAGCTGCATGCCGGCGGTGGGAAGACCTGGACGAAGACGAACATCGAAATCGCCAATCGCAGGGGCAGAAGAGGCAATCCGTCGCCGTCTGGACTGCTCGGGCCGGTGGTCGTAAAGGCGGAAGAAAGCCCGACTTTTCGAGCAACCATGGCTCGTGGATTTTGATTTGCTGCGGCTCCACCCGCTCTGTAACAATTTCGGTATGGGCAGTCCCCGCATGTTTTATCCAAATACATCGCCGCTCTGCGGGAACACGAAATGGCTGTACCCGTCCAGCTGCGAGGGAACGTTGCCGTCGCCGTCAATCCAGTTCGCGAGCGTGAACCACTGCGGATCGGACTCGTTCGCATTGCCCGTCCACGTGTATTCCGTCTTGCCCTTGAACGTCGCCAGGAACTGCACGGCCGTGTCGCTCTTCACTGTTATGGTTTGGCTCTCCGTGTCGCCGGAGATGATCGCCCACGTGTCGCCGGACCAGGACACGAAATCGCAGTCTGCGGCGGGCGTCGCCTTGAGCGTCACGCTGGAGCCGCGCCCGACCCATGCCTCCGCCGTGCCGGAAGCCGAGGAATCCGGTCAGTATTTCCGGTAAGTGCGGCGCAGCATCGCGGTGGCGGCGGCATTGTCCGGGAAACACAGCTTCTCCGCGTCCCAGCGCAGCACTTCGCCGGGGCAGCGGATTGCCACCGTGCCCAGCAAGATGGTCTCCGTCATCGGACCAATTGCGGGGAAGGACGACTTGCACATCTCGCCGCCCAGGCATGCGTTGAGGAAGTTGTGGTAGTGGTTCTGCGAGGGCATCTTCCTGTTTTTCACCGACGCGAACTTCGCCTTCGGCAAGAGGAAAGGAACTTTGCCGTGCGGCAGCAGAAGCGCACCCTCCGTACCGAACACAAGCGCCGCCTCCTCGGGAATCGCCTTGAGTCCGGCCTCGCGCACGATCGCCTGTCCGTCTTCGGACGGATAATACGCGCCGTCGAACCACTCCATCGTGAAAGACTTGCCGTCAGAGGCCGGCACCCCGTCAAATGTCCATGTGACATGGTCGGCCTGCGGCCACGTGTCGGCGCGGCGGGCAGGGGAATCCTTCCAGCTTTGCTGCACCTCGGCCTGAATCGTCCGTGGTGCGGCGTTGCCGAGATTCATGCCCTTCCATACTGCGTCAAAGATATGGCAGCCGATGTCGCCGCTCCAGCCCGTGCCGAAATCCAGCCAGCTGCGCCACTTGCGCGGATGGTAGATCTCCGGCGCATACGGACGCTCCGGCGCGTTGCCGAGCCACAGGTTCCAGTTCAGGCCCTTCGGCGGCGGCACGCCCTGCGCAGGACGCGGACCCTCCAGCCGGTACGGCATCGCAGTCGATCGGTTGGAGCACATGTAGACTTTCTTCACCGCACCGATCATCCCCTTGCGAAGATACTCGACCGTCAACCGGTCGCCGCCGAACGCCGCCAGATGCGTCCCCAGCTGCGTCACCACCTTGCACTTCGCGGCTTCCTCGGCCACGAGCCGACATTCCGCCACGTCGTGG
>CADCPA010000085.1 GCA_902803135.1 uncultured bacterium
CTTGGGCGACGTGAACGTCAGCTTGCGCTCGTGCGCGGCCTTGGTCGTCCAGATCATGCCCGCCTTGCGCTTGTCGGGACGCGTCCACTGCGGGAAGTAGTCCCTGCCGTCCGCGCTCTTCCACGCGCCGGGCAGCTGTTCGCTGCCGACGGGACGGCGCTCGACGAACGTCATGTACGCGCCATACGCCGGTTTCGGGGCGAAGTTCGCGTGCAGCATGCCGAAATACGATTCAGGGTCGTACGGATCGGCGTCGACCTGCGTCGTCTCGTACCAGAAGAAGGTCTCAATGCGCTCCGCGAACGCGATGCCGAGCGCGCGCGCCGTCATCTTCGCCTGACGCGCCTCGTCGCTCGTACCCGCATGGTAGTTCATCACGCCGCACACGGCGATCGCGCCCTTCATGTCGCTGTTGAACTTGTAGACACCCGCGCAAATCGCCTCGATTCCGTTCGTCTGCACGGACAGCAACGGCACGAGCCTGTCGCCGGGCTTCAGCAGACGGTCCGTGAAGAAGCGCGCCCCTGTCGTCGCATAGTCCGCGCGCAGAAGGCCTTTTCCCCCGGCTGCGGCCTTCACCGTGGCCGTCTCGGGATAGCGCTTGTCGATCCACCAGGCCGTTTCGGCGATGCGCAGCTTCTGGCGGTCCTTCCACGTCTCAACCTTCGCCGGGGCGAGCAGGTTGTCCGCATCGAGCTTGAACGCATTCCACATCGGCATGCCGCCGAAGTCGACCAGCAGGCCGCCGCGGGCGACGAACTCGGCGACCGCGGCCACCGTCTCGCAGGGATAGTCTTCGTTGAACGGATAGATGACGGCATCGACGCCGCCCTTCGCGAGGCGCGCCGCCAGCGCATCGGGACGGCACACGTCGACCGTCGCCCCCGCCGGGAGCTGCGCGGCCAGCGTCGCCGGCACCGCATCCTCTTCGCGCGCCGGCAGATAGAGCGTATGCCAGGCCGTCTTCGCCGGATCCGCCACGGCAAACGCCGCGCGCAGCACCTCGGCCTCCCGCACGCGGACCTGATGCGTGGGCCAGCCCACTTCCGTAATCCAGATCGGCTTCTTCTCGTCGCCGTACTTCTTCATCATCGCGCGCAGCTTCTCGATCTGCACGTCCATCTCGCCCTCCGGACGACGCGGATGCGTGTACGGATGGATGTTCATGATGTCGAAGTACTTCGCGCCGCCGAGCTTGTAGACTTCCTCGATGAAGGCGAACGGCACGCCGGCGGTACCGCCGAACGCGACGCGCAGATCGCCCGATTCGGCCTTCACCGCCTCGTACGCGCGTTTCAGCACGGCCAGATAGTTCGTCGGATTCGGATTTTTCCAGAAGCCGGAGATGTTCTCCTCGTTCCAGACTTCCAGCACGGGCAGCCGCTTGCCGTAGTGCGTGACGACCTTGCGCACGTAGGCCCCCCATTGGTCGAGGTGCTCGTGCGTCGGATTCGCCCAACCCGTCGAATAGCCGAGAATCGGCAGCAGCTGGATGCCGCGGGCCTCGCACTGGGCGACGACTTCGTCGAATTTCGCGAAGTTCCATTCGCCCGGCTTGCGCTCCAGCGCGGACCAGTCGAAGTCGCTGCGCACCCAGCCGAGACCGGCGGCGCGCAGTATCTCGCAGGTGCGGTCCGGCGGCTCGCCGCGCGTCACATGGGCGCAGGAGCCATACGGATTCGACGCCGCAAACGCAGCGAGGACAAGTCCCAGCGAACAAATCAAAGACAAAGGCAGACGATAGGTTTTCATAACGGGAATGAATTATACCAAAACATCCCCGTCAAAACGAGTGAAAAGGAACAGCACCAATTTGGAATGGCACGGCCGGATCGAGACACGCCACGAGGGGAGGATTTTTATCACGCAGAGGTGCAGAGGTTTCTTTGACAGGATTATCATTTCCCGAATCCTGTAAATCCTGTCTAAAATACACGCTCCGCGTCGCGGAAGATGGCCTCGACGGTACGCGATCTCGCGCCCAGCGCCCTGTACATCTCTTTGTCCGACCGAACCAAGACGGTCAACGAAGGGGTGGTTGTCGCGCAGAACGGCCCAACAGCGAAGGTCGTTTCCGAGAACGGATGATTCACCTTGGTGTAAACCAGATGCCAGAGGAAAATACCGCACCCGTTTCACTCGATCTTCGCTGCGACGGAGCCGGACTTCTTCACGAACGCAGCGCCGTATCCAACGCCGCCAAGGACGACGCCCGAGACATTCACATTCGTCTTCTTCAACTTGCCTCCGTCCAGGGAGTACGCCGTAAACGAGCCGGTGAAAGTCGAGTTCTTCATCTTGTACTTGAGCTTCAGCCCGGACGGATTTGTGCCAAGGGCGGAGGGATCGACTCCTCTCTTGTCCTTGAGGAGCTTCACTTTCCCGGCCTTGTCAACATCGAACACTGCACCCTTCATGCGAACGGGAAGGCCATCTGGGACGAGGTCCGCTTTCAACCCCGGCACGAGCGCCGCCAGCGCGGACTTCTCGATGTGGAAGGCTGCCCCACCAGCGAGGTACGCTCCGACGCGCACGTTGGAGATCTTAGCGGAAGTACCGCCGGAAAGGTTGCCGCACTCCGCAGATCCGTCCTCGCAGAGCCACACGAGACACGCGACCGACGACGAGTTCTTCGTCCAAGAAACTGCCATCGCGCACTCGCGCTCGCCGACGAGGAGCTGGCTCTTTGCAGAGACCTTCGTCCCGTCCGCGAGCGTCCCCGTCGCTTTCACCATCCCCTTTGCGCCAATGGCGAGGGAGAGTCCGTTCCACCCCTTCTCCTCCATGCCGGGCTCCTGCCACGCGACGACATACGCGCCCCGCCACTTGTTGAGTGCCTGCGCAGCGCGCAACTTCGAATCCGCGTCCTTCGCAACGAACACATTGCGCGAGCCATCGACGGCATACCGTCCGAATGTGCCAGACAACGACGAGAATCCGAGCGCGAGGTCGAGCGAAAGTCCCTCCGCCCTGAACGTCCCGTCGAACGTCGTCCCCTTGACGGTGACCTTCTTCTGCCCCGCGACCTGCAGGACGACGGACACCTTCGAGGCTCCCGTGGACTTGTTCGGTTTACCGGCCTTCACGCTGATCGTCCCCGCGACGGCATCGCCCGCAGCAGGGTCGATCAGGTAGCCGTCGTACGTCGCCGCCCCCTCCAGGTGGAACACCGCATCCGTGTACCACAAAGCCCGTCTGAGCCACTTCGCATGCAGCGTGAGGTCTGCTGCAACCACCTCCGTGTTGCGCGTCACAGGTCCACCCGAGAAGTCTGCATGTTCGTACCAGCCATCAAACAGATAGCCTGCCCGCAACGGCACAGGCAATACGCCGTAGTAAGTGCCGATGTCATAGTCCGCCCCATCCGTATCCACGGTTCCGCCGTTCGCGTCGAACGTCACGTGGAAACGCGTTTGCGCCAGCCGCCTTTCGAAAAGACCGAGGTAGTTCCCACGACCCGTGAAGGAAAGTATCATCGCGCCTGACGCCTCTTCCGTCCAGGCGAAGTCGTAGTTTGCGGGCGGTACCTCGTGCCCAAGGTCGTCCACGAGCTTCGGGACAGGCGTGCGCACGCCGCCTGCGTCCCGGAAGCGGATCGAGCCCAGCGAGGCTGCGGCGAGGCTCCGAGGCGAAACGGTGACCGTCGCCATGTTCGTCACCGGCTCGAAGCCCGCCGCGGAGAGCTCGTACCACGTCTCCGCCGCATCCACCGCGTTCGTGAAGAGCGGCTTCTCGTCAACGAATGGCCCCGCCGCCGTCCGCGCGTAGCGCACCGCCGCGCCCGACGGCGGATACGTCACCTTGATGGAGATCCCGTGCCCCGCGCCGTCGTAGACCGCGACGACGCTTGCCGGGTTCTCGCGGCCGAAAGCCGACCCGCCCTCGGTTTCGATCCGCGGCGGCGGATCGACGATGACGAAGTTCACAACCGCAAGCGCGCCGTTCACGGTCACGCCTGCACGCGGCACCCACTCGTAGTTCGCAGCGTCCAGCAGCGTCAGCATGACGGGATACGAGCCGGGCCGCGTCCCGCCGGACGTCGAGACCGCATACAGAGCGGACGTCGGCACCAGCGGCGCAATCGCCTCACCCGTGTATTCGGCGGACGGCACCTCCGGCACCGGCACCCTGACCTTGCGCACCGTCCCGGTTCCGCCGCCGATGGTGCCGCCGACAGCCACCCCGTCTTCGCCGGGCGTTCCGTCGACCGTGCCGCCGCCCTCTCCGCCGGAAATCGCGC
Source organism: uncultured bacterium (assembly GCA_902803135.1). Taxonomy (GTDB): domain Bacteria; phylum Verrucomicrobiota; class Kiritimatiellia; order RFP12; family UBA1067; genus RUG572. The sequence continues at coordinate 4,241 of CADCPA010000085.1, forward strand.
CGTCGTTCGTCCCGACGTCGCCGGTTACGCCCTGTCCGCCGTCGCCGCCGCGCCCGTGGTCGGAGTGTCCGCCGTCGCCGCCCGTGATCGTCCCGTCGTTCGTCCCGACGTCCCCTTCAATGCCGGGGCCGCCGTCGCCGCCCCTGCCGAAAACAGAGTTACCGCCATTGCCGCCGCGCACCGTGACGCCCGCGCCGACGTCGATCTTCACGCCGCCTCTCACTCCGCCCGCGACCCTGATTGCCGCCGCGCCATTGCCGCCGGGGTTGCCGTCGCCACCGTCGCCACCCCTCACAAGCGCGTTGCCACCCGTCGTTATGAGCGAGAGCCACGTCACGTCGCCATTGCCCGCGACAGGCACGATGAGGAGCGCAGCCTTTCCGTCCTCGCCGGGCGTCGTCTCATCGCCGTTTGCCCCATTCGCGCCAATGAGGTCGTGTCCGTTCAGGTCAATCGTCACGTGCCCGAGGTTGTCGGGAATCTCCAGCGGCAGATCCGCGCTGTCGATGTCGTTCGTAAGCGTCACCTTCCACCCGCCATCGCCGTCCGGCGTTATGTCGGCGGGAAGGTCGCCAAAGATGTCTTCCAGTTTCTCTTGCTCGGACGACTTGATTGTCCAGACGAGATCCAAAATCGTCGGCTCATTGTAGTTCATCGTGTCGTAGGCGAGCGTCGCGTGCGCGGTGTAGGTTCCGGGTGCAGCAGCCGAATTGCCGCTGTAGGCCGAGACCGTCACGCCAAGCGGCAAGCCCGAGACGACAACCGTCTTGACACCGCCGTCGTACACAAACGCCCCCGCATAGTCCCATCGTGCCTCGGACATGTCGTACGTCGCCTTCGTCACGGTTAGAGTGCCGTTGGACTGCGTTATCACGTAGTTGCCAGCCTTTGTATTAGATTTCAGCACATAGCTGAAACTGTTTGCGCTCGAACCGACAGGTGTCTGCGAACCGGTATAGTTGTAGGTCGCGCCCTCGCCCGACACGAAACCGTCGCCGCCTACAGTCACGGTATGTTTCGTAAGCGCCGTGCCGTCATACACCTTGCTCGCGCTGCCGCTCGTCAGCGTCACCGACCGCTTGGTGATCGTCACCTTGGCCGAATGCGTGAAGCCCTCGTAGTTCGGACTCGTCACGCGGTACCAGACAACGTTCGCCCCGGCATTTGTAAAGACTGGCGCCTGCGCGGCCCAGCCGCTTGACGGAGCAGACGCCCCGACGGCATACTGCACCGAGAAGTTCCCGACAATCGCAGAAGCGAATGCCGTTGTCAGCGCATTCGTGTCGATAGCATACCCCTTTCCATCGTACTTCGCCGTCGTGTCGAACGCAGAGAGCCCGCCCGCCGGAATCGTGCCGCCGCCCGGTTCGTCCGTTCCACCCGTGCCGCCGCCCGAGCTCGCCTTCGTCACCGTGAGCGTGCCCGTCGACTTCGTGATCGCGTAGTTGCCCGCCTTCGTGTTGGACTTTAGCGTGTAGCTGAAGTCGTTGGCGCTCGACCCGACATCCGTCTGGGTGCCCGTGTACGAATAGGTCGCGCCCTCGCCCGACACGAAACCGTCGCCGCCTACAGTCACGGTATGTTTCGTAAGCGCCGTGCCGTC
>CADCPA010000086.1 GCA_902803135.1 uncultured bacterium
AGCCCAAGTCGCCATTGCAACGCGACCGGCTTTCGCGCAAGGGACGGAGCGAAGTGGCATGAAAGCATCATCGACATATACAGTAATACATATACAGAAGGGTCTGACCCTTTTTGACCAATGCCGTAGGTGGCCTTGAAGATGCGTTTGAGTTGCCTGTCGGAACGAAAATGCCGCCGTTGCGACTTGTGCCGACGCATGGTTCATGGTATAATGATGTCACGTTTGACAGCAAAAAGACATCAGGAGGAGAAATGAAGACAATGACCGTTAGAAATATGCCAGAAGCTGTTGCGGAGGGACTTTCGCGTCGTGCCGCCAATGCGCATATGAGCGTGAACTCCATTGTAGTCACTTTACTTTCGGATGCCGTGCTGGGCGGCAGTCCCTTTTCGCGGAAACGGGACCTTTCGGAATTCTGCGGAACATGGTCTGATGCGGAATTGGCGGAATTTGAGGCGGCGACGGAATCGACAAGGCGCATTGAGCCAGAGGATTGGAAATGAAAATCTGCATCGACACCTGCGCGTATACGGCATTCCAAAACGGCAACCGTGCACTGTTGGAACTCTTCGATACGTGTGACGAGTTGGTTTTCCCCATTACAGTCATCGGTGAGCTTCAGTTCGGGTTTTCTTTTGGCACGCGATACGCCGAGAACATGGCGTGCCTGAAAGATTTCATCGCAAAAGCCAATGCGACCATCGCGAACACCACGCTTGAAACGGCATTTCGCTACGGTTTGCTCGCGTCAACCTTGAAGAAGAACGGTACGCCGATTCCCCAGAATGACATTTGGATTGCCGCCATCACGATGGAGTTGGGTGCGCATCTGGCTACGCTCGACACGGACTTTTCCGTTGTGCCAGGATTGATCGTTGAGGCATTTTGAGAGTGCTGAATATGTTCAGCAAGATGATGGGCGTGAAGACCGTACCGTAGTGCCGGACGGCATGAGATTGACCATCAGATAGGAAGCTAATCAAATGAACATGACGAGACGAGATTTCTGTTTGGCTGCTGCGGCGGCCAGTGCGTGCGGCGCGCTTGGCGAGCGTGCCCCGCCACAGGGAGGCAAGAAAAGGTGGTATAAGGGCAACCTGCACTGCCACACGTACTGGTCGGACGGGCGGGCGTTCCCCGACCAGGCGATTAGGGAGTACCGCGACGCAGGGTATGACTTCTGCGCCGTCACCGACCACAACCGCATGGACGAGAACCGCGACTTCTGGCGCAAGGTGGAACCCACCGAGGGCGGTTGGCCGCCGCTCGTCTGCCGCCGGAACTTCGACATCTACCGGAAGGAGTTCCCGTGGGCGGAGACGCGCGAGCGGAACGGCGCGACGGAGGTGCGCCTTCAGACGATGACCGAGCTGATCGAGCGCTACGGCAAGCCCGGCGAGTTTCTCGTCATGCGCGGGATGGAGATCACGCGGTGCGGCGCCGCGTCGCGCCACATGCACATGAACTACATCAACCTCGACAAGCCGATCCCGGGAATCGAGAAGGTGCCGCTCGTCCAGAACATGCCGGGCGACTGGAACAACGCCCGCATCGTCCGCCATACGCGCGACGAGATGTCCGCCCTTGCGAAGTCGCTCGGCAATCCGCCGCACCTCTGTTTCTTCAACCACCCGCACTGGCGCTACTACGACGGCGTGGCGCAGGACCTGATCGACAATCCGGACGTGCGCTTCTTCGAGGTGTGCAACAACGGCGCGGACTACCCGCCCGTGGGGCTTCTGCCCGACGACGGGCTGTACTGCGACCGCTTCTGGGATGCGATCAACACCACCCGCGCCAAGGCCGGACAACCACTCCTCTACGCCGTCGCGAACGACGATTGCCACTTCTACCCCTGCACGAAGACGGAGAAGTCATGCACCTTCGGCGAGGCGTACAACATGGTCCGCGCCGATGCGCTCGCGCCGGCCGCGCTGTTCGCGGCGATGGAGAAGGGCGATTCGTACGCGAGCTGCGGCGTGGACCTGGAGGACGTGCAGTTCGACGGCAAGACGCTGCATGTTTCGGCACCCGCAAAGAAGGGCGTCGCCTACACGGTCAAGTTCATCGTCACGAAGCGCGACGTGGACACGGGCATCGTGCAGACTGTTTCGATCCCACAGACGGGCAAGGATTGGTCGGGGCGTCCGGCGCGGACGGTGCCGATCTACTCCTCAGCGATCGGCGCGACGGCGAAGAGCGTATCCGGCGGCAAGGGCGAGTGCGTGGCGGCGGAGTACAGCCTTGCGTCGGACGATCTTTACGTGCGTGCGCGCGTCGAGAGCGATGCGCCGGCGCCGTACTACGTCCTCGGCGGAAAAGGCGCGATGCATCCGAGGACAAGCATGGCTTGGACGCAACCCTGCCAGAGGAGCTGAGATGAGAACGGTTCTTCTGAGGGGCTACAGGGTCTTGATTGCCACAGGTACGCCACAGTAGTGGGAGTTTATGATATGCTGTTCGGCATGAGACGTTGCAGGATGAATCTTGCAAATCGGTGCTATCACCTGATCCGTCGTGTCGCCCGCCGCGCGTTTGAAGGAGGGCAAGCGGCGAATCGAAAAGGTTGCGCTGCCATGACAAGGAAAACCTACTGTGGCAATCTACTGTGGCAATCAAGTCTG
>CADCPA010000087.1 GCA_902803135.1 uncultured bacterium
CCGTTCCGATGTTCGAGCCGGGCACCAGTGCGAGCGTGGCCGGCTCCTGCACCGTGAACTTGACCTCGACGTTCGGCTGCTGGTACGAAGCCGCGATGTTGTCCTTCGTGTAGTTGCACACAAGCGCGCCGAGCCCGCTCAAGTAGAGATTGCCTTCGCGTACGAATCCCTTGTTCGCCGTAATCGTGTGCCCAAGGCCGTCCTTGTAGCCCGTCGTGTTCAGGAAGAGGCCCTGCGCGCTCGAACGCACGCCGATCCAGTCGTTGATCGCGAAGTCGCAGTCGTACGGCTGTATGTCCACCTTCACGTTGGAGTTGGCGAAGATCCACATGCCGCGCGTGCCCGTGATTCCGTGCTGCCCGATCGCCCATTTCATCTTCTTCCCGTCCGTCGCGAGGCGGAACACCCAGTTGGCCTGGTCATTGGCGATTCCGCCGGCCACGATGATGCCCGTGCTGTCGTTCAGGGCGGGGCGCACGTCCTTGCTTCCCATGCCGTAGATCCTGCCGCCCACGATGAACTCGCCGTCCACCTTGTCAACAATGTACGCATAGGCGGAGGTCGCGTCCAACACCACGTCGCCGTCCACCGACACGGTGGCGCCCGCCGCCACGGCGATCTTCGACGTGTCGGATATGGACGTCGCGGCGAGCGTTCCCGAGAACGTGATCACGCCCTCGCCCATCAGCACGTCGCCGAACTTCACGTCCGGGATGTCGGCCAAGATGGCCGTTGCCTCGCGCACGCCCGTGAAGTACAGCTCGTCGCCGGCGACAGGCGCCACGCCGCCGTACCAGTTTCCGCCGGTGGACATCTTTCCGTCGTCTGCAAGGCCCGTCCACGACTTGCCGTTCATCTCGCCCACCTTCAGAACGAGCGTGTCGCCGTCAACCGACCACGAGTGCACCTCCTCGTCCGTCACGACGGTGAACCTCTCGCCGTCCGCAGCCGTGACGCCGGTCTTCGAAAGTATCTTGTACTGTCCCTTCCGGAACGGCCTGCCGTTCATCGTGAGGGACACCACGCCCTCCGCCGGGAACGTCATCGTGGCGACGGCCATTGGAACCGCATCGAGCGAGGCGTCGTCCACGTTGAACGTCGAACCCGCCTCGAACGTGATGTTCGCCACGCTCGTCTGCGCCTTTCCGTCAACGGAGAACACCGCGCCGCTCGCGACGGTCGTGGGGCGCGCGAGCGAGAATCCGCCGTCAAGGCGCGCCACGCCCTGCTCCACCCTGAACGCGGCGGCGGCCGTCTCGTTCGTGGCGAACCTGAGTGTGCCGACGCCCGTCTTCGTGATAGCGCCCTCGCCGCCGATGTTGGCGGCCACGACGCCGGTGAAGCCGTTCGAGTCGAAGACGAGCCCGCCGGGGCCGACGGTTATGACGGTGGTGGACTCGATGTCCTGCTGGTCGAGCCAGTGGCTGCTGTCAGCCGTGAGCACCAGGCGCGAGTTGTTGAAGCGCGCCGCGTTGAGCGGACGGTCGTACCACACGCGGAACTCCTTCGCCCTCACCTCGCTGCCCTCGAAATCGGCCGTGTAGGAGCCGTCGGTGTGCGTGCCGCGCTCTCCGTTGCCGAGATACACGTTGGACGTTCCCGCGTCGAGGCACGCGTTCGTCATCGCGAGCACGAACGTGGGCGAAACCGGATTCTTGTTCTGCCATACGTTGCCCTCATAGTCGTAGCCGAAGCAGAAGCCGTTGTTCTTCGCCCTCAGGGTCGAGCCGACGACCGTGATGTACAGAGACGGATCCTGGTACGGAGCGGTGCCGTCGCGGCAGGTGAGCATGCGCGCGAAGCCGCCGAACTCGAGCAGGCCGCCGTCCGTGACGTTGATGTTGAGCCGCCCGGTAGTCGAAGCCTGCATGATCCAGTTGTTGTTGTTCGCGGTCGAGGCTATCGTGCCGCCCGCCACGTTGATGGTCCGTTCGGTTTTGGAGTTCCAGTTGAAGCGGCCGGCCGACGAAAGCGTGGCACCTGCGGCCACGGTGAGCGTTCGCGCGGGGAACATGCCGATGTCGCTTCCATGGGAGAAGACGCCGTTCGTGAGGGTGACGTCCATTTCAGCGCCCAGATACGGGATCGGATTCGCCGTGAGGGTCTGTCCGCCGTAGTCGAACGTGACGGGCTTCTCGGCGTCCATGCCGAGAAGAAGCTTCTCGGGATCGACGCCCGCACCTGCCGCGAACGCGAGCGTGCCGTCGGCGAGGGTGGTGGTGTCGGTGCGGCTTGCGCCGAGCGTGAGAACGCCGGCGCCCGTCTTCGTGAGCTGGCCGGCGGTCGCGGCGGAGATGGTGGCGGATGCGCCGGTCGCCACCGAGACTTCGGCGACCGTGAGAGTGGACGGGCCGGTGATCTGGCCGTCGGCGGAGAACGCGACCTTGCGCGCGGTCACGGGGGCGGTGACGGCGGCGGAGGCGTTGGCCGTCGTGAAGAAGGCGTTGTTGCTGTCGGACCACGTGGCGTACGCTTCGTCCTTGATCCAGGCGTCCGCATCGCCCCAGTTCGGGCGTGTGGCGTTCCACGTGTAGTCATCGACGGTCGCGGTGACGGTCATCACGAGAACGCCGTCGACGAGCTCTTTCTCGTGGGGGAGCAGGATGCCGTCCAACCTCGGATTGAGCGTGAACTTCGCCGCGTCGTCGGTCGCGAAGAGCGCAAAGGTGCGTCCGGTGGCGGGCTGCTCGGAGAAGACGATGTTGAGCGTGACGGGATTCTCCGCCGTCGCGGTGATGTTCGTGGCCGCAACGGAGATGGTGTCGATGTCGGACGCGTCGGCGTCGAGGTCGAGGCTGGCGCCCTCGCCGAGGGTGAACGCGTCGAGCGCGTAGGCGGAGACACGTCCGTCGCGCGTGAAGTAGTCGGTGCTGCCGCCCGAGGCAATGGTCAGCGAGGGCGAGGCGTCCGCGAGGCTCGCGCCGGAGAGCGTGAGCGTGCCGCCGTCCGTCGCGGCGAGAACGATGTCGGTGGCGGAGAGCGCGCCGGAGAGCCTGAGCGTGCCGCCTTCGGCCCTGAACGTGGAGGCGGAATAGCCGAGCGAGGAGGACCATAGGCCCTCCGTGACGACGAGCGGGCCCGTGAACAGCATCTTCTTCGCGGTCGACGCGCTCGTTACGCCGTTCCATGTGATCGAACCTGTGCCGGTCTTCGTGATGCCGCCCTCGCCCTTGAGGGCCGACGAGTTGCCATCGACCGTGAGCGTCTTGCCGGAAGGTATGTCGATCGTGAGCCCGCCGGAGAGAATCTCGTAGGCGTCGTCGCCGGCAAGGCCGCTGTTCTGCCCGATGAAGCTGTTCGAGCCGGTGCCCGCGTAGTGGATCGTCGCGCCGTCGAATGTCACTGTGGGCGTGGGATACTTGTACGCGTAGATCTGGCTCAAGGTCAAGTCCGTGCCGGGGCCGAAAGTGATCTTGTTGAAGCTGTTGGCCGTTTCGGAGATGTACGAGGTGGTCTGCCCGAGACGGATCTGCTTGGCGGTGATCGTGGAATTCGCAACGTCCACCGTGACCTTGATTGTTTTATGTGTTTTGCTGTCCCCCTGCGTAATCTCGCCGAATCTGAGCTCCTTGTCGGCCGCGAGCGTCAAGACGGAATTGTTGATTGCGGACAGGTTGAGCACGACGTTCTTGCCGCTTCCGTTTTTGTTTGCCGTCGGCCAGAAACAAAGCTGAGACGTGCCGCAGTTGAATTTGCCGTTGTCGAGAATGAGCTGCGTCGTTCCGTTGTACGTCGTGTTGCCGTTTAACCGCCCGAAGTAGATGTCGATCCCCGAGGTGATGTTCACGGTGGCGCAGTCGACGACTTGCACCGTCCTCCCGCCTGAAATCCCCCAGGCGCCGCTCGTCTGGTTAAGGACGAGCCTCTGGCCGAAAATGAACGTGCCGTCGGCAAAACCCTGTTTGGCGGAGACGTTCAACACGCCGTTGCGCACCTCTTGGTTTTTGTACGTGCTCCGGCCGTCCGCGGCGGTGATCGCCACCGTCTGACCGCCCAGATCGACGATGTCGGCGCGCGCCTGAAGGGCGGCGGCCGCCGCAATCGCGAGTGAAAGCCGCA
>CADCPA010000088.1 GCA_902803135.1 uncultured bacterium
ATTCTGAATTCCTATGGCATTGTGCCGTCCAAGTCGCCGTGGAAGGCGGCCAACTACGCGGACGGACAGGCCGGCGCCCTCTACGGACAGAACCCGCCCCTTGTGAATCCGGCGCGTCCGGAAGGCGTGTGGCAGTCGTTCGACATCGTCTTCCATCCCCAGCGGTGGGAAGGGGACAAGCTGATCGACAAGGGCAGCGTGACCGTGTTCTTCAACGGCGTTCTGGTGCAGGACCACTGGCCGCTCGAGGACGGCGGCACGACCTGGTGCCGGCGGACGACGTTCCGCAAGATCGGTCCGTCGGGTCCGCTCATGCTCCAGGACCATGGCAACCCCGTGCCGTTCCGCAACGTGTGGATCCGCCGCATCCCCTCGCGCTTCGACAACACGGTGTGCGGCGGGCCCGGTGTCAAGGAGGCCGACGTCGCGGCGCTGCGCGCGACGCTCGCCGCCGATACGCTGAAGGCTGCCGAGGAAGCGACGGACCTCGCCGAGAAGGTCGTGCAGTTCTGGTCGAGCGTCGGCTACCGGGAAGATGCCGCGGTACGCGCCAAGGCCGTGCAGGCGACGGCGGACTACGCGGCGCTGATCAAAGGCTGGAACCATGCGGCCTGCGTGCAGGCGCGCGAGCGCCTCGCCGCGATGCAGCGGTTTACGAACATGTTGAAGAACAGCGGCTTCATTCCGTCCGATTCGCCCGTGTTGGCGGAAATCGCGGCGGCCCTGGCCCGATGACAGACGAAGGAGCCTCGGCGAAGATGGCGTTGGAGAAGCAGAAGGAACTCACATTCACCGCGGTCGTGCTCGGCGTGCTGCTCGCCGTCGTGTTCGGCGCCGCCAACGCCTATCTCGGCCTGCGCGTGGGCCTCACGGTTTCGGGCTCCGTGCCGGCGGCGGTCATCTCGATGGGCGTCTTGCGGTTCATCCTCCGACGCGATTCGATCCTTGAGAACAACATGGTGCAGACGATCGGCAGCGCGGGCGAATCGCTCGCGGCCGGGGCGATCTTCACGATGCCGGCGCTCTATCTGTGGGCGCAGGAAGGCGTCTGCGAGACGCCCGGCCTCCTCCCGCTCACGCTCATCGCCCTCGCGGGCGGCCTCCTCGGCGTTTTGATCATGGTGCCGTTGCGCCGTCCGCTGATCGTCGAGGAGGAACAGACGCTCGTTTATCCCGAAGGCCGTGCGTGCGCGGACGTTTTGCGCGCCGGCGAGGCAGGGGCCCGCCATGCGGGCATCGTCTTTCTCGGACTGTGCGCCGCGGCGCTGCTCAAGTTCGTCTCGGGTGGACTCAAGTGGATTCCCGAAGCCTTTCTCTGGCCGATCAAGGGGCTGCGTGGCGCGCTCGGCTTCGAAGTTTCGCCGGCGCTGCTCGGTGTCGGCTACGTGGTGGGTCCGAAGATCGCCACGCTGCTTTTTGCCGGCGCCTTCCTCGGCTGGATGGTGCTGATTCCCGTCTTCAGTCTGACCGTGCCCGAGATGGCGACGCTCTGGGAGAACGAGGGCGTGAAGGCGGTGTGGAAAACGTCCGTGCGCTACGTCGGCGCCGGCGCCATCGCCATGGGCGGTTTCCTGTCGCTGGTCAAGTCCGCGCCGCTTTTCGTGCGCACGTTCACGGCACGCCGTCAACCGATGGCGGCGGGCACGTCGGCGACGGACGATCCGCGCGACCGTGACCTGCCGCTGCAGCTCGTCCTCGGCATCTTGATTTTCACCATCGTCTTCATTTGGGCCGTGCCGGCCATCCCGGTCGGCTTCACGGGCGCGCTGCTGATCGCCCTGTTCGGTTTCTTCTTCGCGGCGGTTTCGGCGCGCATGGTGGGCCTTGTCGGCAGTTCGAACAATCCGATTTCCGGCATGACGATCGCGACGCTCGTCGTGACCTCGCTGGTCCTCAAGGCGACGGGCACGGCCGGAGCCGCCGGCATGGTGGCGGCCATCGCGATCGGCAGCGTCGTGTGCATCGTTGCGGCCATTGCGGGCGACACGGCGCAGGATCTGAAGACGGGGCGTCTCCTCGGCGCAACGCCGTGGAAGCAGCAGATCGGCGAATTCATCGGCACGATCGCCTCTGCCGCCGTCATCGGCGTCGTGCTCGTGCTGCTGCACAAGGCCTGGGGCTTCGGCAGCGACGCCATCTCGGCACCGCAGGCGACGCTCATGAAGGTCGTTGTCGAAGGCATCATGGGCGGCAGCCTGCCGTGGAACTATCTCGCCCTCGGCGCGGGCCTCGCCGTCGTGCTGGCGGTCTGCCGCGTGCCGGTGATGCCCTTCGCGATCGGCATCTACCTGCCGATCGGCCTCAACGCCACGATCTTCGCGGGCGGACTTCTCCGGTGGCGGGTCGACCGCACGCGCGGTCCGCGCGCGGAAGGAGAGGACGCGGGCACGCTCCTCTCCGCCGGTCTCATCGCGGGCGAAGGCCTCTGCGGCATCCTCCTCGCCGTTCTCGCCCTTGTCTGCGGGAG
>CADCPA010000089.1 GCA_902803135.1 uncultured bacterium
GACTCGCGCACGATTCTCGACGCCACGGGCTCGGAATTGCTCATCGGCAAGGGCGACATGCTCTTCAAGATGTCCGACGGACGCCTCCTGCGCGCCCAGGGCTCCTACATCTCCGACGAGGAAATCAACAACATCGTCTCGTTCATCGGCGAACACTCCAACGTCCAGTTCGACGAAAAGCTCACCAAGCGCCTTGAACGCATCAAGGAAGCCGATCCGAACGAGGGTCTCGACGACGACGACGAGGGCGACGAGGACAACGCCTTCGACGCGCCGGCGGACCCCCTGGCCGCGCCCAGCTCCAAGGGCATTCCCGCCCCCGCGGGCATGACCCAGAGCAAGGAAGAGATGCACTATCGTGAAGCGCTCGTCGTTCTGCGCGACACGAAGCGTGCTTCCGTCTCCCACCTGCAGCGCCGCATGGGCATCGGCTACAACCACGCCGCCCGCCTGATCGACCTGCTCGAAGACCGCGGCGTCATCGGAACCGCCAAGGGTGCGGGTCCGCGTGAAATCCTCCTCGACCCGGAAACGCTGCTCAACCAGATCGACGGCGTCGCCCCGGCCGCTCCCGCCGAGGGCGCAGACGCTGCGAACGCCCTCCCGCCCGAAATGACCGACCCGCCCGCCGCAACGCCGCCCGGAGACGACGACCCCTTCGGCTTCCCGCCGGAGACCTGACCGCATTTTCAACCTTCAACTTTCAACTTTCAACCTTCAACTTTCAACCTTCAACCCTAAAAGGACAACCATGAGCTTCGGTCAAACACTCCGCAACGCCCGCGAGGCCAAAGGCCTCTCCCTCTCCAAGGTCGCTGCCGACACGCGCATTCTCGTCCAGATCATCACGGACATGGAGAACGAAGACTTCCACCGGATTCCCGCAGCCATCTACGGACGCGGCTTCGTGCGCCTGTTCGCGGAAGAGGTCGGTCTCGATCCCGCCCCGCTCGTCCATGAATTCATGGAGATCTTCCAGGGCCGCCGTCCGCCGAAACCGGCGACGTCCCTGCAGCCGCCCCCCGCGGCGACGCCCGCAGCCGACGTTCCGCCGGCCACGCCTCCCTTCACTGCGCCGGAAGTCGACGTGCCGCCGCCCGTCACGCCGTTCGCTCCGCCGCCGGCCGAGACGGAACCGCTGTGGGATCCGGAGCCGGGCACGTCGGCCGCCGAAAATCCGTTCGTGTCGCCGATCAAGCCTGAACCGCTTGAAGACGGCTACGAACTTCCTCCGGCCGTCCCGCCGCCCCCCCCGCCCGCCCCCCCGAAACCTGCGCCCGCGCAAGCGACGCGGGATGTCGAAGGCCTTCCCCTTTTCGACACGTCCGATCCGGTTCCGGCGGCAAAGCCGGCCGCGCGTCCGGCCCCGGCGAGCGGGGCAGGCCTGCCGCCGCAGATCGACGCCGACTCCCCGTACCTGGCCTCTTCCACGTACGAGGGTCCTTCCGCCACGCGCCAGTTCTGCGACAGCATCTCGGTGTTCTCGTCGAACATCATCCAGCGCGTCAACAAGATCCCCCGTCGCGCGTGGCGTCTCAGCCTCCTCGTGTGCATCGCCCTTCTCGTGGCGGCGCTGATGGCCTGGGGGTGCATCAAGCTCTATCAGGCCACGGCCCGGCTCCCGCCCAATCTGGGCGCCGACGGGGCAAGTGAAATCGATCTGACGAAGAAGGAGGACGTCCCGACGGCGAAGCAGCCGGATCCGGCGGCGACGGCCAAGACGCCCGCGAAGGCCGCCGCCCCCGCGACCAGGCCCGCGCCGGCTCCCGCGCCCGGCAAGCTGCGCACGACGGGCCAGAAGGTTCCTTCGTTGTACATGGACTGAACGGATGAAATGCGAAATCTGCCATCAAGCCGAAGCCGTCGAGGCCATCACCCTGACCGTTGACGGCAAGAAGAAGGAGCTGTATGTCTGCAGCGCCTGCGCGGCCAAGGCGAAACAACGCACGCCCCAGCCGTCAGCCGGGAAGCGGAAGCGCCCCCAGCTCACCGTCGTCGGCGGCGACGGCGGCGACTTGCCCAAACCGCTCGTCGAAGGCCTCGTGAAGGCGACGATCGACTTCATGAAGGGCGTCGCCGAAGTCGAGGAGAGCGAACATCTGACCTGTCCGGCCTGCAAGGCCTCCTGGGACAAAATCAAGACCTCCGGCCGCATTCCCTGTCCGACGTGCTGGAAGGTCTTCGCCAAGAAGATCCGCACCGAATTTCTCGCCGGCGAATACGGACCGCGCCACGTCGGCGCAGCCCCTGCCGTCGAACGGATTTCCGATGCACGGTCCGCCCGAAAGGTTCTGGAACGCAAGCTTTCAGACGCTATCAGCCGCGAAGACTACCGTCTCGCCGCCAAGATCAAGCAGCAGCTCGACCGTCTGTCGCCCGGCACGGAGGGAGCCGAATCATGAGCGCCCGCCGTAAATCGGGGGAATATCCCAATCTTCTGGCGCGCGACGTGCTGGCGGGCGGATTGATGACGCTCTGGCGCAATCCCGCGGGCAAGCCGTTCGAAGAAAGGGATGTCTGGTCTCCCGCCGTCACGTGGGAGACGACCGCCGATCTCGCCGAGGCCTTCACCCGGCTCGAAGCGGAAGAGGCCGTCCTCGCGAAAACCAATGCCTTTGCGTGGGATACCGACTACGGCTACCTTTCCCCCGATCCGCACCACTGCGGTACGGGCCTCACCGTCGAAGGCGAATTCCATCTCGAAGCGCTGCATCTCATCGGCGACCTCCCGCCCGTGCTCAATGCCCTCGAAGCCGTCCGTTTCCAGAGCTCCAGCATCGTCGAGGACGGCATTCGCCAGGCCGCCCACATCTTCCGCATCCGCAACAGCGCCACGCTCGGCATTCCCGAACGCGAGCTGCTGAAACGCGCCCACCATCTCTTCGACGACCTGATCACGCAGGAAATCAACGCCCGCCGTTCGCTTGTCGAAGATACGCCGCGCATCATCGAAGATTCCATCGCCCGCGCCCTGGCCATCCTTCGCGCGGCCCGTCTGCTCGCGCCCGGCGAACTGCTCGACCTGCTCTCGCCGATTTGCCTGGGCACGACCATGGGGTTCCTCGAAGGCATCACGCGCGCGGAGACCATCAAGCTCATGCGCGCACAGCTGAACGTCCCCGAGATGCCCGCCAACACCCTCGAGGACGATCGCAAGCGCGACGCCCGCGACGCCGCGCTCGCCGACCGCATCAACAAGCGCTTCCGCTCCGTCGGCTTCTCTGCCTATGCGGAAGACTGTCTCAAGTAGTTCTGTTTCCATGAATATCGATTACACGCCCAATGCCGAACGCGCCCTCGAAGGCGCCGTCGCCGCCGCCCGCCAGTTCAACCATCCGTATGTGGGCACCGAACACATCCTCTGTTCGATCCTCGCCCTTCCCACCTGCGAAGCCTGCCGTCGTTTCGAACGCCTCGGCATCGACCCCGAGGAGCTCCGTCTTCAGCTCGAGCAGATGATCGGCCGCGGCGGCGGCGCCCGCGTGCTCGGCGACATTCCGTTCACCCCGCGCACGCAGAAGATTCTCGAACTCGCCAAGATCGAAGCCCACCACCTCTCGAGCGAACTCGTCGGAACCGAACACCTGGTGCTCGCCATGCTCCGCGAAGGCCTGTCGGCCGGAGCGCAGATTCTGTTCGGACACGACCTCTCCCCGCAGAAGTTCATCGCCGCCGGCCTTACGCCCGAAGAAAAGGCGGATGCTGCGCCCGAAGCCGACGGCGAGCCGACCGCCGAAGCCGACAACGAGCCCGAAGCCGGACAAACAGCAACTGCCGAGTCCCCGCGCTCCGGCAAAAAAGGCATGGACAAAACGCCCGCGCTGAACGCGTTCGGACGCGATCTCACCGCCCTTGCGCGCAAGGGCGAGCTCGATCCGGTCATCGGCCGGAAGACCGAACTGCAGCGCATCGTCCAGGTGCTCTGCCGCCGGACCAAGAACAACGCCGTCCTCATCGGCGAAGCCGGCGTCGGCAAGACCGCCGTCGTCGAAGGTCTCGCCCAGGCGATTGCGGTCGGCGACGTGCCGGAACGCATGCGCGACCGTCGCATCGTCTCCCTCGACATGGCCCGTGTCGTCGCCGGCACGCAGTATCGCGGCCAGTTCGAGGAACGTCTCAAGCAGCTGATCGAAGAGACGAAGCGCGTCAAGAATGTCATCCTCTTCCTCGACGAAATCCACACGCTCGTCGGTGCCGGCGGTTCCGAGGGCGCCATGGATGCCGCCAACATCCTTAAACCGGCCCTCGCCCGCGGCGAGCTCCAGGTGGTCGGCGCGACGACGCTCAAGGAATACCACAAGTCGATCGAAAAGGACGCCGCCCTCGAGCGCCGGTTCCAGTCCATTCTCGTCAATGAGCCCTCGCTCGACGACACGGTCGCCATCCTCACGGGCATCGCCCCGCGCTACGAGGAACACCACAACGTGACCTTCTCGCCGGAAGCCCTGCGTGCGGCCGTGACGCTCACCGCCCGCTATCTGCCGGCGCGTCTCCTGCCGGACAAGGCCATCGACGCCATTGACGAAACCGGTGCGCGCGTGCGCATGAAAACGGCGGTACGTCCGCCGAACTTCAAAACCGACCAGGCCCATATCGACGAACTGCACGCCAAAAAGGACGCCGCCGTCAAGAACCGCCAGTTCGACGAAGCCGCCCAGTGGCGCGACGAGGAGATCGCCGCGCTGGCCGACCTCGAGAAGCGCCTGAAAGCCTGGCGCGAAGAGCACATGGAAAAGCGGATCGACGTGACGGCGGACGACATCGCCGCCACCGTCGCCTCGATTTCCGGCGTGCCCGTCGAACGCATGACGGACTCGACCGCCGGCAAGCTCCTCAACATCGAACGCGAGCTCAACGCGTCCGTGATCGGCCAATCCAACGCAATCGAATCCATTGCCCGCGCTCTCCGCCGTTCCCGTGCGAACCTCGGAGACCCGAAGCGTCCGATCGGCTCGTTCCTCTTCCTCGGTCCGACCGGCGTCGGCAAGACCCTCCTCGCCAAGATGCTGGCCGAAAAGATCTACGGCGATTCCAAGGCGCTGATCGCGCTCGACATGACGGAATTCTCGTCGAGCTTCACGAGCTCGCGTCTCGTCGGCGCACCGCCCGGCTATGTCGGCTACGACGAAGGCGGACAGCTCACCGAGCGCGTGCGCCGCCGCCCCTACTCGGTCGTCCTTTTCGACGAGTTCGAGAAGGCTTCCTCCGAAGTGATGAACATGATGCTCCAGCTGCTGGACGACGGACGCCTCACCGACGGGCAGGGCCGCGTCGTCGATTTCCGCAACACGATTGTCATCGCAACCGCCAATCTCGGATTTGACTTCGCCAAGGAAGGCAAGTCGTTCGGCTTCTCGCAAGACACCGCTGCGACCTCCTATGAAGCCTTGCGGGACAAGCTCATGGATGAAGCCAAGCGCACGTTCCGTCCGGAACTCCTCAACCGCTTCGACGAAACGGTCGTCTTCAAGAAGCTCGGGCGCGACGACGTCGCGCGCATCCTCGACCTTGAACTTGCCAAGCTCCGCACGCGCCTCTCCGAAAAGGACATGACGCTCGAGCTCGACAAGAAGGCGGTCGACTTCCTGTGCGACAAGGGGTCGGACGACGCCATGGGCGCGCGTCCGCTCCGCCGTGCCGTCCAGCACTGGGTGGAGGATCCGCTGGCGGATCTTCTCCTCCGCGAAGAACTCGTGCCGGGCCGCATCAAGGCCACTGTGGAAAAGGACGGCAAGGTCCTCGCATTCAAACAGCCCCGCCGCTGACGACCGTGGCTTCGAAATCGAATCCGCGCACGGCGCGCACGCGCACGTCCACGAACGACCCGACCGCCGGCAGCGCCCGGCGGCCGCCCTTTTTCAGATAGACAACGCCGTCCACGTCCGGAGCCTGGCTTCCAAGACGGGCAACGCCCTCGCCGACGACCAGCGCCCGGTAGGTGTTGCCGACGAACGTCTTCGCCTTCGCCGCCCACACGCGC
>CADCPA010000090.1 GCA_902803135.1 uncultured bacterium
AAACAAACTCCGTGTCTCCGTGCCTCCTCCAAATCTCCGTGTTTAAGCGCCGCAGGCAACAACGGCGTGTTCACATCAACCGTGGCGGACGTATACGACCGCAAGGGCGAGTTAATTGGTACGAAGACACTCCTCTCCTACGACAACGAGCGTTCCATAAATGACTGGCTCATCGAAACCCGAAAGCGGCCATTGTCTCTGAAGTTGGGATTCCTTTCGGCGCGTTCGCATGACGTGCAACACATTCTCGATATTTATTTCAAGGCTGACAAGGCGCTCATCAAGTCCGCGCGCGGGTCGTGGATAACTGACGCGAATCTCACTGAGGTCGCAGTGTACGTGGCAGTCTGCCACAGCATCGAGGCGGATTGGCTGAACGACCGCGACCAGTTCCTTTTCCCGAACGACGGTTGGCGGAACGATCTCGTGTTCCAGGCGGATTGCCTTGCGTACACGCTCTTCTCGAACGCGAACTACATCAAGTCCGCTGACGGCATCAACCACTGGATTCCGTTCACGGAGGAAGAGGTGGGGGCGAAGGATTGCTTTGCGAGCCACTTCATGAGCGATTGGCTGGCGGGGCGTTCGGTGGTGCGCTCGGCAAGCGCGCCTTACCAGGGGGAGCTGGATTTTTCTGGGACACCTGAGACGAACGGGACAACTGGGACGGGATGTATGTCCCAGAAGTCCCCGTTGTCCCAGATGTCCCAGTACGCCCGCGCCGTTCTCGACGCCGGACGCGAGCTGTGGCGCTACTACCACGCGCAGCCAGGCGCGAACCCGAATGCCTCCTACTACGACATCCGTCTGCATTTCCAGGGCGTGAAGCGCACCGCCTCCGGCAGGGAGCAGATGAATCCAAACTCCGGCGATGCCACCTACAACACTCTTCTTGCGAACCTCCGTTCCGCACATGAGGCCCTTGCTGCGCAAATCACCCCGAAGGTGTACGAGTACGGTTTTTTGAAACGTTGAATATGAGGTGACAATTGACCGCCCTGCATCTATACGAGCGCCTTGTCACCGTTGCGCTTGCTTTCCTGCTGGGCGGTTGCATGTTTATCGCAATCGTGATGTTCATCCGCGGTCGTGCGCGAGCGTTGTCGCTGCTGCTGAGGGCGCGTGGCGCGGTCTTTGCCGCACTGATGTGCGCATTGGCGATGGACACTATGATAATCGGTTCCGTGAAGCCGCCGACGAATCAGATGATGCAGGTAGGTTTTCCGCATTTCCCGCCAATGATTCAGTTGCGGTCGGGGAATGCGCCAAGCCTCATAACGGAGGCGAATGTTAGCAACGGCTGGCGTGAAGTGGAGACGCGTGAGGGGTGCGAAATAGTTGGGCGCGAGGCCTTCGCCACGCCTCAGATACATGCGCCTTGGCTTGCGCGCGGCGGCTACATGGACAAGACGCGGATCGCCCCATACGACTGGTCGTTTCCATGGCGCGACGGAACTCTCAGCGGAATCACGGTGCTCTCCAAAGGCGAGCTTCACCCGAACATCCACACGCACTACTTTCCGTCGCCGTTCGACGTACCGCTTGCGGTGGTGCCGTCCTTCAACTGGAATCTTCTGCCGGGCGGCGTCTCCAATGTGTTCTGGCATGCCGTGTCACCATCCAACTCGCTTGTCGTCACATGGGAGAACTCGCCTGTCGACCGCGACGTGAACTGCATCACCAACTTCCAGGCGGAGCTGTTCTCGGATGGAAGTTTTGAATACCGCTACGATGACCGCACCATTGGATATGCGAGAGTGCATCCGCTTGACATTGACTTCGACGGGCTGCCCAACTCCATTGACCCCGCGCCGGAGACTCCGTTCGCCGCATCCGCGTGGAATCAGAGCGAGGCATGGGCGGCTACGGCGTTCCCGTCGAACGCGGCCGAGATCGCTTCTGCGGGCGGCTACGCCGCGTGGGCGACGCAGCGCGCCGCCGATCCAAACCGCCGTCTCGTCGGCCTAGATGTGGCCTCGCCGGGCGGCAGATGGCCGATATGCGTGGAGGTGGGCGGCGTTCCCGTGATGGCGGATGGCAACGCGGAACTGCTCTATGCCATTGACTGCGGCGCACAGGTGCCATTCTCGCTCTCGGATGGCGAGCTCGATTCCGTGACGCTTCACGGCGTGTCCGACGTGATGGAGCCGTGTTCCGCCTACGGCTATCCCTATGAGTGCCGGGCGGGCGACATCGTGGTGCATCTCGACGGCCCGCGCGCGGGCTGGATGAGGCGCATTGCGGATGTGGCCGTGGACGACGGTGGCCTCGTGCACCTCTACCCCGGCAACGGCGCGCTGTTTGCAGCCGCCGTCACCAACTGCCACGCCGACGCCTATCTCGGATGTGCTTGGCACGGAGGTGCGGGCATCTCGTTCTCCGACGCGCACGCGCTCACCACCACGGTTACATACGCCTCGTCGGATTCAGTGTCGTGGGCCACGAACAACGTATACCTCGTCACGAGCTACGCCGGAGGGTACTGTGTCACCAACACGGAGTGGTTCACGGTGGGCGTGGAGACCGTACCGACGCCAAACCTGTCAATAGATTGTCAGGAGGTGTTTTTCCTAAATGACGCGGAATTCATTGACTATGTAAGCGTTTCTAACAGGTCCGAGCGCATACGCCCCGTGACGCTGAATCTGCAGGCGCCTTATGGAACTAGCGGCATCATGACAATATCAGCTCAGGGTACAGCCAATCCTGTTGTCTGCCATGTGGAGAACGGCGTGACGAACCGCGTGAACCCGATGACGTTGTTGCCTATTTCCGTGACAGATTCTTTTGCCTGCATAGGATCGTACACGGTCTATGTGTCATGCCCACAGAGAGGCACGGGAACACTCACCGCCACGCTGACGCTTGATGGTGGGGGTACGCTCACGGATATGGTTAGTTTCAAGTGCATAGAACCGCTTCGTAAGTTGGTGACAGTCGAACACGCGGATGATGGTCGTATAGTCAATCCCTCTCGATTGGTCATGGGAACTAATGCCATACTGAAGGTTGGAGTGAAAGGTGATTTTGCTGCGACAAACGTTGACTGGCGCGTTGTCTCTGGCCCTGGACGCATTGCCGCCACCAATGAGTGGAGTGTGATTGTAGAACCAACCGGCACAAACGAGGACGTTGTTGTTGAAGCGCGTTTCAACAGTGACGAGATACAACCGAGATTCGTGTTGCCTGTCGTAGAATCACATACAATTCCAGTAAAGACTTTTATTGTAAAGCCACCATACAGGGAGAGGAGAGATCAGTGGAAGGTGGAGAGGATCAGATTGATGTTCGACACGGCAAATGAAATATACGCTCAGATCGGTGTTCGCTTTGATCTTGTTAGTACGGCAGAACTCTCTTTCCCAAGTAATAATTACTGGAATTTGGAAGTCACGCACGTGGAAAAGGACGCGAGTGGCGAAGAGAGTGAGACATATACGGATGAGGCGTGGGCTCTCTTAAATCAGTATGATTCTAGAGATTGCATCGAAATGTATTTCATAGGCGAGTTTGTCAAGGCTAATGCAGTGGCGATGTGGTCTAAATATGGAATCCTCGTCAGCAAAGAGGCGTCAGGAGTGACGTTGGCACATGAGCTGGGACATGCCTTTGGCTTTTACGATTGCTTTCCTGCATACCAGTATTGTACAAATGGGAATTACGAGATGATTTACATCCCGTATTATGAGGACGCTGTTGATAGTCTTACTCTTATCGGCAAGGGGGATTGGGGCGCAGAATCAGGGCGAGGTTTCTATGAAGTCGGTGACACCTATGGAAAAATCCTTAATCAGTTGCTCATGTACGGCTATAATGACAGGGCGGGATATGACATCCCCGACGGTAAGGCCTACAGCCTTAGACGGGGTGCGCAGACTCCATATGAAACTATTCATGTAGATGTCGGCGCAGAGACTGCCCAAAAGGATCTGATGGAGGTATATTCAGAATGAAACGTTTCTTCTTTTCTGTGCTTATTTCGTTTCAGGCATCACTGTGTGGGCCTTTGTTGGCGCATACTTTAGCCGAAACAAACGCCGTTGTGAGAGGAGCGTTAGGCAATTTCGTCTCCTATTCCGCTCGTGGGATAGGTGATCTTCCTAGAAGAGTCTCCCCCTCCGAGATCCCAGACAACTGGAGCAACTTTCTTGGTGGCCACTTGAATGACGGCTGGACGCTTGACGAGAAGAAGGTTGCGTTCGACTGGTATCTTGCGACATTGGGGACTAACGACTGTGTTGCCATGTCAGATTGGGATCGTAATCTAGTCCATGCAGCACTGGTGCAATGTAAGTCGCTTCACCATACGAATTGTGCCTCGGCAATGAAGGCGCTTGTTCTCAACCCGAGAGGCATTTACAAACAGAGGGCAATAGAATTGGCAATAGAATTTTGTGACCTTGACGCTGGTTTAACAAGCTTTGCGGAAACCGTCATGACAAATTCACAAGCATATACTCTTATGGAGCGGAGTACAGCTAGCTGCCATTACGCAGATCGCCTTATGACTTTCTCAGCCACCAATGCCGTGCAGGTTACGGCTAGGGACAACGCAGTCAGAATGTTCTATCGGAATCGAATGGGTGAACCAGTTGCTACAGAAATTGTCGATAGACTGTTTGAAAAGTACATTGGCGGCTATGAAACAAGCTCCAACAGACTGACATTTGCAGTCAATGCGATTGCATTTCCCGATTGTGACCTTGATGACAAAAGTTATTTCACATCGGTTACGAATCAGCTGCTTTCGTCTGGGCAGCCGCTTGTGCAGTTGAACATCGGCGAGGGCGGCGAATGAGGCCCGTGCGGCGGATTCAGGTATGGCGTTTGCCGCATGTCCGGGAACAGAGAGGGGGATCATTCCCATCGGAATTCGAATTGAGTTCGCCGACGGCCACCGCCGGATTTATCTAAATGCGGTGGTAGGCGGTTGTTGGAATTTATCCCACACGAGCGGCAGATGAAATGCTATACTAGTCACATGCCCATCGAAGGACATGTCGCAACCTTGTTTGCAATCTTTTCTATCGTCGCCCTCGCGCGCACGGCGATACGGTTTCTTAGAGTGGAGACAAGATGGCATTCAAGGTGACATTGAGGAAAATAACGGTAAATGCGGCAGCGTGGCTGCTTTTGGCCGGGGCCGCCGCGAGCGTTGCGCTCGCGTGCATGGGCGCGGAACGCGCGCTCGACTTCATGAAGTACTACGCGGCGATCGCCGCGGTGGGCGGTCTCGCGGCGGTGTGCCTCGTTGCCGCCGCGTTCACAGGACGGCGGCCTGCCGTGCTGGCGCTTCACCTCGGCCTTGCGCTCGTGCTGGGCGGCTGGGTGTACAACGAGCTGGCGGGTCCGCGCGACGGCTATCTGCGGTTGAGCGCCGACGTGCCCGACGAAAGCTTCCGCATCGGCCGCGTATTGGCCGAGGGCGCCCCCTGGCGCGAGGGCTTCGATCTGGCCCTCGACAAGTTTACGATCGACCGCTGGCCCGACACGGGGACGGTGCGCCAGTACACCAGCACCGGTTCTACGTGGACCGTTGACGCCGTGGGGAAAGCACACCGCTCTCCGGTCAGCATCTCCGTCAACCATCCCCTCGTGAAAAACGGCTGGTGGATCTACCAGGCGTCCTTCGAGGAATTGGAAAATCCCCACACGGGCGCGCCGCTCTATTTCACGATTCTCCAGTGCGTCAAGGACGTCGGCCTTCCGTATGCGGCTCTCGGCGGCGTTCTCCTGATCCTCGGCGCGCTCCTCTATCAGTTTCGCGTGCTTGCCGCCACGCGTCCTCTCATCAGGACGACTCTGCCGGAGAAGCCGTCTTGGCGGTGCCGTGCGGTCTTCGGCCTTTACGCGCTCGTATTTGCCGGTGCGGTCGCGATGCTCGTTGACCGTACCATCTCCACAGGGCACGCGCCCTTGCAGAACATGTACGAGTTTCTCATGTGCGCGGCGGCGTTTCTTCCGCTGCGCACCTTTGGCGGTACGCGCCGCAGTTCCGAGAGGGACCGCGTGCGCACCCTGCTTGTGGACGCCTTCTTGCAGGCGCTCATGCTGGTGGCGGTCTGCTTTTTCATGGACGGCAGCGTGAAGCGTTTGATGCCTGCGCTGCAGAGCCCGTTCTTCATTCCGCATGTGGGTGCGTACGTGCTGGGATACATCTTCCTCGTGCGCGCAGCCTTCGGCGTTGGCTTGCGGCTCGTGCCGACGGGCTTCTTCCTTCTCACGCTTGGGCTCGTACTGGGCGCGGCGTGGGGCAAGGTGTGCTGGGGACACTGGTGGCAGTTCGACCCGAAGGAGATGTGGTCGCTCGCCACATGGCTCGTCTATGCCGCGTACTTCCACGCCTCGCCGCGTCTCTCGGCGCGTGCGCAGCGTGCCTTCCTCGTCGCGGGTGCGGCGATGATCGTGCTCACGCTCACCTGGATCAATCTTTCACGCATTTTCACGGGCATGCACAGCTATGCGTAAGACGAGGATCATGGAGATGAAGAAAACAGGCTTTCTCGCGCTCGGCCTCATTCTGGCGGGGCTTCTTCTGGCCGCGCCGCCGCCGATTCGGCGCGGTGCGCTGATTCCCGGTGCCGCGCGTCCCGCGGCCGCGCCGGCCAAACCCGCGGCCCGTACGACGACGCCGGCCGCGCGTTCGGCGGCGAAGCCGTCCGCGAGGCCGGCTGCCGCGGTTCCGGCCCGCAAGGGACCGCCGCCGATGACGGGCAAGCCGGCCGGCAAGGGGAAGGGTCCGGAGGTGCCGTACCGGAGTGCGATCGCCGTCGACGAGTCCGGACGCGTTCTCTTTGCAGACAAGGAGAACAACTCCTCCTATCCGGCCAGCGTGACGAAGCTGATGACTTTCCTGCTGGTGTTGGAAGACATCCAGGCCGGGGCGTACAAACTGACGGATCGCGCGGCGGCGAGCGTCTATGCGTCGACGATGGAGCCGAGTTCGGTCGGCATCAAGCCGGGCGAGACGATGACGATCGAAGATCTGCTCTACGCGATCATGATCAAAAGCGCGAACGACGCGGCCGTCGTGCTCGCCGAACATGCGGCCTGGGCGAAGAGCGGCGGGAAGGGACCGCTGCCGGCGGAGCAGAAGGGCAAGGCGATGGTCGAGGCGTTCGTCGCGCGCATGAATGCGCGCGCCCGCGAACTCGGCATGAACGCCACCACCTACGCCTCGCCGAACGGCCTGCCGCCGGGACTGCAGGAGAAGCGCGGCTTCGACACCTCGACGGCGGCGGACATCGCGAAGCTCTGCCGGCGCATCGTGCAGATTCCGGGAGCGCTCAAGTATACGTCGAGCGCGTCGAAGACCATTACGGACGGTTCCGGACAGAAGGCGGGTCTGACGACGCACAACTACTTTCTGCCCGGCAGCCACGACAAGGACGGGTGTGCGCGGCCGATCGAGGGGTGCGACGGACTCAAGACCGGCTATACGGCGGTGTCGGGCTCCTCGATCGCCCTGACGGCCGCCCGCAACAAGCGGCGTGTCATCGTCGTCGTGCTCGGAAGCGCCGGGCGCCATGAACGTGAAGCGGCGGCGGGCCGCATCCTCCGCGACGCGCTGGATGCCGTTTCCATCTGGTAGATGGTCTGGACGAAATTGAAAGAGCGGGAGGTGCGTGGCATGGCGGAAAAGAAGAAATATGTTGTTGCCTGCGGCGGTACCGGCGGGCATACGTTCCCGGGGCTGGCCGTGGCGCGCGAGCTGCGCGCACGCGGGCACGAGGTCGTCGTGTGGGCGTCGGGCCGTTCCATCGAGGGGTCCGTGATGAAGTCGTGGGACGGCCCCGTGTTCTCGACGGGCGCGAAACCGCTGGGTCTGCGCAACGCGTTTGCGAACCTCTTTTCGATTTTGCGCTGCCGGCGCGAGATGAAGCGCTTCGCGCCGAATGCGCTGCTGGCGATGGGAAGCTATTCGAGCCTGCCGCCGGTGCTCGCCGCCAAGGCGTACCGTGTGCCGATCGTGCTCCACGAGGCCAACACGGTGCCCGGCCGGGCCGTCGAATTCCTCGCACGTTCTGCCAAGGTCGTGGCGATCTCCTTCGAGGAGACGGCCGAACACCTGAGGGGGCGCACGACGGTACTCACCGGTTTGCCCGTGCGTGCCGAAATCGCCGGGCAGCCGCGTTTCGACGAGGTGCCCGCGGATGCCTTCACCGTGTTCATCACGGGCGGCAGCCAGGGCGCGCATCGCGTGAACGAGCTGATGACGCAGGCTCTCGCGCTCGTCCGGAACGAACTGGCGAAACGGCCGAACGGCCCGAAGCTCTATGTCATCCATCAGACCGGCGTGGCGGACGAAGCCGAAGTCGCGAAGCGCTATGAGGCGGCCGGCGTGACGGCGCGCGTGCAGGCGTTCGAACGCGAGATGGGCCGTGCGTTCGCGACGGCCGACCTCGTCGTCTGCCGCGCGGGCGCGTCGACGTGCTTCGAGCTGGCGCTCGTCGGCAAGCCGGCGTTCTTCATTCCGCTGCCGAGCGCGATGCGCGACCACCAGCATTTCAACGCGCTGGCCTTCGTCAAGCGCGGTGCGGCGGATGAAGGCGTGCAGGATGTGCTGACGCCGCGTTCCATTGCCAACTATATCCTCCACAAGATCGATTCGCCCGAGGCGCTGGCCAAGAGAGCCGCGGCGATGCGGGCGGCCGGCATCCCGCAGGCCGCGGCCAAGGTGGCGGCTCTCGTCGAACGCGTGAGCCGCTGACGATGCGCGCCTGGACGACAGCGTGGCTGTGCCTCTGCACCGGTCTGTTGGCCGCGGCGGCTGCGCCGCGGCCGGTGAAGATCGCGTTCGAGCCGCCCGTCGCCGTGACGGGCGGGAACTATGGGCGCGTCCATCCGCTGGGCGGCGGACGGTTCGCGCTCGTCTACGAGGGTGGGGGCGGCGTGCAGTTCCGCACGAGCGCCGACCGTTGCCGGACCTGGAGCGCGCCGACGCGCGTGGTGGCGGGGTACGAGGCCGGCGAGGGAGACAGGCGGACCTTCCTCTTTCCCGCCAATCCGGAGGTGTGCCGATTGGCTTCGGGGCGTCTGCTGGCGGCATTCAACTGGCGTCCGGCGAAAGGGCGGGCCGATCGGCAGCCCTATTCCATCGGCATTGCGATAAGCGACGACGGCGGCACGACCTGGTCGAAAGCACGCACGGTCTATGCGGCGACGAACGTCGTGGACGGTGTGATGCGCGGTTGCTACGAACCATTCATCCACGAGAACGGCGGCAAGGTGCGCATCTATTTTTCCGACGAGTCGCCCTATGTCGCGGGCACGCATAAATACCAGAACATCTCGTATGTCGAATCGGAAGACCGCGGGCGGTCCTGGTCCAGGCCGAAGATCTATTGTCACACGCCCCAGGCACGGGACGGCATGCCGGTCGCCGAACAAATCGGCCGCCATCTCTATGTCGCAATCGAGACAAACGGGAACGGAACGCGGCTGCATCCCGAACTCGTGCGCGACGATGGCGTGCGCCTGGAGCCGTTGCTCGACGGGAAGGACTGGCATCGGGTCTATGCCGGGGCGCCATATCTGGCCGCGACCGCCAATTTCGTGCTGCTCAGCTACCAGTCGTCCGAAGGCGGCGCGGCGAGCGACCATAGACGCTCGTCCTGCGAAGTGGTCGCCATGCCGCGCGGCGAAGTGCGCGACGGCAAGCTGACGGCGTTCCGCGGGGCGGCGCGTCCGCTGGCCGTGGACCAGACGCGCGAAGCCGCGCTGTGGAATGCGCTGTGTCCGCTCGGCGGGGACGATTTCGTCGCCGTTTCGGGCTACCGCGGACAGATCTGGCTGACCCGTGGACACGTGGGGCTTGAACGTGCAAACGATTCGTCAGGCACAAAAAGGAGGAAACCGTGAAGAAATTCGCTCTCATACCGATCATGCTCGGCTTTTTCGCGATGGGATTCGCGGACATCGTCGGTACGGTCATGAACCAGGTGACGGCGGAATGCGGACTGTCGCCGAAGATGGCGGGATTTCTGCCGTCGATGATCTTCATCTGGTTCTTCGTCATTTCGGTTCCGGCCGGCATCCTCTCCGCGCGCTGGGGGCGGAAGAAAACCTGTCTTCTCTCCCTCGCCGTCACGATTGCCGCCATGTTCCTCGGCTGGACGGCAGGGCGGGAAAGGGTCTGGGTCTACTATCTCGTCTTCGCGCTGCTCGGCATCGGCAATACGATTCTCCAGGCCGCCCTGCCGGCCCTGCTGTCGAACGTCGTCGAGCCGGACAAGCTGACGAGCCGGCTGTCGCTCGGCCAGTTCGTCAAGGCGATCTGCGCGGCCCTGACTCCGGTCTTCGTGGGGATCGCGGCGGTGAAGCTCGGCAACTGGAAGCTGCTCTTCCCGCTGTACGGCGGCCTGACCGTGCTCGCAGCCGGGACGATGGCGCTGGTGCCGATTCCGCGCGAGGCGAAGCGCGAGGGCGCGGGGACGAGCTTCTGCGGGGCGCTCTCCCTGCTCGGCGACGTGCGCATCCTCGTGCTGTTCCTCGGCATCTTCGCCTCGGTCGCGGCCGACGTCGGCTTCAACATCGCCGTGCCGGGCATTCTCGGCTCGCGCTACGAAGTGGCGCTCGACAAGGCGGGGATGGGGCCGACCGTCTATTTCGTCGCCAAGACCGTCGCGTCGTTCGCCGGCGCCTTCGTGTTCGCCCGTATCCGTCCGGCCCGCTGTTTTCCGTGGACCGTCGGCCTCTGCCTGGCCGGTACGGCGGCGGCTTGGCTGGCGCCGACGCCCGTGCTCTTCCTGGCTGCGGTGTTCGCGGCCTCCTTTGGCCTGGCGAACACGTTCGGCATTTGCTTCGGCCTTGCCATGGCCCATCGTCCGGACCGCACGGATGAAGCCAGCGCCCTGATGGTCATGGCCATCGCCGGCGGCGGCGTCGTTTCCATCGCATTCGGCTTCGCCCAGACCGCCTTTGGCGTGGCGGGGCTCTTCGGCGTGCTGCTCGTGCCGATCGCCTACATGATGGTGCTCGCGTTGGTCCTGCGCAACAAGCGGTGAGTCCGCGGCGGGCGGATTGCACTTTGCCTTCTCGTGTGGATGTGCTATACTGAAAAGAACATGAAAGCCGAAGTCAAAGCCGAATTCTTGTGGGGAACTCCGGAGGAGGTCCGTGCGCGCGCGAACGCGGACGTGCCGTCCTTCCGTCTGTGCCGAGACGGTGGAAATCTTCCGCCGGTCAAGTTGCCGTTCCTTGCTCCAGGTACGGTTTCCGTGCGGACGATTTCGCGCGGCGGCCGGGCGGTGGCGACGGTCTATGAGGACGATTCCGCCCGCTATCTGCTGGCGGCGGGCGTGCTGCCGGCCGATCTGTCCGCCCCGCGGGGCGCGCAGGCGACGAGCGTTTTCGAAGAGCTGGAGAAGCTCCTCGCGGAAGAGGGCATGACGTTTGCGCATGTTGTCCGCACGTGGCTCTACATCGACGAGGTTTGCGATTGGTACGGCGAATTCAATGCGGCGCGGTCCGCATTCTTCACGACGCGCCATGTGTTCGAGACGTTCCTGCCGGCGTCGACCGGCATCGGCACGGCCAACGTCGACGGTGCGGCGCTCGTGGCGGGCGCAATCGCGATGCGGCCGAAGCGGGCGGACGCGAAGGCCGAAATCGTCGAATCGCCCCTGCAGGCGCCGGCGATGGCCTACAAGTCGAGCTTCAGCCGCGCCGCGGAAATCCGCACGCCTTCGGTGCGCCAGCTCTATGTGAGCGGCACGGCTTCGATCAAGCCGAATTCCCATGAAGTCGCCTACGTGGGCGACATCGGGCGGCAGGTTGCGTGCACGATGGCGGCGGTCAAGGCGATTCTGGAAAGCCGCGGACGCGGATGGTCCGATGTGACCCGTGCGGTGGTCTACCTGAAGGAGGCGACCTTCCGCGCCGCCTGGCAGGCCTGGCTGGCGGCGGAAGGCTTGCCGGCCGACTTTGCGGTGGAGACGGTCTGCGACGTCTGCCGCGACGAGTGGCTGTTTGAAATCGAAGTCGACGCCGGCGACCGCCTGATCTAAGCCGTGCGACGGACCGCGAACGTGGAGGGACTTGACATGGCAGACATTTGGAAGCCGGCCTGTGCGGCCGCATGCGGCGTCGTGGTTTTCGTCTGCGGGTGCATGACGCCGGCACCGGTCGCGTCCGTCGCTGCGCCGTCGCCGGCCGTGACGGCGGAGGCCGCCGTGCCGACCCATTTCTGGCAGACCCAGCCGCTGGCCGGATGCTACGGATTCACCTGGACGATGACGTCGCGCATCGGCGACATGCTCAAGGAGGCCGAGGCGATGTTGGGTCCGCGCGACCGCGCCTGGACGATCCTCGGGGCCGAGATCCGCACGGATCCGCAGGCGACGCCGCAGAATTGGTATCCGGGCTATCCCCAGCGGAAGGACATCGTCTTCCAGGTCGTGCCGGCGGCGGACCGCGACCGCGCCGAGGCCGTGTTCCAGCTGGCGCATGAAGTCGTGCATGCCCTGGCGCCGATGCCGGGCGGAGGAGCGAACGTGCTCGAAGAGGGTGTCGCCGCCTGGTTCGCGGCCGACTACACGAAGAAGGCGAAGGGGGTGGACATCCATTCGTCGCTCCCGTCCTATCAGGACGCGCATGCCAAGGTCGGAAAGTTGCTCGACCGCGACCGCGAGGCGATTCTCAAACTGCGGAAAATCGAGCCGGCATTCGGAAAGATCACCCCGGAAACCTTCACCGCCGCGGGCCTTGACATCCCCGCGGACGAAATCGCGGCGCTGCTGGCGCCCTTCAACCGCACCGCCGCGCCGGCTCCTTGACGGCGAATCCGCCGTCCTGTCGCTCTCGCACGACGGCTTCACGCCCTTCACGTCTATGCCCACGGCCGGGGCGCGCGATTTTCCGCTTGCTCAAATTGTTTGGTTGTTGTAGACTAACGGCAGATTGGTTCAGAGTCCAGACGCGTTGGGGAAGCCGGCTTGGGAGGCAAGTTGGCGATTCGTCGACGGAGGAGCGGCGGAGGCGGAGGACTGAACGCCGTCATCGTCTGACTGTGGCAGAGGCCGATGCGGTCGGCCCGGAGGGATTGTCCATGAAGCGGATGTTCTGGACGATGTTGGCGGTGGTGGCAGGTTGGGCCGGAAGCGTGTCGGCGCGGACGGTCGATGTCGTCGGGCAGACGGCTTCGACGGTGACCTTGCGGTTCGGTGCGGCGGACGGAAGGGCCTGTCGCCTCTTCCTGGCACATGGCGCCGAAGATGCAGGCGACGACAAGCACGCGTGGACGGGGTTCTATGAGCTGACGCGCATCGGTGCAAGCGAAGACCGGCGCATTCAGGAGATTCCGGCGAAGTTCCGCGACGGCCGCTTCCTCAAGTTCTTTACGGTTCAGACCGAAGGTCTGCCGTACGCGAAGGAATTGAAAAGCGTGCGCTCGACGAGCCGGCAATGGGTCGACATCGGGCTGCCGCCGAACAACCGCATGGTCGTCGACTTCCGTTTCGGCGATGTGCAGTATGCGAACTCAACGGCCTTTTTCGGCCGCAACTGGAGCGGCAATCGCTATCTGCTCAACCAGCAGTCGAATTCCTTCTTCTTCCATAGCGGCGGCCAGCGCTACGACATCCTGCCGACGGCCGGCGAAGACTACCGGTTCGAAGTCGACGACAGCAGCTACGGCATCCTGTCCTACGGGGCCGTGCGGAAGGCGATCGGCATCAGCCGGCAGTGCGACGGTTCCGGCAACCTGGCCGTCTTCGGCTGCAATGACGGAACCCACCTGGCGACGTTCCGCTTCGACCGCATGAAACTCGCCGCGAAGGGCGTGCTCCTGCGCGACCTTCTCCCCGCGCAGGACGCCGCGGGCGTGGCGGGCCTCTACGACCAGGTCGGCAACACGTTCTACTCGAGCCGCACGGAGACGGCGTTGGAGGCCGGCGAGGCCTGGGAAGACGGCCGTTTCGGACGCGTGCTCGACACGTCCGCGACGGTTCGCTTCCGTCGCGCCTTCCGCATCGTCGAACAGACCTCCGAAGCGGTCCGCTTCGCCTTCGACAATCCGGATGCGGCCGACTATTCGCTCATTCTGGCATCTGACGTGAAGGACGGCGGCAGCTCGAAGACCGCGTGGGAGGATTACGTGACGATCGCCACCGTCACGCCGAAGACGACGACCTTCGACTACGCGCTGCCTGCGAGTCTGCGCGTTCCCGGCATGCTCTTCCGCTTTTTCCTGGTCAAGACGGCCGACCTTCCCTATACGGCCGAAGTCGCCGCACTTGTTTCGACAGGCACGCAGTACGTGCCGACCGGAATCATCCCCGGGCTGGACACGACGGTCGACTTCACGTTCGGCGACGTCGTCTACCAGAGCGGCACGGCGTTGCTGGGCCAGGGGTGGAGCGGACAGTCCTACCTGCTGAACCAGCAGGGCAATACCGTCTTCATGTTCCACGGCCAGGACGGCAAGAACCTCTGCTCCGTCGAGTCCGGCAAGACCTACACTTTCTCCACGACGGGGTCCTCACAGGCGGTGATCGACGACGGGACGACGCGGACGGCGGCGGCCGAGGCCCATTACGGCAGCCCGCTGAGCGAACTGACCGTGTTCGGCTGTTCGACGCTCATCAAAGGCACCCAATACCGGTTCGACGCGCTGAAGATTCGCGAGAAGGGCTTCTTGGTCCGCGACTTCGTGCCGGTCAACATCGCCGGTGAGGGCGCGCTTTTCGACACGGTCAACGGCGTCGTCTATCGGAACGTCGGCACGGGCACGTTCGCGAAGGGCAAGACGCTGGACCGCATGGGCTGGGTCGTCTGCACCTCCGAGACCCTGACGCTCGACGCGGCGGCGCGGGAGAACATCGTCCCCGAGACGCCCGCGAAGATCACGCTGACGGCGAATACGGTCTGGACGGCCGAAGACCTCGAGCGCGTTCCCGCGGATTCCACCGTCGACTTGAACGGCTTCACCTTGGAGACGACGGTCGAAACGGGTACGCGCAACCGGAACTTCCAGCTTGTCGGCAAGGGCGGCACGTTCGTGGTGACGGTTCCTGCCGGCCAGGTCTATTCCGCCTGCCCCGATCTGATGCAGGGCACGATTTCGCTCGTGAAGCGCGGCGCCGGCACGTTCGTCGCCCTGGGCGGCTTGATCGGTGCGGACAACATCATCGTCGAAGAGGGCTTGATGGAGATGGGCCAGAGCGCCGCGTTGCGCATGGGGCAGCGCGTCACGGTGGCCGACGGGGCGGCCTTCGACATGCGCGGACAGCGCGACAACTGCATTGACTTCACCTTGGCCGGTACGGGGCCGGACGGCAAAGGCGCGCTCCGCAATACGGGGGGCAATCAGCCGAACAACGTCGCGCAGCTGGCCGGCATCCGGCTGGCGGCCGACGCGACGATTTCGTCCGACGGCAGCTTCGGCCTCATCAACAACAGCTATTCGCGGACGGCTCTTGAGCTCAACGGTCATACGCTCACGGTCGACTATCCCGCTGCGGGCGAGTTCTGGCTGGCGAGCGCCCAGGGTTCGACGGCCGGCACGGTCGTCGTGAAGGGCGGTCAGGCCACGTTCTTCAAGGGCGAGGCCAATGTCGACCTTCCGAATGTCGACTTCCTCGTCGACGGTGCGGCCACTGCCTTCAACGTGCCGACGGCCAACAACGCCGGCCGCGTGACGGTGCGCGACGTGACGGTGCAGAACGGCGGATCCTTCAAGGAGGGCCAGAACGTCACGTACGTCCGCAACTTCAACGTCTTCGATGGCGGTCTCGTGCCGAACACGGCCGTCAAATGGATCTATGTCAGCGGCACCGTGCTGGTCTCGAACGAGACGACGGATGTGACGATCTATCCGCCGATCACCAACAACGGCTCCTATCCGCAGCTTGTCAAGAAGGGCGCCGGCAAGTTGACGCTCGCGAACAACCACTCCGACCAGCGCATGGACCGGGGGGCCGACATCTGGGGCGGCACGGTCGTGCTGAGCAGCACGCATGAAAGCCGGAACTGCCACGTGGCCATCTCTTCCCAGCCCGCGCCGTTCACGGTCCACAGCGGCGCGACGCTTGACCTGCGCCAGTGCGCGCAGCCCGTCAAGGTCACCACGCTCGCAGTCGAAGAGGGCGGTACGCTGCTGGGGTCGACGTCGAACGTGATCCAGTTCCCGAACGGTGCGATATTCATGCGTCCGGAACCGTTCTACTACGCGGGCAGCATCGATTTCGCGGGCAAGGTCACTTTCAACCTTCCGCCCGACATGGAACTGCCTGCGGCCGGCGGCACGATGCCCCTGCTCCGTGCCGGCGCCATCATCGGCCAGCCCACGGTCGTCTTGGGCGGCGTGCCGACCGAGACGGCGGTCGTCTTGGAGCCGGACCAGATCCTCCTCAAGATGGCCGCCGAGGGCGGAACCGCGCCGCTCGCGCCGATCAAGATCTTCACGCTCGGCGGCAACTATGCGTTCCAGACGACCGTCGACGGCGTCAACCGCAGCTTCCGCGGCGACTTGGTGAAGGCGCTCACGACCGAGGGCGGCTGGAATGTGGAGATGACGGGCTGGCGCCATACATCCCTCTTCAATTCGGACGGACAGGGCGTGAGCACGCCGGCCTGGACCGGCCACTCCGGCATCTCGGAACTGGCGCTCAAGACGTCGGCGACGCGCGCCGGCGTGCTGGAAGGACTTGAGACCTACTGCCTGACCGCGAACCGTCCGGACTTCACGCTCTTCCTCTGCGGCGATGCGGATGTCTCCGACGGCGTGGCGGAGGACACGATTTTCGCGAACTGGACGGAGGCCGTGTCGCGCATCCGCACGGCGCTGCCGATGACGACGGTGCTTGCGGCGACGATTCCCAACGCCTCCAACTCGTTCAACCGCCGCCTCTCCGACTGGTGCGCGTCGCAGGACGAGGTGGTGTGCGTCGACATCGCCTCCCTGTTCCCGACGGTGACACCGACGGCGGCGCAGTTCGCCGCGGCCGCGAATGCGTTCAAGGCGAAGCTCTTCGAACTGGCGACGAAGGACGGCAAGCGCACCCCGACCGTGTGGACGCAGCCGGAAATCGTGCTGGGCGCCGAGAACAACGTGCCGTCCGCCTACCGCGACGGTTTCATCCTCGCGCGCGTCTTCGAACCGGGCGAACGCCTGCATCTGCCGCAGAATACTGAAGCGGTGCCCTATGTCGTCGCGCCGCTGATCCAGCAGACGGACATCGCGAAGGTCGGCTACTACGTCGAACTCGTTCCCAAGGGCTCGGGCACGCTGCAGGCCCTGTGGGTGGACATGGACGCAATGGGGCCGAACTGGGCGGACGTGTCCCTGCCGGTGACCGTTGCCCAGCAGAAGCAGCAGGCGGTCACTCGCCTCCACGTCTGGAGCAACAGCCGCGCCGTGACGCAGGTTCCCGCGAACGACGATTCGGTGTCGGGCTATGTCGAGTTCAACTGCCTCAACTATTCCGAGCCCGAGAAGAACCTCCCCGGCGCGATTGCCGAACCCTGGACGTCGCTTGGCGCCATGTACGGCTTCGACGACACGTTCAACACCTCCGGCTCGAGCGGCCACGGCTGCTTCCAGATCATGCGGAAATTCGCCGGAAATCCGGTGCCTGCAGGTGAAGTCCTCTTCGCCATGAACCACTGGGGCGGTACGGGCGATACGCCGTACGGCCTCGGCATCGGCACATTCGCGGATCTCGGCAAGCATGGCTATACGAGCGCGAAGACGCTCGACCGCACGTTCACCTACGGCGAGGCGGGAACCGATGCCGGCTCGATCTCGTCGCCGGG
>CADCPA010000091.1 GCA_902803135.1 uncultured bacterium
TGATTGTTGAACTTCTGCGCGAGGTCGCGCGTCACCTCGAGGTGCTGCTTCTGGTCGCGGCCCACCGGCACGAGGTCGGCGTTCATGACGAGAATGTCCGCCGCCATGAGCACAGGGTACGCGAAGAGGCCGTGCGTCGCCTCGAAGCCATGCGCCATCTTGTCCTTGTAGCTGTGGCAGCGCTCGAGGAGGCCCATCGGGGTCAGGCACGACAGATACCAGGCCAGCTCCTGCACTTCCGGCACGTCGCTCTGGCGGTACACGACGGACTTCTCGGGGTCGAGTCCGCACGCCAGATAGTCAAGCGCCACTTCGCGCGTCGCCGTGCGAAGCGTCTCGCCGTCGCGCACCGTCGTCATCGCGTGGTAGTTCGCGATGAACATGAAGTTGCCGCCCTTCTCCTGAAGGTCGAACATCGACTTCATCGCGCCAAAATAGTTGCCCCAGTGCAGTTTGCCCGAGGGCTGGATTCCTGTCAGAATTCGCATAAAACCAAGCCTCCAAATTGAACATTGTATTTTAGCGAATCCTGAGCGGAAAATCAAGCCGGACCGAACCCCGCGTTCACTTCGTCACGAACGGACCGACCGTCGCGGCGACGAAACCGCCGGCATGGTCCGTCGAGAGGATGGAGGCGTCCTGCAGGCCGCCGAGCGGCTGCCAGGTCTTTCCGTCCGGCGCGTAGAAGAACGTCAGGTCCTTCCCGTGCGAGACGAGGCGAACCGCCACGGGCCCCGTGCCCGCGAGCTCGGCCGTGGCGACGGTCTCGGTCTTTCCGCGGTTCGTCTTGCGCAAGACGAGCACCGGCCGGCCGGCCTTCAAGGTCTTGCCGATTTCGTAGCGATGCTTTTCGTTCTGGTAGTAGCAGAGGCCCGCCAGCTCCTTCTCGGACGCCGGTTCGAAGGTGAAGGACGTCTGCACGGAGAAGGATTTGTTGCGCACCCAGCGCGCCAAATAGGCCGGCGTGCCCGTACTCTCCAGACCGTCCTCCGTCGCTTCGAGGCGCAGCCCCCTCCCGCTCGTCGCGAAGGTCGGCGGACGGCGCAGCGCGAACCAGCCCGGATCGAGCGCCGGCGTCGCAAAGGTGTCGGAATAGTCGATGTTGCCCGCGGTCGGACGCGCCTTCGGCGACGGTTCGACGCCCTTCATCCACGCCGGCTTGTCCACCACGCGCGGCACGACCTTCCCCTGGTCGAGGATGATCGGCTGGCGCTCGGCCCCCTCGCCCACCCATTTGACGGGCAGCAGATAGGTGCTGCGCCCCGTGTTGCACATGTCGCGGCGACCGACCTTGTACGGATCGATGGCGAGAAAGACCGCCATCCAGCCGCCGTCCGGCGTCTGGAAGAGGTCCGCATGGCCCGCCGCCGTAATGGGGTTGGGACGGTTGGCCGGCAGGTCGCGCTGCGTGAGGATCGGGTTGATTTTGCAAGGCGTGTACGGACCCTCCACCGTGTCGGCGGTCCACATCACCTCGGAATGCCAGCCGCCCGTTCCGCCCTCGGCGGTCATCAGGTAGTAGCGGCCGTCGATCTTGTAAAGGTGCGGGCCCTCGCACCAGATCGGCTTGTCCTGCGGGCGCACGCCCTTGTTGATGACGATGCGCTCCGTGCCGGGCACGCATTTGTCCGTGCGCAGATCGTACTTGCGCAGGCGCACGGTGCGGTGGCCGTCATACTCGGGCTTGCGGTCCGGCGCATCGTCGTTGTTGAGGATCCAGGCCGTCTTGTCGTCCTCGAAGTAGAAGCTGGGGTCGATGCCGCCGACCCGCACCGGAATCGGTTCGCTCCAGCCGAGGTACGGGTCCTTCGTCTTGTACACGACGTTGCCGCGGTCGCCGATCACGGTCACGATGAGGTAGAACGTGTCGTTGTGCGGATTGTACTTGATGTCGGGGGCGAACACGCCGGCGGAGAGTCCGACGCCCTTCGGGAACTTGAGGTTCGACCGGCGGTTGCCCACATAGCCGCAGAAATCCCAGTCGATCAGGTTCTTCGAATGGTAGATCGGAATGCCGGGGAAGTAGCTGAACGAGCTGTTCGCGAGATAGTAGTCGTCGCCCTTGCGCGTAATCGCGGGATCGGCGCCCATGCCGCCCAGCACGGGATTGCGGTACTGCGTCGTCAAATCGCACGGCGGCAGCTGTTCCTCGCCGCGGCAGGCGAACTCGTGGAAAACGGCCGACGTGCCCGTGCGCGTGCACGGCACGACGTCGATCTTCTCCCGGGCGACGGCGAGGATCTTCGCGTGGCAGGGCTTCGCCTTGAGTTCACGGTCGAACGGCAGCGGATAGTCGGTGCGCCCGCGTACGGGGAAGTAGTTGAGCCAGCTTTGCCGGTCGGAGACGCCCCAGAACGTCACGCGCGAGACGACGTCGCGATGGCGGCGGTAGATGCGGAAGAGCGCCGCATAACGTTCGGCGAGTTCCATCTGCTTCTCCGCCGGCAACCCCTTCGGCCACGGATTGTATTTTTCGTCAAAGGCGTAGTTGAATGAAATGTCGGCGGTCAGATCCCACGCGGCAGGCAGCACGCTGACGTCAAGTTCGGTCGCCATCACCTTGACGCCTTCTGCGCCGAAGGCGGTGAGGGACTTCTCATACTCGTCAAGGCGCGGATGGCCGAGCTGTCCATGGCTCTGCATGCCCACCCCGTCGATGCGGATTCCCTTCGCGCGCAACGTGCGGATCAGCTCGACGACCCCCTGCCGCTTGCCGGGCTTGTCCATGCCGTAGTCGTTGTAGTAGAGCTCGGCCGCCGGATCGGCTTCATGCGCAAAGCGGAACGCGAGCTCGACAAAGTCGCCGCCGACGAGACGCAGCCACGGCGAATCATGCAGCCGGCCGTCGTCGCCGTAGGCTTCGTTGACGACGTCCCAGCCCTTCACCTTGCCCTTGTAGCGGCCGACGACCGTGTGGATGTGCGTGCGCATGCGGGCGATCAGCGTCTCGCGGTCGACATCGCGGCCGTCCTTGTCCACGAAGAACCACGACGGCGTCTGCTGATGCCAGACAAGACAGTGGCCCGTAAGCTCCATTTTGTTAGTCTGGGCGAACTCAACCAGCTTGTCCGCCGTTTCGAACGTAAACCGGCCTTCCTCCGGCTGAAGCGATTCCGGCTTCATCTCGTTCTCGGCCGTCAACGCGTTGAACTCGCGCGTGACGAGCGCCGACTCCGCATTCGCCCCCGACTCATACACCTGCGGCGCCACCGCCGCGCCCACGACGAATTCGCCCTGATAGGCGTCTTTCAAGCCCAACGCCGCCGCCAGAAGAACAACTCCGAACATCTCGTCACTCCTTCTTTGCAAACCGAAAACATCGACAATCCGAATCACCGCGCCTCGGGCAGCTTGCAGACCTTGAGGCTGCGCAGCCAGGTACGGCCGCCGGACGGCACCGAATCGTGGTGGAAAAGATACCAGGCCCCCTCCACCTCCGTCACGCACGCATGGGTCGTCCACCCGACCTGCGGGTCGAGCAGCACGCCGCGGTAGACGTACGGTCCCTCGACCGTCGCCGACACGGCGTCGCAGATGAGATGCGTGTCGCCCGTCGAATACGTGAAATGGTACGCGCCGTCGCGGTACGACAGCCAGCTCGCCTCGAAGAAACGCCGCGTGTGGTCGCCCGCCGTGAGCGGACGCCCTTCGGCATCGACGATCAGGAGGTCGCGCGGCGGTTCGGCGAACCCCTTCATGTCATCCGTCAACCGGACCAGCTTCGCGCACAGCGCGGGCTGGTCGTCGTCCGGCTCCAGCGCCGCGCGGTTCTCCTTCGGCAGGGTGTCCTCGTCGGCGGTGTACACGGCCCGGTTGTCGCGGTAGCGCTGGAGCTGTCCGCCCCAGATGCCGCCGAACGCGAGGTAGTACGCCCCCGTCTTCGGATCCCTGAAGCAGCACGGATCGATCGAGTAGCTGCCGTCGATCGGCGTCGGCTCGGGGACGAACGGCCCTTCCGGACGCGCGGCCGTCGCGACGCCGAGGTGGAAGACGTCGGCTGCGTCTTTCGCGCAGAAGTAGAGGTAGTAGCGTCCGTCCTTTTCGGCGACGTCGCTGTCCCAGAGCTGGCGCTTCGCCCAGGGGATCTCCGCCAGGGACAGCATCACGCCGTGGTCCACGACATCGCCCGTCAGCGGGTCGAGACGCCCTTCCGCATCCGGCTCGATCGAGAGCGCGTGGTAGTCGACCATGTCGAAGTGGTCGCCGTTGTCGCGTTCGGGGATGCCGCTCTCGCGGTCGTGGCTCGGATAGATCCAGATCCTGTCGCCCCACACGTGGGCGGCGGGGTCGGCCATATAGTCGGCGGGGAAGAGGTAGCGGCTACTCATGACGGTTCTCCAGCTCGGCGTTCACCCGGGCCATCGTCGCGTCGTCGAGCTCATAACGCGAGATGATGAAAGTCGCCAGCACCAACAGCGCGGCGGGAATGACGCACATGATCCACAGAATGCCCTCAAGCGCCGTCGCCGTCTGGACCGGATCGTGCACGGTTTCGCTCGGCGCCACGAAGCCCGTCGCGGCGAGGACGAGCCCGGGCACGACGCCGCCCAGCGCCATGCCGGCCTTGTAGAAGATGCCGGTGAGGGCGTTGACGATGCCGGCAATGCGGCGGCCGGACTTCAATTCGCCGTAGCCGATCACTTCGGGGACGAGCGCCCACATGTAGCCCGTCGCCACCAGAATGCCGGCGGACTTCACCAGCTGCGCCCCCATCACGCCCCAGAGCCGGGCGGGTCCGGGGGCGAACTTGGAAAACGCGTACAACGCCGCGAAACCGACGATGCCGAGGCCGAGCGACCAGTAGAACACGCCGATCTTGCCGACCAGCTTCTTGAAGACAGGCAGCAGCGGCAGCAGCACGAACGCCGGCGCCGAGCCGAGCGCCATGAAGAGCGGCAGCTGGCTTTCCGCCTTCAGATTGTAGATGAGGAAGTAGCTGCCCGCGGCGTTGCCGACGGAAAGCATGGCGAACGAGGTGATGAAGAAGAACGCGATGATGCGCAGCGGACGGTTCCGGACGAATTCCATCCAGAGGTCGCTGACCTTGACCTTGGAGGCGGCCTGGGCGGACATCGTCACGCGCTCCTTGCAGCGCGCGAAGCAGAACACGAGCAGCAGCAGGCCGACGACGGCGAAAAGGGCCATCGTGAGCAGCCAGGCCTGCGCGGACTCCGGCGACTTCATCGAATGGCCGGGCGAGAGCTTCGTCACCAGATACGGCACGCCCGAACCGACTGCGAGTCCGCCCAGGTTCGCCATCACCATGCGGATCGAAGTGAGGGAGACGATTTCGTCCGTCTCGCGCGAGAGCGACGCGTTCAGCGCGCCGTACGGCACGTTGACGAGCGTGTAGATCATCGAGAGGATGCCGTACGTCGCCGCCGCATAGGCGAGCGACGGGGCGAAACCGGTCCAGAACGACGCCACCGACAGCGCCGCGAGCGGGATGCCGCCGTAGAGCAGATAGCTGCGATACTTGCCCAGCTTGGGCGTATGCTTGTCGACGAACGCGCCGACAAGCGGATCCCAGGCGACGTCGACCAGCCGCACGGCGAGGAAGAGTCCCGCCGCCGCCGCCGGCGCGAGGCCGTAGACATTCGTGTAGAACAGCAGCAGATAGATGCTGATCGTCTGGTAGATGAGATTCTGCGCGAGGTCGCCGGACCCAAAGGCGATGCGCGTCAGGAAGGGAAGCTTGGTCTCCGTGTTCATGGACACATTTTACCAAAAATTCCCTTCGCGCGACATCTGCCTGTTTGAAAAAACGAAACGGGGCCTCTTGCACGGATCCGTCACGAGGTGCGCGGGTCAGAGCGTCTGGATGGTCGGGATGACGACCCGCACCCATTTCGGCGGCGGGGGATGTCCATCCGCCGCAGGCGCAATGCTCTTGATAATCGCCTCGGAAACGGCCACGGTGCGGAGGCCCTCCTCGATTGTCATGCCGAGAATGCGGTTGCCGTCTGCCGTGCGAGACTTCTTCGTCTTGCCCGCGAGCGTATCGGCGAAATCGCGGTACACGCGTGCGAGCGCCTCGACATAGGCCTCGCCGGCCGCGAACGGCGTCGTCACACCGCCCAGCGCACCGGGTGCCGTCTTGTCCGTCAGCACCTTCTCCTTGCCGTCGTTCGACACCAGCACCAGCGTGCCCGGCTCGCACTCGCGCCAACGCATGGCTCCGTTGTCGCCGGTGATTTCCAGCGACAGGCCTTCGCGGTGGCCCGTGGCGATCTGCGAGAGCAGGAACACGCCGTCGATGCCCTGGTCGGTCCGCACGAGCACCGTCGCGTCGTCGGGGATGAGACGCCCCGGCACGCACGGACGCGCATTCGCGCACACGTCGGTGATCCGATAGCCCGTAATGCCTTCCAGCACGAACTGGCAGTTGCACGACGCGTCGTTGATCACGCCGCCGAATCCATTGCGGCGCGCGTCCGTGCGCCACATCGCCTGCCGGTTGTTCTCGAGCTCCACGCGTCCGGCCATCCAGCCCAGCTGCATCGAGACGTGGAAGCGGCGCACGCGGCCCAGCACGCCGTCACGGAAGAGCTTGCGCGCCTTGAGCAGCATCGAATACGCCGGATACACCATCGCGATGCGATACGGCACGCCGGTCGCCTTCGCCTTGCGCGCGAGGTTCGCCGCTTCGTCCATGTTGCAGGTGAACGGCTTCTCCGCGAGCACGGGAATGCCGCAGTCCATCGCCATCATCGCGACCGGATAGTGCATCGTGTTCGGCAGAATCGTCGTGATGAAGCTCACGCGCTCGTCCGGCGGCAGATGCGCCTGGCGCCGCAACAGGTCGCGATAGCAGCCAAACACGCTGCGGACGTCGAGTCCGAACGGAACCTGGCAGTCGAAAGACGACTGCCGCGTCGATCCAAATGCGCCGCAGACGACCTGCAGCATCCCGGTCCGCTCGATCGCTTTCCGGTGGATCGGGCCCATGAAAGAGTCCAGTCCACCGCCAACCATGCCAATTCTAGTTTTCGACCCCATTCTTCCCCCCTCCAAGAATTTCCATCATGGTAACACAGGACGCGTGCAAAATCAAGGTAGAATCAGTCCGGTTTCGCCACCCACTCGCCGACGTTCGAATAACGG
Source organism: uncultured bacterium (assembly GCA_902803135.1). Classification (GTDB taxonomy): domain Bacteria; phylum Verrucomicrobiota; class Kiritimatiellia; order RFP12; family UBA1067; genus RUG572. The sequence continues at coordinate 7,105 of CADCPA010000091.1, forward strand.
TCGTCGTCGCCCAGCTCCGCGCGGAGTTCGGCCAACCGCTTCTTGAGCGCGGCGATGCGGGACTGGCAGCTCGGCAGCGCATAGCAGTTGTCGAGCTCGTCCGGATCCGTCGCCGTACGGAAGTACTCCCATTCGTTTCGCTTGTAGTAGTAGACCAGCTTGTCAGTGGGCGTCACGATGCCATACCAGGCCGAGGTCCGATGTTCGCCGCCCTCCACGTAGTAGCGGCAGTAGCACGCATCGCGCTTCGCCGCCCCAGGGCGTTCCGCCAGATTGTCCAGGAACGAGCGCCCCTGCATCTCCGACGGTGTCGCCACGCCCGCGAGCGCGAGGAACGTCGGCGCAAAGTCGATGTTCGAGACGAGATCCGTGATGACGGAACCGGGCTTGACGAGCGCCGGGCAGCGCACGAGGAACGGCATCTTGACGACTTCCTCCATGATGAAGCGCTTGTCGTAGAGACCGTGGTCGCCGAGGAAGAAGCCCTGGTCGGACGTATAGATGACGAGCGTGTCGTCGAGCACGCCCTTCTCCTTCAGGAACGCCGTCATCTCGCCCACGGAATCGTCGACCGACTGTACGCACGCCAGATAGTCCTGCATGTAGCGCAGGTAGGCGAGCGCGATCTTCGCCCGCGGCGTGATGCCCTCGGGCCAGGCGTCCACATACTCGCCTTTCCCGTTCTTGCGTCCGTTCCAGCGACGGCCTTCGAATTCGAAGACGCCGCCTTCGCGGAAGTACTCCGCGAGTTTGAGGTCGGCGCCCGGACGAAAATGCTTCTCCAGCGTCATCGCCGTCGAGCGGATTGCCGAGGCACGTCCATAGAAGCGGTCGAAAACCGTATCCGGCAGCGGAATGTCCTTGAGCGTGAGCTTGCGGAACGCCGCGCGGTACTTTTCGCTCGGCAGCCAGTTGCGATGCGGCGCCTTGTGGTGCATCATCGCGAAGAACGGCTTGCCGCTCGCCAGCGCCCCGGAGATGACCTCCTTCGTGACGCGGGTGAGGTTCTCCGTCGCATACTCGCCCTTGTAGACCGTCTTGACGATCCGGCCGTCCTTGGGTTCGAAAAACCACGGATCCCAGTAGACGCCCTGGCCGGAATAGACCATCCAGCGGTCCCAGTCGGAATCGCGGAGGGTTTCCGGACCGCCCACGTGCCACTTGCCGAGAAACGCCGTGTAGTAGCCGGCGTCGCGCAGGTAGCCGCCGACGGTCTTGATGTCCTTCGAGATCGCATTGAACGTGGGCACGCCGTTGCGGTGGCTGTAGCGTCCCGTGAGAATGCCGGCGCGGCTGGGCGCGCAGATGGGATTCGTGCAGCAGCAGTTCGTCAGCCGTGCCCCCTCCTGCGCCAGCGCATCGATGTGCGGCGTCTTGTTGATGCGCGACCCATAGGCCGAGATCGCATGCGCGGCATGGTCGTCGGTCATGATGAACAGCACGTTCAGCCGCTTCTCCGCCGCCTGCGCCAGCAACTCGGCGCCACGGACGGAGAGCGCGGCCGCGCCGAGCCCGGAGAGGAACGCACGACGCGGCACGGCGGGAACCTGGGAGCGATTCAAATCCATCTGCCTTGAATCCTTTCTCGCTTGGCGGATCTTACCACCCCGCCAGACGCTTCTGGCGCAGCATGCCGTTGGACGCGGTACCGTTCGTGAAGAGATGCTTCACGGGATCCCATGTCAGCGTCTTGCCCGCGTCGAAAAGCGCGGCCACGCCCGTGAGCGAACACTGCGTCATCGCGCCCGCGTAGGCGAAGTCGCTGCCGACCTTGGGGCCGCCCTTCACCGCCGTGAGGAATTCGGAATACGGATTGCCGCCCGGCACGCGCGCATACTTCTGCTTCGGACAGCCGTTGTCCGCACGCAGCTTTGCAAGCGTCAGATCCGGCAGCATGCGCAGATAGTTGGCGCCGTGGTGGCCGTATTCGATCACGCCCTTCGTACCGTAGACGAACGCACCGTTGCACATGCCGTCGCGCTTGTCGCGAGCTTCCTTCGAGTTGTAGGGCGGGAAATACTTCAGATCGTCCGCATAGCCCGTCGGCACGGGCACGGACCTGCACGCCGTACCGTCGAACCACACGAGCTTGAACGGCTTGCCGGCGCGCGTGACGTACTCGAACGTCGTCTTCACGCCCTTCGGGAACGTGGCGCCATGGATCTTCGGGTCCCACTCGCCGACAATCTCGGCCTTCACCGTCTTCGGCATGCCCAGGCCCAACGTCCAGAAGAGCGGGTCCATCAGATGGCAGCTCCAGTCGCCGAGCGTGTTGGTGCCGTACATCGTCCAGAAGCGCCAGACGCCCGGCAGGTATTTCGGGTAGTACGGACGGTGCGGAACCGGCCCCTGCCACTGTTCCCAGTCGAGTTCCTTCGGCACCTCCCACGTCTTGCCCGGCTCGGGCAGCTGGTCCATGAACGAATACGAAGCCGGGCACCAGATGTGCGCCTCGGTCACTTCGCCGATGAGCCCCGCTTCGACCCATTCGCGGAAGTCGCGGATCGTGTCGTAGGCATGGCCCTGGTTCATGGCCTGCGTGACAAGCTTCGGATTCGCCTTCGCCGCGTCGAGCATCTTGTCCATCTCGTCATAGCTCTGCGCGAGCGGCTTTTCGCACTGCACGTGCTTGCCGCGCTTGAGGCACTCGACGGCCATCGTCGCATGCCAGTGGTCCGGCACGCCGATCAGCACCGCGTCGAATTCCTTGTCGAGCTTGTCGAGCATCTCGCGGTAGCGTTTGAAATAGGGCAGGTTCGCATGCTTCTTCCGCTGGCCGCCGGCGCGACGGTCGTCGACGTCGCAAAGCCCCACGAAACGCGCGCCTGCCCCCTCCAGGCCGTCGATGTCCGCTCCGGCACGGCCGCCGGCGCCGATCGCCACCACCGTCACCTGTTCGCTCGGCGGCGTCTTGCCGCTGCCCGCGATCAATTCCCGCGGCAGGACGTTGAACAGCGCCACCCCTCCGGCGGCCTTCAAAAACGTTCTTCTCTTCATGTGAAACAAACCTTTCCTTTGCTCAGGACTGAAGCGAATTTTCAATGCCGATATTGTAGCTCAAACGATTGGACAAGTCAAAGCTTATCCGATTTGTCGAAACCGCGGCCGCGGCCATGAACCACGTAAGAATCCTCCGGCCCGAACTTCTCCTCGGTCAAATTCGGTCAGCGCAGCGAATGCAACACGGGGTCGCCCGCGTCGCGATAGTCGAGAAGGCCTTCCGCATTCACGAAATACTCGACGGGCTGCGTTTTCTTCGGCGTGCCGCTCGACCAGGACTCGAGGATCTTGTCGCCGGTCGCACGGGAGAAGCGGTCGGCGAACACCGTTCCCGTGCGGCGGCGCGAAAAGGCGAACACATTGCCCTTTTCGTCGAATTCAAACGTATCCGTCCAGGCTCGGGGCGTGAACAGCGGCCGCAGCGCCTTCCGAAACGGATCGTCGGCGACGACGGCAGGCCGATAGGCGATCTCGCGGAGAAGGCCCGACTTGTAGTAGTCGGCCTTGGCATCCGGCGGCTGGTAGAAGGAAATAAACGCCGGCGGACCCCAGGTGCCTCCCTTCAGGCGCGAGAAGACCGCAATGTCGAGACGTGGCGACATGTAGCGCCGGTTGATCAGAATCTCCGCGAAGCCCTTCTCCGGACTCCGCGCACGGTCGCCCGTATAGGACCGGACGCGTTCGAGTCCACGGCCGCGCAACACCTTCCACGCGTATTCGAGCGGGAGGTTCTGTCCGCCCCAGGTCCGCGCGCAGAAGCGGAAACGCCGCTTCGTCTCGGGTGCGCGCAGCACGTAGGCGATGGAAAACGGCGTTGCATACGTCTCTTCCGGCTGAGGGTCGGCAAAGTCTCGCCCGGGGACGGTCCGCGGCCACGGATCGCGCTCGTACTCGTCGTAGACGGGCGCGACATGGACGATGGCGGGGATGTCGCGCACCGTGAGGCGCGCAGCCGCATTCGTCAGCGCCGCCCTGTCGAACTGCCCCGGCAGAAACGTCACCGGGTGCGCCAGCGCGCCGAGATAGGGATCGCCCGCATTCTTCGCCGACACGACGCCGGCCGTGGACAGCTCCTTCTGGTTGCGGCGCAGGAACCACTGCAGAACGGGCCCCAGCATGTTGCGCGAAGTCAGAAGCTGGCGAAGATCGTCCGGCAATGCGGCGGTCACCGCCTCGCGTATCGACTCGACGCCTGCGGCGTCCTCCGGCGTACCGACGACCGCGAGATGGAACGGCGCGTTCGCCGGCAGGAAATCCGCCGTCACCCGCACGCGCGGCGGCGGCGTCTTGCCGTCGGGGGCCGGCAGCAGCTGTTCATTCCACGTCGCCGGGCCCAGGTAGGTCACCGCAAGATCATTGTGGAGATAGCGTTTCGCCATCGCCTCGGCGGCGGTACGGTCGACAAGAGTCGTCAGATCGAAGCCGACGGTCCGCGGCGCCGGCGGTTTCACGACCGGTTTCGGCTCGGCGGGCTTCGCGGGCGCGGCGGGCTTCGCGGGCGCGACGGCTCGGGGCGGGGCGGACGATGAGTCCGCCGCCTTCGACGTACCGGTGCCGAAATCGAGGCTCGCCGCCTGCACGAGGCCGACGCACGCCACGACCAGAGCCGGGAACGCCGCCACAGACAGTCGATTCGCTCTCATCAGTCAGGCCGTCTGCCTTTGCCGTCTACTTCTGCCGCCAGGCGCCGTCCTGCGACTGGACCCACACGCCGCTGCCGACGGGAATCTTGCTCGCCATCTTCTCGGCATACTGCTTCTGCACGGCGGCCAGCGTCGATCCGGTCTGCTGCGCGATTTCGCTGAAGCGCTTGAGATGGCTCATGTTGCTTTCGGCAATGAGCAGACGGTCCGCATCCGTCGCATTCGCACGTGCCTCGAGCATCGCGTCCTTGGTCACGCCGGCAGCCTGGCGGTCGAGCATGGCCTTCACCTGCGTGAAGCTACCCTGCGGACGCTCCACGCTCTCGTCCGAAAAGGCCTTGTCGAGGCTCTTGTCGATCTTGAGGTTCACGTCCATCGTGATGTGGATCGGCTTGACTTCGCTCTCGGTTTTGAGCTGGATGCAGCCGCAGGCGCACGCGAGCGCGAGGGTCAGGAGAATGGAGGTTCTGTTCATTTTCATTTTACCTTTGAGCGGGCCCGAAGGCCCATGTTGATCAATTCTTCGAAATTGCCGTGGAACGTCACGCCGACGGAAACGGGCACCGTCTGGCCGTCGACCGTCGACGAGCCTTCGATCTTCAGCGCCAGCGCGCTCATGTTGGTCTCCAGGTCCTCCGGCTTCAAATCGAATTTGAGCACCGAGTAGTCGAGGTTCTTCAGTGCGCGCGCGACGTTCCGGCAGTCGTTCTCGGAAACGCCGCCCCGCGTCAGGTTGTCCGTAATCGGCGCCGCATCCTCGAGCTGCAGCTTGCCCGTCTCGCCCGGCGTTGAATAGAGATAGGCGGTTTTAAAACGAAGCTTCTTGCCGCGCAGCACGGTCAGCGGCAGCTTGCCATGCAGCCGACCCGACGCCGCCCCCTTGAAACCCTTCAGCCGCTTCAGCACCTCGCCCGCCTCGATGTCGTCCAGGAACAGCGTCACGCCGGCGTTCAGGCTCTCGGGATTCAGGAAGAGCGAATAGAGGCGCACGCTGCCGCCGCAGCAGCCCGCGCCCGCCTCGGTGACGAGGTAGCGCTTGTCATCCTTGAAGACGGTCGCATGCACGTTCGTGAGCGAAAAGCCGCCGACCTCGATGTTCGCGGCCATCGGACGCAGCGGCTGGATGTCCACATGGCTGCCGACGCCGTTCACGCCGGCGAGGAGACGCAATCCGCGAATCTCGAACGGATTCTCGCCCGCGGCAAAGGAGGCGTTGACGGCATCGGCGACCAGCGACGCCTTCCAGGTCGGCACGGGCACCTTCTTCGTCGAGGCCGCCACGACCTTCAAGGACAGGTCGCCGACCAGCTGGCATGTGCCCAGCAGGTTCGTCGCCATGAGCTCGAACACACGATGGATCAGCGGGTCGGCCTCGTTGAGCCGCACCGGCTCGAGTTCGACCTTGGCGCGCCAGCTCGTTGTCGACTTGCCGGAGAAATCCGCTTTGAGCCGGCAGCGCGACTCCTCGATCGACAAGGTCGAGACGCCCTTCACAGAGGGCCCCGTCCACGACCAGTCGAAATCGCTCTTGACGGTCAGGGTATAAGGCAGGCCGGCGACACGTCCGGAAACCCGCACGTCGCAGCCGCCATAGGACGCCTTCGTCACGGCGACATGCGCCGTCGCCGTCTGGTTCGTCAACGACGGACTCACCGTCGACAAATCCCACGTCATCGTGGGAATCTTCCACGAACGCACAATCGTCGGCAGCGCAACAACGAATCCAATCGCGGCAACCAACAGAACCGCAAGGACGATTGCGGCTATTTTAAGAATGCCCTTTCGTTTCATCTATGGACATTATACCACAAAACGGCCGTTCCGATTCATCGTCCAAGACGTTTACGCCATTTTTTCAGAATTCACGTGGCCGCCAAGGCGGATCAATCCGCAACTGCGATTTCATACCATACCGTCTTGTACTCCGGCCCAATCTTCACCACGGCGCGGCCGTCGCCGTCCGCCGAAACAGGAACGGCCTTCGCGCGCTCGCCGCGCTCGTCGAGCGCCCAGCACTTCGTGCCTGCCGCCTTGGACGGCAATGTGATCGTGGCGGGGATTCCCTCGTTCACCGTCTTGCCGTGGCCCCAGTCGTCGTCACGGCAGTGGAGGCTATCTCCCTCATAGATGAACTTGGCGCCGCCGTTGTGCGAAAGCCCCGTTGCCGCCAAGAGAACGCGAGCGGAACGTCCGCCTTCTCCAAAGCCCGTAGCGTCGTGTGAAGTGAGCGAGACCGTGGCCCAGCCGAGCTTCGTCTCGCCGATTGCGAGCTTCACGCCGCCGATGTCGAACGTCCGCCCCTTCGTGAAGCCTGAGAACACCTTCGTGTTCGGCGTGTTGACAGTCCAGTAGCCCGCGCCTTCCACTTCGCCGTTCAGGACGATCTCGCCCGTGTCGCTCACGAACGCCTTCTGTCCCTCCTCGGGCAGGGCGCCGCCAACCGCCTTCGACTTCCCGGAAAGGTCCACCGCCGTCTTGCGCATCAGGCACAGCTCCTGCGGAACGCGCATGTCGGTGGCGGACTTGATCCCCTGCGCGACAATCCCCTTCGTCACGAAGCGGTCGAAGTATTCATTGTAGGGCAGATTCACGACGTACGGCGACTCGCTTTCCTTCACGTCGCCGCGCAGGTACATCGCCGCGCAGGCCGGGAAGTGCGCGAGCACGTCGGTGCGCGCCGCCATCGAGAAGAAGTACTCGTTGTGGTCGGGCTCGGCGTTCTGCCTGTTGTTGTAGGAATACTCGAACACGCCGTCCCATCCCTGGAGGGCGCCGTACGCGCGCAGCATGGGCTGGCCCTCCGCGCCGTAGAAGTTCGGGTAGGGATGGTTGTATTCACTTATCGTGTACGCCTTGCCGAGAACGCGTTGGCTCGCCAGGTTGCGGATGCAGCTCGCCGCGCTGTTCACCATCGCCGTGTTACGTATCTTCCATTCCTTCTTCACGCTTGGATGGCACCAGTAGGCGTGGTTGTCGACATAGTCCATCTCTGCCATGAGCTGAGGCGTGGTGTAGCCGAGCTGCGTGGCCGTCACGGGCGCCTCGAGGCCGAGATCCTTCTTGAGATAGTCGAGCATGCCGGTCCAGAAGTCGTGCTCCACGTCGGTGACGAACTGGTAGAAGTCGCGCTTCATCGACATGGGCGCGTGCGACCTCTTCGGGTTCGAATGCACGGGCGGATAGTCGCCGCGCTCGATCCGGAACTTGTCGAGATACGGAAACGGATTCTCGGCGAGCTTCCAGGCCGCGCGCACCTTCTCCGTGGTGCCGTACTTCTTCACCAGCCAGTCGCTCCAGAGCTTGCTGAAGCACGTGGAGTAGGGCTTTACGATGTCGTCCATCCCGCCCGAGAGGTACTTGCGCCACAGAGCCTCCTCGTTGTTGAGCTCGACGACGGCGACGACGGGATCCTTCAGGTACGAAAGGCCCGTGTACGGATTCACGTGGGAGAGCAGTTCCTTCGCGTACTCCCTCTGCAGCTTTATGAGCGGCGGGTAGAACTGGTTGACGCCCTTGTTCGCCCAGGCGGAACCGGGCGGGATGCCGTCCGCCTCGCCGAGAGTGCGCGCAACGTGCAGGTTGATGTTCACGTAGATGCCGCGCTTCTTGAACTGCGCGATGAGATAGTCCTGGCGGTCGCGGCGAGCGGGGTCGAGCTTGCGGCGCGTGTCGCCTGTCTCGTCGATGATGCCCTGCTCCTTCGGCA
>CADCPA010000092.1 GCA_902803135.1 uncultured bacterium
CTGCCGTTCCAGAAGTTCATGCCAGTCGCCTTTGGGTTCATGTCTATTCCTCCCTTTCTTGATCGTGATCAAACCGCCCTCTCGCCGGACATTGTATCAAATGTCCGGGTCGGATTCAATAGGCACGCCGCGCCCGCCACGACGAGGTCGTGCCTTTGCCCCCCTGCCCCTTCTAGCCGATCGTCCACGGCGCACGCACGTGCGGCCTGAGGAGGGCGTTGGCGGCCTCCGAATTCGTGAAGCGGCCGGACGCCTGATCCCAGTCGAGCCGGCCCGGCACGCGCTGCGAAATGCAGCCCAAGACGACCATTTCCGTCAGCGGCACGGAGTGGTCGTAGTCTGAGAACGGACGCGTTCCGCCGCGCACGGCGTCGGCGAACTCGCGGTGGTGCTGCGAGCAGCCGTCCGGCACCTGGATGCGCGGAATCGACACCGGCACCGCCCGCGCCGCGGGATGGTCCTGCATGCGCACGAACTTCTCCTCGCCCGTCAGCTTCAGCATGCCGTTCCACCAACGCCCCTTCGAGCCGAGGATGGCCGTTCCGCCGAACGTCTCCGACTTGCCGTCGGTGATGCGCCGGCTCGTCTCCTTGTCGGGCGCGGTGCCGTTTTCGGGCGTCGTCGCGCCGTCGTACCAGTAGATCGTCACCGGTTTCGCCTGGCGGCCGCTCCGCACGACGAGCTTGACGATCGTGCCGGCGGGGTAGGTCTCGGCGAACGTCTTCGTCGTCTTGACCGTTTCGACGCTGACCGTTTCGCGGAGGTCGAGGCCGCGCCAGAAGAAGCTCATCGCATGGCAGCCGATGTCGCCGAGCGCGCCCGTGCCGAAGTCGAACCAGCCGCGCCACTTGAAGCCGTGGTAGACGCCCTGCTTGAACGGACGCGCCGGCGCGATGCCGAGCCAGAGGTCCCAGGCGAACGTCTCGGGCACGGGGTCGGCCCCCTCGGGACGCGCCAGGCCTTGCGGCCAGATCGGACGATCCGTCGTCACATGGATTTCGTCGATCTCGCCCAGAACGCCGCTCTGGAGGATTTCAACGCTCCGGCGCTGGAAGTCGGTGCCGTTGCCGTTGTTGCCCATCTGCGTCACGACGCCGCAGCTCTTGGCGACGTCGCGGAAGCGCTCGGCCTCCCACCAGGTGCGCACCAGCGGCTTTTCCACGTAGACGTGGTGTCCGCTTTCCATCGCGGCGATGGCGCACGTCGCGTGCATGTGGTCGGGCGTCGAGACGACGACGGCGTCGAGGTCCTTCTCCGTCTCGAGCATCTTCCGCCAGTCCTGGTAGCGGTGCACATCAGGACAGCGCTCCTTGATCCTGTTCTCCGCCCCGTTGAGCGCGTTGACGTCGACGTCGCAGATGGCGACGATGTCCTCGCCCAGCTTGTAGAATTCGTCCAGATTCGCGCCGCCGCGGCCGCCGGAGCCGATGAAGCCCATGCGGATCTTTTCACCCGGCTTGCGGAACTTCGCCTTGCGCGCCACGGTCACGGGCGACGGCAGATAGGTACGGCCGTCGGCACCCAGGCAGCTGCCGGCCGCCGCCAGGGCGGTCGTTCCGATGAAATCACGTCTGTTCAGCATCATGTTGTCTCTCCTTCTTGTCATTTGCACAGCGACAGCGCGAGGACCGCGAACGCGGTCACCAGCACGGGGTCGCCTTCCCAGAAGCGGTTGTTTTCGTTCACCCAGCTGCCGTCGGCGCGCTGGAGCTTCACCAGCTTCGCCGCCAGCTCGTCCTTCCAGTCCACCTTGCGGCCGTCGGGCTGCACCAGCTGGTCCACACCGGCCACGGACAGCGCCCGGGCGAGGATTTCATAGTAGTAGTACAGGCCCTGGTTGCCCATGCCCGGATTCTCCTCCACCGTCCAGAACTTCGAGCAGTATTCCAGCGCGCTCTTGACGCGCGGATCGCTGCGCGTGAGCTTGGCGTGGCACATCGAGAGGACCGCGGCGTAGCTCATCGAGCCGTAGGCACGCAACTGCACGCGGCCCGTCGCGTTCGTGGCGGTGCCCGCCTGGGGCGTCCGCTCGTTGTAGGCCGTGCCGCCCGCACGCTCGCCTTCCGTCTCCTGCAGGCGCGTCACGAACTTCAGCGCCTGGTCCCAGTTGAGATCCGCCCGCTTCTGCCCTTTCGGCCGCAGATCCTCCACCCCTTCCGTGCGCCGCATCGCGTCGAGCGCATAGGACGTGTTGGAAAGGTCCGCCATCCGGCGGCGCGACACGCGGTCGTAGCCGAAGCCGCCCGCCATCGTGTCGTCGCCCGTCAGCTGGCTGCCCGCGATGTAGGTGCGGGCGTCGAGAATCGCCTTCGTCGGGGCGAGGCCGCTCTCGAACAGCGCGCTCACGCAGACGCTCGTGTTGTAGTTGCCAAGCCCCGAACCGCCGCGGCCCGGTTTCGGCACGTAGAACCCGCCGTCCGGACGCTGCGTCTTCAACACGAACGCCGCGGCCTTCCGGGCCCCTTCGCTCCGCCCCTCGCCGCCGACCGCGAACGCCCACAGCGGCAGCGCCGTCAGCGCCGGCATCTGCGCATCGCTGAAGTGGCCGTCTTCGGCCTGCTGCGCCGCGAGATACTTCACGCCTTTGGCGATCGCCGCGTCGACATCCTCCGTACGCCCCGCAAACACCACGCAGCAAACTGCAAGAACAACCGAAAAAATCGTCTTTTTCATCACAATGGCTCCTTTATTTCGCACTTCTTCCTCCAAAGGAAACGAACGCCGGCGGGAAAGGTTCATCCAACGATGCCCGCATTATACCACAAGCCCACTCCCGCGTGCAGAAAATCTTCTTGTTTCATTTTTGCGCGTACGCGCGCACAAGGGCCCCCGTTTATGGTACAATATAAGGACCATGCGCTATCTGATCATCATCGTCGGTGCGGTTCTGGTGAACAACTTCGTTCTGAACCGCTTTTTGGGTTGCTGCCCCTTCCTGGGCGTTTCGAAGAAGACCGAGACCGCCATCGGCATGTCCGGTGCCGTCGTCTTCGTCATGACCATCGCCGCGGCGGTCACCTGGTTGATCGACCACTATCTGCTCGCGCCGTTCGGCCTCGGGTACATCCACACGCTCGCCTTCATCCTCGTGATCGCGTCGCTCGTGCAGTTCATCGACATCGCGATGAAGCGCTTCATGCCGCCGCTCCACGCGGCGCTCGGCATCTTCCTGCCGCTGATTACGACGAACTGCGCCGTGCTCGGCGTGGCGGAATTGAACTGCAAGAACGGCACGCCCTTCTTCGAGAGCGTGCTCTTCTCATTCGCCGCCGCACTCGGCTTCGGCCTCGCCCTCGTGATTTTCTCCGGCATCCGCGAGAAGCTCGCGCTCGCCGATCCGCCCCGCTGCTTCCGCGGCGTCGCGCTCGCGCTCGTCACGGGCGGACTCCTCTCCCTCGCCTTCATGGGCTTCTCCGGCCTGGTGAAGATGCCGTACTGAGAGTTGGGAGTTGGGAGTTGGGAGTTGAAGGTTGAGGTTAAAACCGGGAGTTTGGAATCATGTCTCCTCTTGTGATTGCCGTTCTGATCATCGCCGCGCTCGGTGCCGTGGCCGCGCTGGCCCTCGCCGTGGCGGATAAATATCTCGCCGTCAAGGAAGACCCGCGCATCGGTCTCGTCACGGCCGCCCTGCCCGGCGCCAACTGCGGCGGCTGCGGCTTCGCCGGCTGCGGCGACTACGCGCGCGCCCTCGTGGCAGGTACGGCCGCCGCGGGTTCCTGCACGGCGGCGGACGCGAAGGTCAACGAGGAAATCGCCCAGATCCTCGGCGTGGCCGCCACGGCCACCGAAAAGCGCGTCGCGCTCGTCAAGTGCTGCGGCACGCGCTCCGAAGCGATTCGCGTGGGCGACTACAACGGCCTGGCGGACTGCGCCTCGGCGGCCGCGACCGCGGGCGGAGACAAGGGCTGCCGCTTCGGCTGCCTCGGCTACGGCGCCTGCGCCCACGTGTGCCCGCAGAACGCGATCCGCATCGAGGACGGCCTCGCCATCGTCGACAAGCGCCTCTGCGTGGGCTGCGGCAAGTGCGTCGCGGCGTGTCCGCGCAAGCTCATCGCGCTCGTGCCCGCCAAGGCCACAATCCACGTGCTCTGCAACAACCCGCTGCGCGGACCCGAGGTCATCAAGGTGTGCGGCGTCGGTTGCATGGGCTGCCATCTGTGCGAAAAGCACGTCGGCAAGGAATCCAACCAGTTCACCTTCGACCGCTTCCTCGCGCAGATCAACTACGCGAACCCGCCCACCGACGCCGCGCTCGTGGACAAGTGCCCGCGCAAGTGCATCCGCGAAGACCACCATTTCGAGACGGGACACTGAGCACCCCGGCGCTTCGGCACCTTTGAATCCTTTAACGAAAGCAGTACGATGAAGACAGTCAAAAGCTCCTTCAAGTTTCACGGCGGCGTCCATCCCGACTACAACAAGGAACTCGCCCGCGACCAGGCGATCGAAACCCTCCCGCTGCCGAAGACGCTCGCAATCTCGATGAGCCAGCACCTCGGCGCGCCTGCAAAGTGCATCGTCAAGGCCAAGGACCACGTGGCCAAGGGCCAGCTCCTCGGCGAGCGCAACGGCTTCATCTCCGTGCCGGTCTTCGCCTCCGCCGCCGGCACGGTCAAGGCCGTCGAACCGCGCCAGGGACCGTCCGGCGCCTGGGCCGACGCCGTGATTCTCGAGACGGACGAAGACCCGTCCGCCACGCCGCCCGTCACCCTTCCGCCCCTCGACTGGAAGACCGCGACGAAGGAGGAGCTCCTCGCCCGCGTCAACGACGCCGGCATCTGCGGCATGGGCGGCGCCGGCTTCCCCACCGTGGTCAAGCTCTCGCCCCCGCCGGACAAGCATTGCGAATATCTCATCCTCAACGGCGCCGAGTGCGAACCCTACCTCACCGCCGACTACCGCGTGATGCTCGAGCAGGCGGACAAGATCCGCATCGGCGCCGAAATCATGCGCAAGGTGCTGAACGGCCCCGCCGTGCGCATCGCCGTGGAGGTGAACAAGCCCGAGGCGATTGCAGCCCTCGAGAAGGCTTTTGCGGACATCGACGGCAACGTCGAGATCGTCGTTCTGCCGGTGCTCTATCCGCAGGGATC
>CADCPA010000093.1 GCA_902803135.1 uncultured bacterium
GCATGGCTATACGAGCGCGAAGACGCTCGACCGCACGTTCACCTACGGCGAGGCGGGAACCGATGCCGGCTCGATCTCGTCGCCGGGCTTCGAGGTGCGCCGCATTTCGTTCTACGTGAAGTACAACAGCGCGCCGACCGTCGACCGCGCGGCTGCTGCGGCGGCGACGTGGACGGGCGCGACGAGTGCCGAAATCTGGAACTACGCCAACTGGACGACGCCGGGCGGCACCGCACCGACGTCCTTCGACTACACGACCTGGCGCATCCCCGAAGGGACGACGGTCGACTTCGCGTACAACACGGTGAACAACGTCACGCACTGGGCGACGACCTTCCTGGTCGACGGCACGGCGTCGTTCCCGACGACCGGCGGCTTCTACGTCAACTCGCTCGACATCGGTCCGAACGGCGTGCTGACCTTCGATCCGACGATGTTCTCGTGGCATCTGCGCCAGGCGCCGACGTTCCAGCCGGGCGGCCGTTTCGCCCTGCCGGAGAAGTACCGCACGGCGACGAAGGGGCGGTTCCTGCTCTTCACCGTGGACCAGCTCGGTCCGACGTCGGACGCCGACTATGCGGCGGCGTTCGAGACGGCGAGCGCGAACGGCGCGCATCCGAAGATCGTCGTCGAGCGCCTCGACAACGGCCGCGGCTACATCTGGCTCGACCTCGACGCCGATCACGCGAATCCCAAGCTCAACATCCTCTGCATGGGCGATTCGATCACGCAGGGCAACGACGGCACGTACGGCAACTGGCGTACGCTGCTGATGAAGAAAGTCTGCGCGGCCGGCTACGAGGCCTGGACGAAGGGCTTCTGGACGATTCAGAGCAACGACATCAACGGACAGTCCCTGCCCGTCGAGTGGACGCGCCATGCGGGCATCAGCGGCCAGAGCATCGAATCGTTGAACGGCGCCGGCACGATCGACGCGGTCGAAGCCACGCTGGACCAGGCGGGCGACGTGGACCTCGTCTTGCTCATGCTCGGCACGAACGACATCAACGGCAACAACCGCACGGCCGAGCAGCTCTACCCGGTCTGGAAGGAGCTGGTGGACAAGATTCTCGCGCAGAAGCCGCACGCCAAGGTGATTGCGGGCGCGGTGGTCGACATCGCCTACGATGCGGCCAAGGATGCGCAGGTCGTCGCGTTCAACGCGAAGATCCGCGCGGCTGTCGAAGGGGGCGTCTTCCCGGCGAACCGCGTGTTCTTCGCCGACCTCTATACGCCCTGCTACCGCTATGCGGGGGGAGCCTACGTTCCCGGCAGCTTCTACGCCGAGACGGATCTCCATCCCGACTGGCCGGGCGAAAACAAGCTGGCCGACGCCTATCTGGCGACGATCCAGCAGGTTCTTGCGGCGGCGGAAGACGGGTGGACGCCCAATGCGGCGGAAGCCGTGACGGATACGGTCGGCGGCATTGAGAACAACGTGCCCACGGCCGCGCGCGCGGGCTTCAAACGGGCGCGCGTCTTCGACGTGACGAAACATGCAGCGGACAACCTCGCGACGCTGGGCTACGTGCCGTATGAAAACTGCGCGGGCTCGACTGCGGCGACGGAGCAGATCGCACGCGTCGGCTACTACATCGAGCTGAAGCGGAAGGACTCCGCGGCCGGTTCCTACGGTGGTCTCGTGCGCTGGATGTGGGTGACGGCCGAAGCGTTCGGCGACAGGACGATCGACTCCGTCGGCGTGCCGCTGACGACCTACTATCAAGGCCCGGCCAAACGCCTGCAGGTCAAGACCAACATGCCGGGCATCGCCTCGACGCCCGAGGGAACGACGGAGACGGGCTGGATCGAGTTCTGGCCGAGCTCCTACACGAATCCCCACGCCGGCCAGGCGGGCGAGCCGGGCAACACGTCCGGCTACGATTGGAGCGACACGCGGTCGGACAACATGGCCGGCTTCGGTTCCATGCAGATCCACCGCCTCCTGACGGGTTGCCGCAATCCTGCCCAGACGCTCTTCGCGTTCAACCACTGGACGACGACGGAAGACTCCGCCGAAATCGGCTTCGGCAACTTCGCGAACCAGGTGCTGGGGTCGATGGACTACACCTTCTCCGGCTCGGCCAACCGCGCGATGGTCGACACGATGGGCGCCGGCGCCTATGAGGTCGCGCGCATCGAAATCTGGACGACGGGCGCCGCGGAAGACCAGGGCGTCGGTGCGATGGTCGAGCATGTCGCGCTCTTGACGGAAGACGGCGTCACGACGGCCGAGTGCTCGTTGACGGACCTCGGGCTCGGTGCCGCGTCCGTGCAGGTGACGGTGGAGTGGTCCACATCGGCCGACTTCCCGTCCGCGGAAACCTACACGAAGGATGTCGGCTCGTTCACGGCGCCGGGCAAGATTTCCACGGCGTTGGAACACGTCACGCCGGGCACGACCTGGTATGTCCGTTTCACGACGGTGAACGACCGCGATTTGGCATCGACCTCCCGCGTGAGTGATCCGTACGATCCGCGTCCGGCCGTGTGGCGTCCGCAGGATGCGTCCGCCACCTGGCAGTCGGTCGCGTGGGTCCGCGAGGGATTGCCCGGCCTGCAGCCGTTTACGTCCGGGTGGAGCGCCTATTTCGACGGCAACGAGTCGAACGGCCCCGCGGTCCTCGCGGTCGACGAGCCGGTTGCGGCGGCGAATGTCGTGGTCGACGCGGCGACGGACTACACGTTCGGCGGTGCGGCGGCGATCAGCACGGGCAAGCTGGTCAAGAAGGGCGCGGGCACGTTGACGCTCGAGGGGGCGGTCCTTGCCGGTACGCCTGACATCGAGGTCCAGGCCGGCACGGTGAAGATCGGCGACGACGCGGTCGTCGGCGCGGCCGGTTCCGATGGGGGTACGATCACCGTCAAGAACGGTGCGACGTTCGACGTGAACTTCCTTGAGACGGCGTCGGGCGTGGACCGTCCGCGGTCCCGCATCACGCGCGGCAAGAAGTTCGTCATCGAGGGCGCGGGCGTCAATGGCGCCGGTGCGTTGACGACGACGGCCGAAGGCGACTTCTGGGGGTCGACGATCGACGAGATCGTGCTGATGGGCGATGCGACCCTCGGCGGCACCAGCCGCCTTGACCTGCGCGGCAATGCCAAGAACGCGATCACGGGACCGGCGGACGCGACGCTGACGATCGCCAACACGAGCGCGAAAGGTACGCGCGGTGTGAACGTGCATGGACCGATCGCCGTCGGCAAGGTCGATATCGCGCCGGGCGCCGCGTTGACTCTCGAAGGCAACAACGGTCCGCTTACGCTGCCGCTCGGCTTGGCGCTCGGCGGCCAGCTGCAGGTCTATGCGGCCAATCCGGATTGGAACGTGTCCGGCATCGAGGTGTACGGCAACGAGGCCCAGATCGCCAACGACAGCGGCACAAGCAACATCAAGGCGCCGGTGACCGTGCCGGCCGCAACGAGGCTCACGCTGACCGGCAACGCCGACGTCCACTACAAGGCGGCCATCACGAACGCCGGCACGATCGCCGTCGCGAAGGGCCGCCATTGGCTGGACGGCCCGGCGATTGTGACGGACGGCAACGCGTCCTTCGAACTGACGGGCGGCGAGCTCTACTGCCTGCCGGCGGTGGACTGGTCCGAAGCGGACGTGCGTTTGACGCAGACGGGCGGTCTCCTCTGGTGGGGGACGTACAATGCCGGTACCTTCCCGCATCCGCGGACGATCGACGCGTCGGGCCTGACGGGCGGCACGATCGCTTTTGTCTCCACCGGCGACGACACGATTCCCGCGGCCTTTGCGGCGGCGCGTCCGACCCGCGTCTACGTGCTCAATGCGCAGAACGACCAGATGACGTCGATCGCGCCGGGCAACTACGAAGTCGACGGCAGGGTCACGCTTGCAAACGCGGTTCAGCCGGGTTCGCTGCGCGTCGCCGACGGTGCCTCCATTACCGCGCAGAACCTCTACCTCGGCGATGACGCGAACAACGCCCGTCGCGGCTACCTGGAAATCGGCGAAGGCGGCACCTTCACCGTGACGGGAACGACTTGGATCGGACACTATCCGGACCTCCGCGAAGGCCAGAAGATCGTGCTTGACGGCGGCACCTTCAACTACACGGGCACGGAAGGCGTGCGTGTCGGCATCGATTCCTACAAGGCCGGCTTCGAGATGAACCGCGGCACCGCGAACATCAGCGGCATCCTCTGCCGCCGCGCCTACAAGGAACAGGCCGACTACCAGGAAGAGTTCACGCTGAACGGCGGCACGCTCAACCTCGGCGGCGTGGGGCTGATCGGCTGGACGCGCTTCCTCCCGTTCGTCGAATTCAACAACGGCGCGGTCAACGCGACGGCCGACTTCGCAGTCGAGCAGTTGCGGTCCGTCAGTTTCGGCAATGTCGCCGACGGCACGGTTGACTTCGACGTGGCGAACCATACGGTCGACTGGAAGACGGGGCTCCGCGGCAGGGCCGACGTGAACCTCACCGGCCACGGCACGTTCAAGAGCGGCGTCAGCAACCGCACGAAGCTCCGCTTCCAGGGCGTGCCGACCGGCCACTGGACGATTTCGAACACCGGCGTCAACAACCTCTACGGCGCGGCGGGCTTCGCCAAGGGGCTGACGCTCGAGGCGAACGTGACGGCGAATCTGAAAATCGCCGGCGAGAGCCTCGTCGAAGGCTGCTTCCTGCAGGCCGCCCCGTTTGCCTCGGCGAAGAACGCGCGCTTCTCGTGTCCGTTCGTGATGAACGACATGGGCACGTTGCACGAAGTGGGCGACGCGAACGATTTCACCTCGTCGTCCTTCGTCTGGCAGGGCGAGTTCTACTGCGACACGCCCGGCACCTGGACTTTCGCGGGCAACTACGACGACAACGAGTCGCTGGAAGTCGACGGCAGGGAAGTCTTCTCGACGACGGGCTGGACGGACATCCGCCAGGGCAAGATCGAGCTCGCCGTCGGCTGGCACGCCTTCCGCATCGCCCAGTATCAGGGCGGCGGCGGCTGGGGTGCGTCGCAGGGCGCCTGGAAGAGCGGCGGCATGGCGCTCGGCTTCGCCAAGCAGTCTGTGGACGGCACGGATGCCGCGAACTTCACGAAGTTCGACGGCACGAATCTCCGTCTGCGTCCGCAGCAGGGCGATGACGGCCAGGCCAACTGGTCGAGCGTGGCGGCCTACGATGCCAACACGTGGAACACGCGGACGGACCTCGCCTTCAACGGCAAGCTCGCGCTGAGCTCGCTGCATGTCTACAATCTGGCGTTGACGCCCACGTTCGCCAAGTCGACGCACGAGTTCAGCGGTTACGTCTTCGTGACGGAGGAGCAGTCGGGCTTCTGGACGCTCTTTGCCAGCTATGACGACCGCTTCTCGCTGCAGATCGACGGCGTCGACTCCGGCATCCGCGCAGACGCCGAATCGTGGAGTTCCGGCCTCGGCTATGTCGCCCCCGGCTGGCACAAGTTCCGCATCCGCGTGGCCGACGCCGGCGGTTCGTGGGGGCCCTGGAGCAACAGAGGCGTCTACTGCCGCATCAGCGTCAACGGCAGCAGCTATCTCTTCGACGAGACGGCGTTCCGCATCTCCTCCACCGGCCCCTCGTTGCAGGAAGATGTGGTGCATGCGGGCCTGGACGGCACGGTCGAACTCGCCGCCGGGTCGCGCCTGCAGAACGACGCCGCGGGGGCCTGCCCGATCTGGGGCACGCTCAAGGGCGCCGGCACGCTCGCCGGCCCGTTCGCCTTCGCCGGCAACGACAACTGCTACGCCGTCTCCGGACGCAGCACGCGGCGCGATGTCGACAACCGCATCACGTTTGAACTGACGAATCCCGACGGTCTGTCCGGTCTTAAGCGCGTGAAGGCGACATTCGACAAGAAGCCGGGCTGTCCCTTCTACGACATCGGCGCGGCCTTCGGCGTGCAGGCCGAAGCGCTTGAGGTCACGGTGCAGGACGTGAACGGCATCGACTATTCCGATGAATTCACGGCGGTGGTCGTGAACGACCGCCTGCTCCTCAAGAACGCACATCCGAACGGAATCACCTTCTTCTTCCGCTGATGTGCCGGAAATGCGGTGAAGGGGACAGTCCCGGGACTGTCCCTTCCGTCCGATACGGCTCTCCTCCCCCTGTTGCGCAAAAGTGCCGAAAAAGTTGCGCAATTGGTTCTTGCCAAACCGCGGCTCGCGTGATAGACTGACAACAAGGAGAATTCTGACATGACAGCACTGACTTGCCTTCTGGCCGCGGCGGCCATTACCGTTCAGGTGGAACCGAATGCGAAGGGGCACGATGTTCCCGATTCGCTTTGGGGCATTTTCTTCGAAGACATCAACTGGGCGGCGGACGGCGGCCTCAATCCCGAGCTGCTCGCGAACGCCGGCTTCGACTGGAAGCAGGCGGACCACGAGAAGTGGAATCGGAAGGACGACGGCTGGGAAGGCGACTTCCGCGAGGACGGCATGGCGCGCCTCTCGTTCCAGATGGGCGCCCCCGTGCATCCGAACACGGCGAAGCATCTGCGCATCGAGAGCTTCGGCAAGGGCCTCGCGGGCGTGCGCAACACGGGCCTTGACGGATTCACGCTCAAGAAGGGCGAACCCTACCGTCTCGTCTTCGACTGGCGTGAAGTCGCGGTGAAGGGCATCGACTACGAGCTGGGCGCCTGGCAGCGCGTGACGCAGGACTTCGTCTACGATTTCGACACGAAGGACCTCGTCTCGAATCCGTCGTTTCGCGTCGAGGTGGCGGGCGACCATCTTTCGCTGCTTGTCTCGGGACGCCGCGCGGTCGAATTCGACAACGTGTCGCTCCAGCCGACGGGGCCGAACCTCGTGCGCGGCGGCCTGCGCAAGGACCTCGTGGACAAGCTCGCCGACCTGCATCCGGCGTTCGTGCGCTTTCCGGGCGGCTGCATCGTCGAGGAGGGCGACTTCCAGCACTGGTACGACTGGCGGCGTACGGTGGGCCCGAAAGAGCGCCGCGAGTGCATCTGGAACCGCTGGGGCAATTCGTCCGCGCCGTACTGGGAGACGTTCGGCGTCGGCTACTACGAGTACTTCCGCCTCTGCGAGGAAATCGGCGCCGAGCCGCTGCCGATCAGCCTCGCCGGCCTCACCTGCCAGTTCCAGAAGCCCGTGCAGTTCGCCGCGGTCGAAGACGTGGACTACTTTGCGCAGGTCATGCTCGACCTGATCGAGTTCGCGAACGGCGACGAGACGACCACCTGGGGCAAGGTCCGCGCGGAGATGGGCCACCCGAAGCCGTTCAACATGAAGATGATGGGCATCGGCAACGAGAATTGGGACGCCGAGTTCTGGGAGCGCGTCGTGCCGATCTGCAAGATCGTGCGCGCGAAGCACCCGGAGATCAAAATCGTGGGCAGCGTGGGTCCGTCTCCCGCCGGCAAGAGCTTCGAGTACGGCTGGATGCGCGCGACGAAGGAGCTCAACGATTTCATGGACGAGCACTACTACCAGTCCCCGGAGTGGTTCCTCTCCAACACGGGGCGCTATGACGGCTACGATCGCGTGAACAAGCCGCTCGTCTATGCGGGCGAATACGCCTGCCACCACCCGGTCGACGGCAAGAAGCCGAACTCTCTCTGGAGCGCGCTCTGCGAAGCGGCGATGATGACCGGCTTCGAACGCAATTCAGATGTCGTGAGGATGGCGAGCTACGCGCCGCTCTTCGCCCGCGAGGGGCATGCGCAGTGGACGCCGAACCTCATCTGGTTCGATGGCGAGAAGAGCTATGGCACGCCCAACTACTACGTGCAGCAGCTGTTCGCGTGCAACCGTCCGACGCAGCATGTGCCGTCCGTCGCCGTCGCCGCCGACAAGCCGGCGACGATCGCCGGCCACGTCGGTCTGCAGACGTGGAACACGGCGGCGGAGTTCAAGGACATCGTCGTGAAAGACGCGGCCGGCCAGGTCGTCTTCTCCGGTCTGCCGGATCTCGCGGCGAGCCAGATTGCGGCAGAAGGCAAGTGGAGCGTGCGCGAAGGGGTGCTGGTGCAGTCGGCACTCAGGGCGACCGATACGGCGCTCACGCTGCCGTGCCCGGCGACGGACGCGGCGACGGTCTCGTTCAAGGCCCGCCGCACGGCCGGCGAGGAAGGCTTCATCTTCCGTTTCTTCGACACCGACGGCGCGCGCGTGTTCGTCAACATCGGCGGCTGGTACAACAAGGAGCACGGCATCGAGCTCAAGGGCGACAAGCCCTTTTCCGCGCCGCTGCCCGCCCGTGTGCCGGGGCGCCTCGAGACGAACCGCTGGTACGCGTTCGAGGCGACGTTCGCCAAGGGACGTCTCGTTTCCGCGGCGCTCGACGGCAAGATCCTCTTCTCGAATGTCGCCTTCAATGCGGCGTCGGACTTCTATTCGGTCGTCGGCTTCGACGCGGCGAAGAACGAGTACGTCGTGAAGTGCGTGAACGTCGCGGAGACGGCGCGTCCGTGCACGGTCGCCTTCGGCAAAGCTCAGCCCGCCGGCAAGGTGACGGCGCTCACGCTTGCGGGCGACAAGCTCGGCGTGAACACGATTTCCGAACCGGCGAAATACGCGACGAAGACGACGTCGGTCGATTTCGCCGGCGGCGACGCCTTCACGGCCGAACTCCCGCCGCTCTCGGTGACGGTCTTCCGCGTGCCGGGCGTGCGCTGACGCGCGGGCATTGTCTTTTCCGCTCCCGATGTGCTATAATCAGGGCATGAAGACACATGTTCTGTCGGTGGTCGTGGGAGCGGGACTTGCCTACGCGGGTTTCGCGGCGTCGCCGTTTTCGGCGGTGCAGAAAAAATACATCGGTCATGGCTGGGATCTGCTCGGCATGACGCCGAGGGAGGTGCTCGCGCATGCGGACGCCTTCGACAAGACGGGGCTCGACGGCGTGACGCTGGTGATCAACGCCACGCTGGCCGACGGGCGCGCGATCAGCCATACGCGGATCATGAACGATCCGCCCTGGCCGCGCGACCGGCTGAAAGACCAGATCGCCGTCTTCAAGGACATTGTCAAGCACCCCTCCCTGCGCGAGAGCTTCATCAGTTCGTGGTGGGCGCCGGTGAAGCGCCTCGCCTGGACGGACGATGCCGCCTGGGCGAACTTCGCGGCGAACATGGCCACGGTCGCGTGGCTCGCGAAGGAGGGCGGGCTGCGCGGCATTCTCGTGGACGCCGAGGACTACCCGCATTCCCGACAGTACAATCTGATGCCGGGCGACCCCGCGTACGACGAGACGGCTGCGCTTGCACGCCGCCGCGGCGCCGAAGTGTTCCGGGCGATCTTCGACGAATATCCCGACGTGACGTTCCTGTCGTTCTGGCTGCTCTCGCAGAGCACGAGCTATTTTGCCGCGCCGGAGCCGATCGCCGCGGCGAAGGCGAAAGGCGACCTGTGGCCGTGGTTCGTCAACGGCATGCTCGATGTGATTCCGCCGACGGCGCGCTTTGTGGACGGCAACGAATGCGCCTACACGTACGAGGCGGAGAAGGGCGCGTTCTACCGATCCGCCTGCGAACAGCGCACGGGCGCGCTCGGACTCGTCGAGCCCGAGAACCGCCCGAAATACCTGGCCCAGCTGCGTGCCGGGTTCGGACTCTACCTCGACGCCTACATCAACCCCACGAACTCGCCGTGGTACTTTGGTCCGGTCGACGGTTCGCGCCTCAACCACTACCGCCGCAACCTCGTGCAGGCGACGGCGGCGGCAGACGAGTACATCTGGGTCTACGGCGAGCAGAAGGCGTGGGTCAAGTGGTCCGGCACGAAGAGCAACTTCACCGGCACGAAGAGCAACTTCAACGGACGCGAGACCTGGGACGAAGTCCTGCCCGGTTTGAACGACATGATGCTCGGCGTGCGCGATCCCGTACGTCTGCTGCGCCGCCGCACGGCCGAATGCCGCGCGGCGGGGAAGCTCGTCAACCTCGCGAAGGTGCCCGACGTGCCGTGGCGGGACGACAGGCAGGCGCAGGGCGAGTACGGACGCGAGGGCGGCACCGTGTTTCTCAAGGGCGTCGGCAACGGGTGCTACGTGGTCGAAGTCGAGGGCCGGCCGGGCGATTTGTTCGGCATCCATTTCAAGTACAAGGGGGTCGGCGGTTCGTCGACCGTCTACTGGCAGAAGGACCACAAGTGGCAGTGGCATCTGCCGGGCGTGCCAGTGCCGATCGCGGATGGCGCGGCGGACGAATGGCATGTCGGCGAAACCGCGGTACGGATTCCCGAAGGGGCGAATCTGCTGGCGCTCCAGCTGGCCGCCAACCAGCGCCCCGGCGAGACCTGCTGGTTCGACGCCGTCGAAATCCACAAACTGAGCGGCAAGTGAGCGACGAGGAGGAAAGACGATGAGAAAAAATCTGGTGTTGGGCGTTCTGCTGTTGGCGGCCTGTTGGCTTGGCGCCGCCGAGAAGCTCGACTGGCGGCGGGCCCGCACGGTGGCGAAGGGCATTCAGGTCCTTGAACAGGAGCTTGAATCGCCGCGGTTGATGAAGGCCCATTGGATGCGCGTCGATCTGACGACGCCCGGACTCCGCTTTGCCAGTACCGGACGCGATCCCGACTGGGGCAAGCCCATGCCGGACTACACGAACGGCGTGATCGCCATCCGGTCGCGCCGCGAGACGACGGCAAATTTCGTCCGCACGCAGCGGTTGCAGGGGCGCAAGATGGTGGCGGGCTTCAATTCGGCGCCGTGGCGGCCCTGGTGCTCGCCGTGGAACCATAAATGGGCCGACCCCGCCGGACTCAACCTTGCCGACGGCGTCGTCGTTTCCGACCACGGGAAACCGACGAATCCGCTGTTCGTCGCCTGGAAGGACGGCCGCTGCGAGATTCGCGAGACGCTGCCGACGAACCTCTACGCGCAGGTCGCCGTCGCCCACACCGGCTTCGGCCTGCTGATGCGCAAGGGGAAATTCACGGCTTATGCGCAGGACGCCCGCGATTCGACGGTGCTCCATCCGCGGATGGCCTATGGTCTTTCGTCTGACGGACGCTGGCTCTACGTGCTCGCGGTGGACGGACGGCAGAAGGGCTGGAGCCTGGGGGCGAATCTCTACGACCTGGCGGTTCTGCTGGAATCCGCCGGTGCCGGCGACGCGATCAACATGGACGGCGGCGGTTCGACGACGCTGCTTTACTGGAACGACAAAGGCAAGACGGTCGAATATCTCAATCGCCATGACGCCGGCCGTCGCCACTGGCGTACGAATGCGCTGAATATCGGCATCTATTTTGAATGAAGAAGGGCGTGCCCGCATGACGCCCCCCATTCGGAACGCTTGCTTCCGCGGCGCGAATATGCTATGATTCAGAAGAGTTGAAAATGTGTTTCTTCAGAAGGGGAAAGATAATGGACAGGATGATGCGTTGTGCGGCGATGGCTCTGTTGGCCGGGTTGGGCTTTGGTGCGGCTGAAGCTGAGACGAAGTATGTCTACGACTCGTTGGATCTGGCGGAGACCGTTGATTGGACGTCGTACGACGCCGTCGTGCTCAACAAGGGCATCACGGTCGATCTGAAGGGATTTCTGCTGAAAGTGCCTTCGATTGCCAGCGACTTCATCGTGCCCGAGGGCCGTCCCAATCTCACCTCACCCGACGAGGCGGGAACACGCGCTTTTTCCGAAGTTGGAGGAGATACTGCCCTCTATGCCGGAACGGCAGCCAACGCCTTCGACGGCAATGTCGCCAGGGCGGGTCGCGTGCTCTTCCGCAATACGCAGGGCAAGACGGTCTTTGACGCCAGTGTCGGCTGGACCTTCGCGGCGAAGACGCCGATTGGCCAGTATGCGATTACGGTCGGCGTCGAATACTACGAGCGGAATCCGAAGGCCTGGACGCTTGAGGGCCGATATTCCGAAGACGATAGCTGGCAGGTGCTCGACACCCGCACGAACATCGGCTGGACGAATACGGCCGCGGAACGAAAGGTGTTCACCGTGCCGAATCCCGGGCACTATCGCCAGTATCGCATCCGGTTCACGGCCAACCAGGTGAAAGACCAGTACGGGTCTTTCCTCCAGTTCGGCGAGATCGAGTTCTTCGAGAAGATCGAGGCCGACTTTGCGGCGGACTACGAGACGACGCAGCAGACGAGCCATTTGGACGGCGTGACGTTCCGCACCGAAGAGGGAACGGCCTTCGACACGAACGACACGGCGGCCGGGCGCGTGCTCGTCTGTTCCGGCGCGGCGGCCAATTACGAATTCGACGTCAGTTTCGCCGTGACGTTGCCGCGGGCGCGCACGCTGCGCTGCTACTCGATCCGCGGCGCCGACAACAAGGACCGGTGTCCGGGCACATGGCGGGTTGAAGGCCGCAACGGCGACGACGAGGAATGGGCGGTCGTCGACACGCGGGAAGGCGTCACGTGGGCGGACAGCAACAAGTTGAAGTACTTCCCCGTGCCGTCTGCGGGGACCTATGCCCAGTACCGCGTGCGCATCACGGCGGCCGCAGGCGACAGCCGCTGGAGCGGCGACCGCTTCCTCGAGTTCAACGAAATCTCCCTCTTCCAGGTCTGGGGCCTTGACGACGCGCGGGTGGTCGACACCACGGAAGACGCCGCGCAACCCGGCGTACTGGAAATTTCGCCGGCCGCGGGTGAATGCGTAAATGATTCGGTAGCGCTGCAGGGGAACCTCAAGGTTGTCAAAACGGGTGCCGGCACGCTGCGGGTCGCGCGCGTCGGCCAGTCCTACACGGGCGGCACGGACATTCAGGAAGGCCAGGTTGTCATGGCCTGCGAGCCGAACAAGCTGCCGTTCGGCGGCACGAACGTGATCGGATCGATTCCGCTCTGGTTGCGCGCAGGCGCCTCGCTCGACTTGAACGGCTACCAGGGCTGGGGCATCTACCACCTCTTCCAGGACGGCGGTACGCTCGTCGGCGGATCGGGCCAGCCGACCTTCACGTGGGAGCTGACGGCCGACTCCGCCGTCGACTTGACGCGCGACTTCGCCTCGGCCGGTACGACCTATGTGCCGATCGACCTGGGCGGCCACACGCTGTCCGTCTCCACGACGCAGAAGTTCTATCCAGGTTTGCGCGGTGCCGTGAACGGCACGTTCGACCTCGTCGCCGGCTGGTTCGCGACGCCGAGCGACGGCGTGACGGAGATGCGCACGGCGTCGATTGTCCAGCACGAAGGTTCGCTGCGTCTCGACGGCGAAATCTGCGTGTCGAACTACACGTCGTACGCGACCCATCCGCATTCGGCCGGCACGGGTCCGCTGAAGGTCTTTGGCACCTTTAGCCCGCAGGGTACCGCCTTTTGGGCGCCGACGCTGCAGGATGGTTCGACGATCGACCTCTCGATGAAAGACTCCGCCTGGTCCACGACGACGGCGGAGATTTCCGCGGAGGACACGCAGGGCCGAACGACCGTGAGCTACGAGTCCGGGGCGACGGTGACGATCGACCTCGGTGCGCGCGCGCCGGCTCTGGGCGATCAGATCCTCGCCTGGGATGCTCTGCCGGAGGGCGTGACGTTCGTGTTCAAGAACGATGAGACGCCCGCCTCGCAGACGGCGGAAGGACTGTTCTATGGCGGCGATCCCGAGTCGCCGGTTGTGACGTCCGCCGTGTGGACGAATGCCGCAGGCGACGGCGACGTGAACAATCCGGCGAACTGGACCTGCACGAACGCGATGGGCTATCCCGTGGCGAATGGCCTGCCGGGTTCGGTGACGACGGTCTACGTGCGCGGCGATCTCACCGTCGACCTGGCACGCTTCTCGGCGTTGTCGGTGGCGGCGGTCGTCCTCGGCGACGTGGCGCTGAAGCTCGATTCGGATTGGACGTCGTTCGATGTCGGACAGATTCCGAACGGCGTGACAATCGACCTCGAGGGCCATCTGCTGAAGGTGCAGGGCGGCGACGAGACGAGTCCGACCGCCTTCACGGTGACCGACTCGGTCGGCGGCGGCGTGTTCGAGTTCCACGTGGCGGAAGGCCAGACGTTCGTCAACACGAAGATTGCGCTTGCGGGCGCTCTCCAGTTCGTCAAGAAGGGCGCGGGCTGCTTCCGCGTGCAGAAGACGGGACAGTCCTACACGGGCGGCAACAAGATCGCCGAAGGCCTGGTCGAGCTCTACATCCCGGGGATGAACAACACCGAGTTCGCCGTGTCCCGCAATACGCTGGGCTGGACGGATCCCGACAAGGTTGTCCGGCCGCGTCTCGAAGTGTGCGCGGGCGCGACGCTTGACATGCGCGGCAACTACGGTCTCTGCTGTCTGGACCTGGTCCTCTCGGGCGGCACGCTCGCGAACCGCGGCTTCTCGCAGACCGACCATGCGACGAAGGACTCGGTCGGCAATCTGACGCTGACGGCGGATTCCTTCATCGAGATACAGGGCGAGAACGGCTGCATCGCCTTCCGGACGGGGCTCGTCGATCTGGGCGGATACACGCTGACGGCGACGGTGGGGTCGTCCAACGATCTCACCGGCCTCATCTTCTACGAGCCGCTGACGAACGGCACCCTGCGCGTGACGACCGAGATGCCGGCCGCGCTCTACTTCCGTCCGGCGGTCTCGATGGATCTCTCGACCCTGACGATCGACACCGACAGCACGCTGCAGATCCGCAACGACGTGCAGCTCGGCGCGCTGGTCTGCAAGACGCTGTCGACGGTGAATGACAAGGACGGCAAGAAGACGGTGTTCGTGAAGAGGGCTTTTGCCCCGGAAACGGACTACTTCCCGAACGTGCAGCTGCAGGACGGTTCGACGCTTGACCTGTCGCAGCGCACGACGGCGCTGTCGCTCGCC